>CBFGWV010000047.1:0-22222 GCA_965652545.1 uncultured Candidatus Competibacteraceae bacterium | reverse complement strand
GTGTTCACAGCGCGTCTGATCGAGGTCCACCCGGCCCGCAGGGCGGGATTCGGCCACCGCACCCCCGCGCCGCGACAGCCTCCTAGGTTAGGGGCCAGATCGCCGCCCCGCCAGTCCGTCGGCGATCAACGCCCGCCAACGTCCTACTTGCCCCGATAGCCGAGCGCCTCCGACAACTGCGGCAGCGCAATGCCGGGTGACTGGGCCAAGTCCGCAATCGTACGCGCCACCCGCAGCACCCGATGAACCGCCCGCGGGCTCAGCGACAGACGATGACAGGCCGTCATCAGCAGATCCTCGGCATCCGCCGGCAACTGGCAATGACGCTCCAGCGCCTGCCCGGAAAGCTGCGCATTGGGCCGGCCCTGGCGTTCGAGCTGCATCGCCCGCGCGGCTGCGACACGCTCACGAACCCGCGCCGACGACTCGCCCGGATCACTGCCACGCAACTCAGTCGGTGCCAGCCGTGGGACCGTCAGGCGAATATCGATGCGATCCAGCAGCGGCCCCGAAATACGGCCGCGGTAACGGGACACCTGGTCAGGCGAGCAGCGGCAGTCAACGTTCGGGTCCCCCAGATAACCGCACGGGCAGGGATTCATCGCCGCCACCAGTTGGACGCGCGCCGGGAACTCTGCCTGCCGCGCCGCGCGCGCGATGACGATGCGCCCGGACTCCAGAGGCTCGCGCAACACCTCCAACACCCGTGCACTGAACTCGGGCAACTCATCCAGAAACAGCACGCCATGATGCGCAAGACTCACCTCGCCAGGACGCGGCAGCCCGCCGCCACCGACCAGGGCCACACCCGATGCGGTGTGATGCGGCGCGCGAAACGGGCGGCGGCACCAGTGCGCCGGGTCCAGCGTACCCGCCAGCGAGGCCACCGCTGCCGATTCCAGCGCCTCGCTGTCGGTCATCGGCGGCAGAATACCCGGCAAGCAACTGGCCAGCAGCGTCTTGCCGGTTCCCGGTGGCCCCTCGAACAGTAGGTTGTGCGCACCGGCGGCGGCGATCTCCAAGGCGCGCCGGGCCTGAAACTGGCCGCGCACATCGCCCATGTCGGGGGCATCGGACTCATCGCCGGCCAATGCCGTGGGCGCTTGCACCGGCAACGGTTTGCGCTGGCTCAGGTGCGCGGCCACCGCCAGCAAGGTATCCGCCGGATGCACTGTCAAGCCCGGTACCAGGGCCGCTTCGGCGGCACTCTCCTGAGCGGTGATGAAAACGCGCCCGGCCTGACGTGCTGCAAGGGCCGCCGGCAGAACGCCACGCACCCCACGCAACGCGCCGGACAATGCGAGCTCACCCATGCACTCGATGCCGTTCAACGCGTCTGCGGGTATCTGCCCGGAGGCTGCCAACACCCCCAGCGCGATCGGCAGATCGAAGCGGCCGCCACCCTTGGGTAGATCGGCCGGTGCCAGATTGATGGTGATGCGGCGGGCCGGGAACTCGAAGCCTGAGGTCAACAACGCACCGCGTACCCTGTCTTTGGCTTCCTTGACCGCCGTCTCGGGCAAACCGACGATCGACAACGCGGGCAATCCATTGGCCAGATGCACTTCAACCGTGACCGGCAGCCCCAGCACGCCGGCCAGTGCTCGGGTCTGAACCTGAGCAAAACTCATACGGCTCCTCCGTGAGCGATGCCGCGCCGGAAGCCGGCACAGCGTTCGATTCCGATGCCCCGTAGCGGGGTTATTCTGATTGAGCGTCAGGATTTTTTGGCTTCGGTTTGCGCCGCGGACTCGTTTCGATGGTGTCCGCCTTTGCTGCGCTCGCCTCGGGAGCGTCTGCGGCTTCCAGTTGTGCCAGGCGTGCTTCCAGGGCCGCCAATTTTTCGCGGGTACGGGCCAGTACGCCGCGCTGCACGTCGAATTCCTCCCGCGTCACCAAATCCATGCGCGCGAACGCGCTTTGCAGAACGGCGTGGGCATTGCGCTCCATGTCCGATTGGAACTGGCGCAGACCCGGGGGCAGTGCGTCCGCCAGTCGGCGCGCCATGTCTTCGAGCACCTTGGGGTCGATCATCAAGAACCTCACAAGCCTGAATTTGCGCGCAGTGTATCACCCGGCAATCACCGGTACGTGAACGCACCATTGTGGTGCGTGCTGCTTTTTGGTGCGTACGCATTGGTGCAATGCCGCACGCTCAGGAACCCGTTTCATTCACCTTGATCGTCGATTCAGCCGAGCTTCTGTCGCCGCTGGCATGAGCCGTGCATTACCTCGCTCGCTTGGCTTTTTCGCGCCGGATCGAAAGCCGCAGGTCCGGTGCTCCGGCACCCATGCGTCCGGCTACGTGAACGAGGATCCGTCCATGAAATTGATTACCGCCATCATCAAGCCGTTCAAGCTCGACGATGTTCGGGAGGCCCTGTCGGAAATCGGTGTGCAGGGCATCACCGTGACTGAAGTGAAGGGCTTCGGGCGCCAGAAGGGCCACACCGAACTCTATCGGGGCGCCGAGTACGTCGTTGATTTTCTACCCAAGGTAAAGCTGGAGGTCGCCGTGGATAGCGGGCTGACCGATCGGGTCATCGAGATCGTCAGCAAGGCTGCCAACACCGGAAAGATCGGTGACGGGAAGATCTTCGTACTCGATCTGGAACAGGCCGTCCGTATTCGCACCGGGGAGACCGGCACCGACGCGCTCTAGGGCGCGACTGGCCGGCGAGTCCAAGAAACAAAGGGGTTGTCCGTCGTGGAAAATCAGATTTTCGAGCTTCAGTACGCACTTGATACGTTCTACTTCCTGGTCTGTGGCGCCTTGGTGATGTGGATGGCCGCCGGCTTCTCCATGCTGGAGTCCGGTCTGGTCCGCTCCAAGAACACCACCGAGATCCTCACCAAGAACGTCGCCCTCTACTCGGTCGCCTGCATCATGTACATGATCTGCGGCTACGCCATCATGTACGGCGGCACGTATTTCCTGACCGGTATCGAACTCGATGGTGCCGCCAGCGCAGACGAACTCACCGCCAGCGTCCTGGCCGCCAGCACCGAAGCCGGATTTGGCGGCGGGGCGGTGTACTCCGATGCCTCGGATTTCTTCTTCCAGGTGGTGTTCGTCGCCACGGCCATGTCCATCGTCTCCGGTGCGGTGGCCGAGCGCATGAAGCTGTGGGCCTTCCTGGCCTTCGCCGTGGTCATGACCGGCTTCATCTACCCGATGGAAGGCTCCTGGACCTGGGGTGGCAACGCGGTATTCGGCATGTTTACCTTGGGCGATGATTTCGGTTTCTCCGACTTCGCCGGATCGGGCATCGTGCACATGGCCGGCGCCAGTGCCGCCTTGGCCGGTGTCATCCTGCTGGGTGCGCGCAAGGGCAAGTACGGCCCCAACGGCGAGGTCCGCGCCATACCCGGCGCCAACCTCCCACTGGCCACACTGGGCACGCTGATCTTGTGGATGGGCTGGTTCGGCTTTAACGGCGGGTCGGTGCTCAAGCTGGGCGATGTGGTCAGCGCCAATACGGTGGCCATGGTTTTCCTGAACACCAATGCCGCGGCCGCCGGTGGCGGTATCGCCGCGCTGATCACCGCCCGCATCCTCTTCGGCAAGGCCGATCTCACCATGCTGCTCAACGGCGCCTTGGCCGGTCTGGTGGCCATCACTGCCGAACCGTCCACCCCCAGCGCGCTGATGGCGACGATTCTCGGCGCCGTGGGCGGCATCATCGTCGTGTTCTCGATCGTCGGCCTGGACAAGCTCAAGATCGACGACCCGGTGGGCGCCATCTCCGTGCACGGGGTGGTGGGCTTCTATGGCGTGATGATCGTCCCAATCACGAAAGATGGCACCAGCTTCGTCGGCCAGTTTGTCGGTGCGTTGACCATCTTCGTCTGGGTGTTCGGCGCCAGCCTCGTCGTCTGGGGCATTCTCAAGGCCATCATGGGGCTGAGGGTCACCGAGGAGGAGGAGCACGAAGGCGTCGACCTGACCGAATGCGGTATGGAAGCTTATCCGGAGTTCACCTCGGGCAAGGGCTGATCCCTAGTAGGCCGCCACGTACCGCGGGTGACCGGTTCGACCGGTCACCCGCGACGTTTTCACGCCGACGGCAGTGCTATAGTGCCAATCGGTCGGCGCAAGGATTTCAAAGGCGAAGCAGATATGAAACTGGTCACTGCGATCATCAAACCGTTCAAACTCGACGATGTGCGCGAGGCCTTGTCGGAGATCGGTGTGCAAGGCATCACCGTGACCGAGGTCAAGGGCTTTGGACGGCAGAAGGGACACACCGAGCTCTACCGCGGCGCTGAGT
The DNA here is from genome assembly GCA_965652545.1 of uncultured Candidatus Competibacteraceae bacterium. Classification (GTDB taxonomy): domain Bacteria; phylum Pseudomonadota; class Gammaproteobacteria; order Competibacterales; family Competibacteraceae; genus CBFGWV01. The sequence continues at coordinate 17,951 of CBFGWV010000047.1, read as the reverse complement.
ATGTGGTGGACTTCCTACCCAAGGTGAAGATCGAGGTCGGCGTCGATGACGGCATTCTCGACGCTGTCATCGAGGCGATCACCAAGGCCGCCAACACCGGCAAGATCGGCGATGGCAAGATTTTCGTCGTGGCGCTGGAGCAGGCGCTGCGCATCCGCACCGGTGAGACCGGCGTCGACGCCCTCTAGGAGGCTATCGCCCGTCACAGCGTTTCGATGGCCCTGCGCATCAGCTCAGGGACCGCGAGTGCCGCACGATGCATCTGTGCGTTGTAGTACTCGGTATGAAAGCGCTTGGCGGCGGCATCGGCTTCGCGGAAATCCGCGACACGGCCGTTCTTGCGCGCCTGCGTGGCCGTCCACCAACCGGTGGGGTACACCGGCTGGGGGAAGTGAAGCGAGTGCACATCGTCGAATCCCGCCGCCCGCATGTTGCGGTACATGGGCAGGATGATGTCGGCCAGATCGGTCAGCGGGCTCTCGCTTTGCTGCACCAGAACGCCGTCCTCCCCCAGGGCACGGTGGCAGTCGCGAACGAAGGATTCATTGAACAAGCCGACAGCGGGCCCGATAGGGTCAGTGCTGTCGACGATGATGATGTCGTAATGGCCTTCCGGCGCATCGCGCACCCACTTGATGCCGTCCTCGAAATGCAGGCTGGCGCGCGGGTCGTCGTTCGCTTCGGTCAACGTGGGGAAGTACTTCAACGCTGCCCGGGTAACGGCTTCGTCGATGTCCACCTGGACGACCTCCACCAGGTCGGGGTGCTTGAGCACCTCGCGCAGCGTGCCGCAGTCACCGCCGCCGACGATCAACACCCGCCTGGGGGCCGGATGCGCGAACACCGCAGGGTGGGCCATCATCTCGTGGTACAGGAAATTGTCACGATCGGTGAGCATGATGATGCCGTCGATCGCCATCATGCGTCCGAAGCCCTTGGTCTGGAACACTTCGATCCGCTGAAACGGGCTCTGCTCTTCGTGCAAGCGGGCGTCGATCTTCAGCGAGAAGGCGGCATTGACCTTGGCATGGACTTCTGAAAACCAGCTCGTGTCTAGACTCATGGGGACTCCTGTCGCGGCATTGGTTGCCGCGTCTGGCAGGCTGGATTAACGTGGCGGATTTTCGCGGAATCTTAAAGAGGAGTGGCGCTCACCCATGTCCAACACCGTGACTCACCCGGCGCCGTGGACGGTGTCTCAAGCGCGCGAAGTATACAATATCGACCGCTGGGGCGATGGCTACTTCACCATCGCCGAAGACGGCCGGTTACGCGTGCGTAGACGCCAGGACGATGCGCACGAGGGGGTCGCGTTGGACACCCTGGCGGACGATCTGATCGAGCGCGGTTTCCCGCTGCCGGTGCTGGTGCGTTTCAATCACATCCTGCACGACCGTGTCGATCGGCTGTGCGAGGCCTTCCACCAGGCCGTGGACCAGCACCGCTATGGTGGCCGTTACACGCTCGTCTACCCGATCAAGGTCAATCAGCAGCGTCGCGTGGTCACCGAGATCCTGGCCCACGGTCGTGGCCGTGTGGGGCTGGAAGCGGGCAGCAAACCCGAGCTCATGGCCGTCCTGGGCTTGTCCGAGCCCGGCGGCACGGTGGTCTGCAACGGCTACAAGGATCGTGAGTACATTCGCCTCGCGCTGATCGGCCGCAAGCTCGGCCTGGACGTTACCATCGTCATCGAGAAGCTCTCCGAGATCGACCTTGTCGCCGAGGCTGCGCAATCGCTTGGTGTAACGCCGCGCCTGGGCATTCGTGTCCGGCTGGCCTCCATGGGGGCGGGCAAATGGGCCGACACCGGTGGCGAGAAGTCGAAGTTCGGGCTCTCTCCCGGGCAGCTGCTGACCGCCATGGAGCGGCTCAAATCCCTCGGGCAGCTGGAAAACCTCAAGCTCCTGCATTGCCACCTGGGTTCGCAGATCGCCAACATCCGCGACATCCAGCGCGGGTTGCGCGAGGTCGGGCGTTTCTATGGCGAGCTGCATCGCCTGGGCGTACACATCGATACGGTCGATGTCGGTGGCGGCCTGGGTGTGGACTATGAAGGCACCGGCTCGCGCAGCGACTGCTCGATCAACTATTCGGTCCAGGAGTACGCCAACAACGTCGTGCGTATTCTTGCCGAGGTGTGCGGCGAGCGCCGCGGCCTGCCGCATCCGAACATCATCACCGAGTCCGGGCGTGCGCTCACCGCGCACCACGCCGCCTTGATCACCAATATCATCGACCATGAGGAAGCCCCCGGTGCCGAACCGCCCTCACCGCCGGTGCGCCAGGACCCTCAGGTGCTGCACGACCTGTGGTCGGTGCTGGATGGGGTAACGCGGGCCGGTGCCGTCGAGGCCTATCACGACGCGGTGTATTGGCTGGGCGAAGCCCGTGGCATGTACCTGCACGGTGTCATCAACCTCGATCAATACGCCCGCGCAGAACGCAGCTATCAGGCGATCTGTCGCCGCGTGCACCCCTTGCTCAGCGCCCGACGCTCGGTGCACCGCGATCTGGAAAACGAACTGCACGAGAAATTGGCCGAGAAGCTGTTTCTGAACTTCTCGTTGTTCCAGTCACTGCCCGATGCCTGGGCCATCAACCAGGTGTTTCCGATCGTGCCACTGCATCGCCTGGATGAGGAACCCACCAGCCGGGTGGTGCTTCAGGACCTGACCTGCGACTCCGACGGCCGGATCGACGCCTATGTCGACGGCGAGGGGGTGGAGAGCACCCTGCCGCTGCCCCCGTATCGAGAGGGCGAGCCGTATCGGGTCGGCATCTTCCTGGTCGGTGCGTACCAGGAGATTCTCGGCGACATGCATAACCTGTTCGGGGATACCAGCGCCGTCAACGTGGCGCTGACCGACGATGACGGTTATGCGCTCATGGACCTGGAGCACGGCGATACGGTGGCCGAGTTGCTGCAATACGTACACCTGCAGCCGGAGGTTCTGCGTGAGACCTACCGCCGGCGGGTCGCCGATGCCGGTCTGGATGCGCGCAGCGGCGCCGCGATGCTGGGTGAATTGGAGGCTGGGCTGACGGGGTACAGCTATCTGGAGGATTGAGGCCGAATGAACAAGGCCTCGAACTCCGCCGCCGGCATAGGATGGCTGTGGTAGAACCCCTGATACTCATGGCAGCCGGCGTTGACCAGCCAGGCCAGTTGGTCGGCGGTTTCGACGCCCTCTGCCACGACTCGCAGGTTGAGGCTACGCCCCATGGCGATGATGGTCTCCGCGATGACCGTGTCATCGGCGTCCGCGGGGATGTCGCGGACGAATGAGCGGTCGATTTTCAGGTTGTCGATCGGGAAGCGTTTCAAATAGGCGAGATTGGAGTAGCCGGTGCCGAAATCGTCCACCGACAGGCGTATGCCCATGTCGTTGAGCGCATTGAGCATGGAGACGACATTGTCGGCGTGACGCATCAGCATGCTTTCGGTCAGCTCGAGTTCGAGACGGTCCGCCGGCATGCCCGATGAGTCGAGAATCCGCGCGATGTCCGCCACCAGTTGCGGGCGGCGGAACTGCTGAGCCGAGAGGTTTACCGACAGGGTCAGCAGCGGCATACCGCGTTCGCGCCATTCCACCCATTGCGCGCAGGTGCGCTCCAGCACCCATTCGCCCAGGGTGTTGATCAGCCCGCTTTCCTCGGCGATGGGAATGAATGTGTCCGGGCCGACCAGTCCCAGCTCCGGGTGGCGCCAGCGCAGCAGGATCTCCGCCCCGCAGATGGATTGATTGGCCACGTTCACGCGCGGCTGGAAGAACAGCTCGAGCTCGTTGTTCTTCAACGCCCCACGCAGATGGTTCTCCAGCGTCCATCGACGCACCGCGACGTCGGTCATCTCGGGGTTGAAGAACTGGAAGTTGGCCCGGCCGGCCTCCTTGGCCTGGTACATGGCGGTGTCGGCGCTCTTCATCAGCGCCAGCACGTCCTCGCCATCGCGCGGGTACAGCGCAATACCGATGCTCGGTGTGACGTGCAGCTCCATGCGGTCGATGCGAAAGGGTTCGGCCAGCCGGTGGTAGATGCGCTCGGCGACTTGGCGGACCTGCTCCTCGTCGTGGATCTCGCCGAGCACGACGACGAATTCGTCGCCACCCTGGCGGGCCACGGTATCGCGCCCTTGGATGCAGCCGCGCAGCCGCTGTCCCACCGCTTGCAGGAGCTGGTCGCCGGCCAGATGACCGAGCGAATCGTTGATGGTCTTGAAACGGTCCAGGTCGATGAACATCAGCGCGACCATGCCATTGGTTTCAGTGGCCCGGCTCAAGGCGAAGGTGAGGCGTTCCTCCAGCAGTGTGCGGTTGGGCAGGCCGGTCAAGGTGTCGTGATGGGCCAGGTGCCGGGCGTGCTCTTCGGATTGTCTGCGCTCGGTGATTTCCTGCTGGAGCGACTGCACGCTGCGCTGGAGCTCGCGGGTGCGCTCGCGTACCCGGCGTTCCAGCTCCTCGTGGGCATTCTTGAGTGCGGACTCGACGCGTTTGCGCTCGGTGATGTCCACCGCGATCCAGATCGCGCCGGACTCCACGTCGTCGGGGTCGACGGCGCGGCTGATCATGTCGCACCACATGGGTTTGCCGCTGCGATGGCGCAGCTCGATCTCGGCGCGGAAGGCCTCGCCGCGGGCGAGAACCGCGTGGCCGGCATGCCACAGGGTCTCCCAGCTTTCCTTGGAGGGGTAGAGAACCAGCGTGGGCTTTGCGTCCAGGCCGCCGGCGGAGTAGCCGAACATGGCTTCGAACCGCCGATTGCAGTGCGCGATACGACGGGCGCGCACGAACATGATGCCGACCACCGGATTGTCGAAGACGATGGCCTGCTCGCGTGTCAGCCGATCCAGCGCACGTTGAATGGTGTGCAACTCGTCGGTTGGTGCGGGCGATGCATCCGGCACGGCCACCATGGCCTGTGCGGTCGGGGTTGCTGGCCAGATGCTGACGACGATCAACGGCGCGTGGGTCAGTGGATCCCGCCCCACACGCCCGGACACCCGGCATGTGGCAGGCCCGCTGTGAAACCTGAGATCGAATTCGCCGCTGATGGCGCCATCGGTGAGCATCCGAACAAGAAACCGCTGGCCATCCTTCAATTGCACAAAGCGCTGAACGAGACCGGTATCCGGCTGACTGAACCACTGCCGCGCCGTGAGGTTGCCGCCAAGCGCGTGACCGTCGGCCGAGAACCAGGCGATACCCAGGGGCAAAGCCGCCAATGCTTCCAGGCCGCGCGCCTGCTCGTCGGAGATCTGCGTGCCCAGTTCCACTACCGCGCCGCGATGGCCGTCGGGCAGCGGCACAGGGGTAATCGCGCAGCTGGCGCTGAGCGTGCCACGGCGCGAGGGTAAGGGGAGTTCACGGACAATGGATGTGCCGGTCTCGACACCGATCAACGCGGCGGCCAGTGTCTCCTGCAGCGGTTGGCGCTGGTCGGTACGCCAACGCTCGAGCTCGTCCAGGTGCGCAAGCCCCAGAACGGTGAGCGCGGCTGGGTTGCACCAGCGAAAGCCGAATGCGTCCAGGTCCAATACCCACACTGCCGTTGCCATGCGTTCGGCAACCATAGGCACGATCAACCCCTCGTCGACCGGGGCATCGACGTTAGTCTCTGCGGTGGACTCCTGCACCATAAGCCGCATGGGATCGTCTTCGTGGCGTTATTATTACGGGCTCTTGAGCGTCCCTTGGATCGTTTACGTCCATTTACGCAAAACATAGCATCCTTGCCCGCCTATCGCAGACTATTTCGTGCGGATTTAACAGTTTGTTATCCGCCTTCACCGCGGATGACGAGAAATGACATCGCGTTGGATTCCAGCGCTGTCTGCGCATCCCGGGCGTCCTGGCCTTGCAGGGGGCCCAGCCGTACGCGGTGCAGCGGGCCGTCGGCGGTATCGACGGTTTCGACCTGCGCCCGATAACCGAGGAACGCGACTTTCGCCTTGAGGGCATCGGCATCGTCGGCGTTGCGGAACGCCCCGACCTGGAGCCAGACCGGCCCGTTCGTGACCGTCGTCGGTGCCGGCTCCGCCGGCAGTGCCGGAAGCGGGGCGGTATGGGCTGTCGCCGATTCCGGGATCAACACCTCCTGCTGTTCCAAGGAGTTGTAGAAATCGTACTTCGGTGGCTGGGCCGGGGGCACTGTCCGCGGCGCATTGCTGGCACCGCGCGGTGCGGTGGTTGCCGGCTGACTGCCGGATGGGGTGGCCAGGCGCGGCGTGGGGTTCAATGTGCCGCTGTCCTGGACCAGATAATGGTAGCCCACGCCGCCGAGGCCGATGACGATGAGCGCACCGACCAGCGCGGCGTTGCCCCGGGCGCGACTGCGGTCCTTGTTGGTGCCGCTGCGCCAGGTATTGGGCGCCTTGTAGTCGCGACGGACGCTCACATGGCCTCCGGTGCCGAAACGCCCAGCAGCCACAGACCGTTGGCGAGCACCTGCCGGGTGGCTGTCAACAACGTCAGGCGCGCATCGCGCAAATCGGCATCGTCATCCACCAACACCTTCAACCCGGAGTCGTAGTAGGTCTGCAGCCGATAAGCGACATCGCGCAGGTATTGGGCGATCAAATGCGGCTCGGCATTACGCGCGGCAGCCTCGACCATCTCCGGAAAGCGCGACAACTCGGCCATGAGGTCGTTTTCGACGGACGCATCCAGGCGTGCCAGCGATTCGCGGCCGCGCGCCGGGTCATGGGTGAGGCCCAGATCGCCAAGCCGCTTGAAGATGCTGCACACGCGGGCGTGGGCGTACTGGATGTAGTACACCGGGTTGTCCTTGGTTTGCGAGCGCGCCAGATCGATGTCGAAGACCAGTTGCGAGTCGGGTTTGCGCGAGGTCAGGAAAAAACGCGTCGCATCCTTGCCGACCTCGTCGATCAGGTCGCGCAAGGTGACATAACTGCCTGCGCGCTTGGAGATTTTCACCTCCTCGCCGCCACGCATCACGGTGACCATCTGGTGCAGCACGTACTCGGGCCAGCCCTCGGGAATACCGACCTCCAGCGCCTGCAGGCCGGCGCGAACCCGGGTGACGGTACTGTGGTGGTCGGCGCCTTGCTCGTCGATGACTCGGGTGAACCCGCGTTGCCATTTATTGAGGTGGTAGGCCACATCCGGCAGGAAGTACGTATAGCTGCCGTCGGATTTGCGCATCACCCGGTCTTTGTCGTCACCGAATCGCGTGGTGGCCAGCCATAGTGCGCCGTCCTTCTCGTAAGCATGGCCGTTCGCCGCCAGTCGTTCGACCGTTTCGGCAACCTTGCCTTCGTCGTACAGGCTGGACTCCAGGAAGTACACATCGAAGGCGACGTCGAAGGCCTGCAAGTCCATGTCCTGCTCGCGGCGCAGGTAGGCCACGGCAAAGCGCCGAACCGCGTCCAGATCGTCCGGGTCGGCATTGCCGACTTCGGCTTTGTCGTCGGCAATGACCGTTTCACCGGCCATGAACGCATTGGCGACATCGGCGATGTAGTCGCCGCGGTAGCCATCGGCGGGCCAATCGGCATCGTCAGGGCGCAGCCCGCGCGCGCGGGCCTGGACGGACAAGGCCAGGTTGGCGATCTGCACCCCGGCATCGTTGTAATAGAATTCGCGGCTGACCGCCCAGCCGGTGGCGCTCATCAGGCGCGCCAGGGCATCGCCGATGGCCGCGCCGCGGCCGTGGCCGACATGCAGGGGTCCGGTGGGGTTGGCGGAGACGAATTCGATCTGCACCTTGCGCCCCTGGCCGGCATCGCTGTGCCCGTAGCGCGCCGCCCGGGTCAGGATGTCCAGCAGTTCGCGGTGGTAGGCGTCCGCGGACAGGGTGAAATTGATGAAGCCCGGGCCGGCGATCTCCACCTTCGCGATGGCGTTCGAAGGTGGCAGTGCGGCCAGCAGGGCCTCTGCCAGCTCACGGGGTTTGCGCCGCGCCGGACGGGCCAGCGCCATGGCCGCGTTGGTGGCGAAGTCGCCGTGGTTGCGATCGCGGGTGCGTTCAATCACCGGTTCCACGCCATGATCGGCGGGAATGACCCCATCCGCCACCAGGGCCTGCAATGCCGTGGTCACCAAGGACTGAATCTGGTCTTTCAACGCTGCTCCTTCGTCACAGCAGGTGGCCGCCCGGCCTGCCGTCGTCTATGAATGCCCGAAAGCGCCTATTCTAACGAACCTTACTCCCGCGGCGCGCGATTCGATCGCCACGAGGCAAAGGCGTGACGCTCAATCCATCGCTTGCGGGTCCACGTCCAGGGACCAGCGGACCTTGCGGGCTTCCGGTATTGGGTACAGGGTGGGCACCCAACTGCCCAGCAAAGCATGCAACTGCCGCCGGTCCGGGGCATTGATCATCAATTGCTGGCGGTAGCGCCCCGCACGGCGTTCGAGAATGGCCGGTGCCGGCCCCCACCATTCCAAGCGGTTCTCCGGCGCCAAAGCCTGCGCCGCGTGGAGAAACGCCTCGGCGTCTGCTTGGTCGTGAGCCTCGGCCCGCAGCAAGGCTTGGTGACTGACAGGTGGCAAACCGGCGCGATGGCGTTCGGCAAGCGCCTGCTCCGCGAAGGCCCCGTAGCCGGTGCTCAGCAGGCGCAGCAGGAGTGGATGATCCGGCTGGTGGGTTTGGATCACGACTTCACCCGGGCGCACGCCGCGGCCGGCCCGCCCGGCGACCTGGATCAGCATCTGCGCGAGCCGCTCCTCGGCGCGATAGTCGGGTGAAAACAGGCCCTGGTCCGCATCGACTATGATCGCCAGCGTCACCGCCGGGAAATCGTGTCCCTTGGCCAGCATCTGGGTGCCCAGAAGGATCTGACCGCGCCCGTCGCGAACGCGGTTCAACAAGGCCTCCAGGCTGCCGCGTCGGCGGGTAGTGTCACGGTCGATGCGGACTACCCGCTCCGCACCGAAAGCGGCGGCCAGCGTATCCTCCAGGCGTTCCGTGCCCTGGCCGATGGGTCGTAGCTCGGCACTGCCGCAGCTTGGGCAATGCGGCGGTAGGCGGACCTCATGGCCGCAATGATGACAGTGCAACTGCCGCTTGGCGCGATGCACCGTCAGCCGGGCCGTGCATCGCGGGCACTCCGCGATCCACCCACAATCGTGGCAGAGCAACGTGGGTGCGAAGCCGCGGCGGTTCAGGAACACCAACGCCTGCTCCCCAGCGTCGATGCAGCGGGCGAGGCGGTCCCACAGTGGTTCGCTCAAGCCTTCGCGCAGGCGCTTGCCGCGCAGATCGTGGGTGAGGATGCGCGGTGGCCTCGCCCCGCCGGCGCGCCGGGTGAGGTCGATGCGGGTGTAGCGGCCACGGGCCGCGTTGGCCCAGGTTTCCAGTGACGGGGTGGCCGACCCCAGGATCACCGGTATGTCCAGTCGCCGCGCCCGCCAGATGGCGGCATCGCGGGCGTGATAGCGGAACCCGTCCTGCTGCTTGAACGAGCCATCGTGCTCCTCGTCCACCACGATCAGCCCGGGTCTCGCCAGTGGTGTGAACACCGCCGAGCGGGTGCCGATGAGCACGCCGGCCTGCCCGCGGGCGGCATCCAGCCAGGCGTCCAGCCGCTCCACATCGGTAAGCGCGGAGTGCAGTACCGACGGGCGGGTGCCCAGCCTGCGGGTAAAACGGTCCACCAACTGCGGTGTCAGCGCGATCTCGGGTACCAGGACCAGGGTTTGGCGGCCGGCAGCCAGCTCCAGGGCAATGCGCTCCAGATAAACCTCTGTCTTGCCGCTGCCTGTGATACCGAAAAGCAGCGATACGCAAAAGCTTGAGCCGGCCTTTTCCAGTACCGCGACCGCTGCCTGCTGGTCGTCGGTCAGTACCGGCACGTCGCCGGCCAGTGGCTCGGGCGTGCGATGCTCGCTGCGCACGATCCACCCATGCTGTTGAAGCGACCGACGGGTGGATGCACTGGCCAGTTCGCTGTCGCCCAGGCTCCGGCCGGCGTCGTGCAGGCGCTGTAAGGCTTCGTGTTGTCTGGGCGCGCGCTTGGCCAGGCCCTCGTCCGCGCAGGCGGCCTCGCCCGCTGGGGTGAGCATCCAGGGCGGCAGTTGCGAGGGCTCGGCAACAGCCCCTTGACGCAGGCGCTTGGGCAACACCGCGTCAAGCACGTCCCCCGGTGGGTGATGGTAGTAGCCGGCAAGATCCAGCGCCAGAGCGAGCACATCCGCGGGGATGACCGGTTGAGCATCCAGCACCGCCAGGATTGGGCGCAGGCGGTCGCTCGGGACGTCAGAGGTATCAGCGCAGGAGACGGCCAGGCCGATCAATTTGCGATGGCCGAAGGGCACCTGGACACGAACACCCGGCGGTAGGGGCCAGGGCACGGAGTCGGGCGCCAGGTAATCGAACAAGCGGGGCAGGGGCGAGGGTACGGCCACCCGGATCAGGCGCAAGGTCATCGCGCCATTGTAGCCGTTGGGTGGGCCGTGCCACCATTGGAAGGGGGGCGCAGGGGCCTGACCATGGCCGACGATGGAAATCCATGGCTGATTACGACGATGACGATCCGTGGCTGCGTGAGCGCTGGCCACCCGAGGAGCAGCGTCCGCCGCGGCGCTCGGTGGTGTCTCTGGTCCTGATCGTCGCCCTCGGCGTCGCGCTGGGTGAGGGGTTGGTCGCCGGCATCGCCCATGTCCTGCCGCGCATGCAAGAGGTATGGCAATCCATCGAATCCGACGTGTTCAGTACACGCAGCGGTCGAGCGCCGATGCCTGCCGAGAGTCCGAACCCGGAGCCGGCCGCCCCGCTGGCGTTGCCCGACCCATCGATAAACAGCCCCGACGACTTCGACCGCGATATCTTCCGTCAGCAGACGGTCGCCAACTGTGAGGCGTGGCGGGAACGGGCGCGCCGCGAAGCGTCGCCCTTCAATATGCGGATGCGCGATCAGGTCTGCGGTGTCCTCGACTTGCTCGACTGATCGGCCGAGCAGATCCCCGTAGCGCTGCTATTAATTAGATAGTTTGACGTGATGCGAGACGGGGCCGTGGTCGTTGGGGCCACCTACCCTGTCCGGTGGTGAGGAGTTGTTGATGACCGGTATCCAGGATATCGAAAGCCATGTCTACGACTGGTGCACGCGCGAGGCGCGAGGCTCGCCGTCCGCCCGTGCGTTGGCGGCCATTTATGCCAGCACGTACATGGACAGCGTGCCCCTGGTCAATTTTCGCGATCTGCGCGCCTTGGACGACACCCGCATGGACTGGGCGGTCAAACTCATCCGCGGTTACGTAGAGGGCAGCGTTCAAGTGCCCTGGCCACGGGCGGTTGCCTTGGTGGCCTTGTATGACCTGATTCCGATCGAGCCGGAAGCGGAGATCCTGGAGCCTGCACCGAATCTCTAGCCCGGCCGGGTCCTACGGCGTCTCATCCAACACCATGAAGGCCAGAAACGTGGTGCCCAGGGCAAGGCCGAGGGTGGCGGCGGGTGGAATCACGACCATGATCGCCCCCGAGAACAACCACAAGTCCCTGACCAACTTGCGCTTGCGCTGATACTTGCGTGTTGTTCGGCGCCAACTGGGGTGGCGTGCCAACTCGTCTTCACTCAGGCCAGGGGGCGGCGGATCAAAGAGCATGGGAGCCTCGGCTACGACGGTAGGACGACCGCGTCCTTGAAGCGTAGACCAACAGCAATGGCCGGTGAGTTCCCTTCGGAGCTTCCCTAACTCACGCTTACATGAGCAATGGTCGGGAGGCGTCGCCGCCCAGCCCCGGCACCAGCATGCGCGCGTCATTCAGCAGCGATCGGCTCAAGGGCGCATCGGGGAACAGCAATAGCAGTGTTGTGGCCACGATGTGTACGGTGACGATGAACCAGAACACGACCTGAAAGGAAAGCTTGCTGGACTTGTGCCGCTTTATTCGCTGGGCAGCCAGACCTCCGGGCCAGCCACCGAGGAGGTCAAATACGTGCAGCCTCATTTCAGGGGTGCGGCGATCACTATAGCCGGCCTGGGCCTTCGCTTTGTCGTGCCAGTATGCGCAAAACGACACGGTGCTCATCACTGCGTACATGATCAGCGGTAGTGCCGTGATCGGCAGAAGCAGTGCGGCCGCCACAAAAGGCAGGATGCCGATCCCCAGGTACACCGCTGATGCGCGAGTTCGCCCGCGGGTCGGCGATGATGGGATTGTGCCTTGAATCAGTGCCACCTGGGTGCTTGCGTTTATGGTGGGCCCACCAGGACTTGAACCTGGAACCAACGGATTATGAGTCCGCTGCTCTAACCAATTGAGCTATAGGCCCGTAAGGCGGGTGCGTGGTTGCTGCGGGGTGGCCGCTGGAAACCGCGGCTGCCGAGTATAGCGGCAGCGCTGCGCGACTGGCCAGTCGCGCAGCGCTGCTTTGCGCCTTACTCGAGATCGAGGAAGCTGCGCAGCTGCTCCGAACGGTTCGGGTGACGCAGCTTGCGCAAGGCCTTGGCTTCGATCTGGCGAATACGCTCACGGGTGACATCGAACTGTTTGCCGACCTCTTCCAGCGTGTGGTCGGTGTTCATGTCGATGCCGAAGCGCATGCGCAGCACCTTGGCCTCGCGCGGGGTGAGGCTGGCGAGGACTTCGCGGGTGGCTTCGCGCAGGCCTTCCGCGGTGGCGGAATCCACCGGCGAGAGGACGCTGATGTCCTCGATGAAGTCGCCCAGGTGCGAGTCTTCGTCGTCGCCGATGGGCGTCTCCATGGAGATCGGCTCCTTGGCGATCTTCAGGACCTTGCGCACCTTGTCCTCGGGCATCTCCATGCGCTCGGCCAACTCGTCCGGCGAAGGCTCGCGGCCCATCTCCTGGAGCATCTGGCGAGAGATGCGGTTGAGCTTGTTGATCGTCTCGATCATATGCACCGGGATACGAATGGTGCGGGCCTGATCGGCGATCGACCGGGTGATGGCCTGGCGAATCCACCAGGTGGCGTAGGTCGAGAATTTGTAGCCGCGCCGGTACTCGAACTTGTCCACGGCTTTCATCAAGCCGATGTTTCCTTCCTGAATCAGGTCCAGGAACTGAAGGCCGCGGTTGGTGTACTTCTTGGCGATGGAGATCACCAGACGAAGGTTCGCCTCCACCATCTCCTTCTTTGCGCGGCGGGCCTTGGCCTCGCCGATGGAGATCTGGCGGTTGGTGTCCTTGATATCGCCGATGGCCAGCCCGGTCTTGGACTCGATTTCGCCCAGGCGCGATTGGGCACCGACGATGCGCTCCTTGAGCTCCATCAGTATCGGGGCGTAGGCGGCCTTTTTGCCCTTGACGGCCCTGTCGACCCAGTTGAGATCGGTCTCGTTGCGCGGGAACGACTCGATGAACGCTTTGCGCGGCATCTGCGCCTTGCCGATGCACAAGTCCATCACGGTCTTCTCGTGGGCGCGGATTTCATCCACGATCACCCGCAGGTCCGCGACCAGTCGGTCGAGCACCTTGGGGGCGAGCTTGAGCTCGAGGAAACGTTCGGCCATTTCCGTGCGCAACGCCTGGCTGTCCGGGTGGGACAGTCCTTTCTCGACCATGTTCTCGGTGAGCTGGGCATGAAGAATGCGCAGTTCCAGGACGCGCCGGGCGGCTTCTTCGGGGTCCGGGCCGGTGTCGGCGACGGTTTCCTCGGCATCACCGTCCTCGTCGTCCTCTTCGTCGTCGGAGTCGTCCTCGCTATCGGCATCGGCATCCGGCACGGCGGCCGGGGCCGCGACCGCTTCTTCGACCAGATCCGCTGGGTTGATGAAGCCCACCAGCAACTCGGCAAGCCGCATCTCGCCCGCCTCGATGCGGGAGAAGTCGTTAAGCACAGTACCCACCGCCAGCGGGTAGTGCGCCAGTGCGGTCAGCACCTGCCCCACACCCTCTTCGATGCGCTTGGCGATCTGGATTTCGCCTTCCCGCGTGAGCAGTTCGACCGTGCCCATTTCGCGCATGTACATGCGGACCGGGTCGGTGGTTCGGCCGAATTCGCTGTCGACGGCAGCCAGTGCCGCGGCGGCCTCTTCGGCTACATCGTCATCCGTATTGACCGAGCTGTCGTTAAGCAATAGGGTATCGCTATCAGGCGCGAACTCATGCACCTCGATGCCCATGTCGTTGATCATCGCGATGATGTCTTCGATCTGCTCGGGATCGACGATATCGTCAGGCAGGTGATCATTGACCTCGGCGTAGGTCAGAAAGCCCTGTTCCTTGCCGCGGGCGATCAATTTCTTGATTTGCGATTGCTGCTGTTCGCTCATGACCGTATCAGGTACCCAAGCTGTAGTGAGTAACGCTCCGAAGAGAACCGGAAATCTTAGCACACGAACGGCATGCCGGTCGTGCTTGCGGTGCTACCGGTTATCGTCGATCCGGAAACGCAACGCCTGACGCTCATCGTCAGTCAGTTCCGCGGGTTTGACGCCCATCCGCAATCGCTCCAGAACTTGATTCAACCGCCGACCCTGGGTCGGCATCATGGAGCGCTCGCGTAACCGCTCGATGGTGCCGATGAAGGCGGCGCCGTGTTCCGTTTCCGGAAGATCCAGCGTCACCCCCAGAAGCCGTCGAAGATGAGGTGCCTCGGGCCGATCGCGAAAGCGCTCGACCAATTGGGCTCCCGAGCTGAGATGGGGATTGCTCAGGCAGGTTTCAATGAGTTCGACCAACATCGGTATACCTTTTTCGTCCAGTTCCAGCAGATCGCGCGGATTTTCCACCTGGCGGGCGTGATCGGGATTGCTCAAGAGCAACGCGATGGCCCACCGGGCCGGTGTTTCCGCGCGCACGGCCTTATGCTGGCTCAGTGTTTGCGGAGGACGCCGGGCCGTGCCCAGCAAGTCCCCGGCGCGAATGCCGGTGAGCTCCTGGACGCGCTGCGCCAGCAGCTCTCGATAACTGCCCTCCGGCAGCTTCTCCAGCAGCGGTCTGAACGTATCGATCAGCCGGGCCCGTCCTTCGGCCCGCTGCAAGTCCAGCCCTTCGCTGCGAGCGCGAATCAGAAAATCGCTCAACGGTTCGGCGGCGCTCATGCGCTGTTCGAAACCGGCGCGTCCCTCGCTGCGGACGAGGGAGTCCGGGTCTTCCCCGTCCGGCAGGAACAAAAACTGCGCCTGGCGTCCGTCCTTCATCAGCGGCAGCACGTTCTCCGCCGCGCGCCAGGCCGCTTCCCGCCCCGCCCGGTCGCCATCGAAGCAGAACACCACCTCGCGGGTGAGCCGGAACAGTTGTTCGGCATGGTCCGGGGTCGTCGCCGTGCCCAGGGTGGCCAGGGCATAGCCGATGTCATGCTGAGCCAGCGCCACCACGTCCATGTAGCCCTCGACAACCAGCAGGCGCTCGATCTTGCGCACCTGCTGCCGTGCTTCATGTAGGCCGTACAGCTCACGCCCCTTGTGGAACAGAGGCGTTTCCGGCGAGTTCAAGTACTTTGGCTCTCCTGTGCCGATGACCCGCCCGCCAAAGCCGATGGTGCGACCGCGTCGATCGCGGATCGGAAACATGATCCGTTCGCGAAACCGGTCGTATGCGCGTCCGTCGCGGCGGCTCACCAGACCGACCTCATCGAGCTTGTCCAGCGCGATTCCGCGAGCGGTGAGCGCGCCGATCAGGCCGTCCCAGCCCGCCGGGGCGTAGCCGATGCCGTAGCGCTGCGCAATGTCGCCGCTGAGGCCGCGCTTGCGCAGATAATCGATGGCGATCCCCCGCGTCGGGTGGTCGCGCAACTGACGGCGATAATGCTGCTCGGCCATTTGCATAACGCCGTACAGGTCCCGGTCGTCCACCGGTGCCGGGCCGGCGTCGACCGGGATCTGGAGACCCGCCATGCGGGCCAGTTCCTCGATGGCCTCGCGGAACTCCAGGTGCTCGTAGTCCATCAGGAAACCCAGTGCCGTTCCGTGGGCCCCGCAACCGAAGCAGTGGAAAAACTGCTTCGACGGACTGACCTTGAACGACGGCGTCTTCTCGCCGTGGAACGGGCAGCAGGCTTCGTACTCCCGGCCGGCCTTCTTCAAGCCGACACGGGCGTCGATGAGTTCTACGATGTCGACACGGGCAAGAACCTGATCGACGAAATCCTGGGGTATGCGGCCGGCCATGGAGGTAGCTTAGACGACCGCGGTAGCGTCACACGCTGCCGCGTGAGGTCAGCCGCTGCTTAGCCTGGATTTGACCAGCGCGCTGACCTGGCTCATGTCGATCCGGGCGGCACCGGCCTTGGTCCGCACGGCATTCATCACCGCGCCCATGGCTTTTGGCGAATCGGCGCCGGTTTCGGCAATGGCATCGTCGACAAGCCGTGCAACCGCCGCCGCATCGAGCGCGGCCGGCAGGTAGGTCTCGATGAGCGCTGCCTCGCTGCGCTCCTTGTCGGCCAGTTCGGTGCGCCCCGCGGCGTCGAATTGGGTGATGGATTCCTGCCGCTGCTTGAGCAGTTTCTCCAGCACTGCGATGACCGCGGTGTCGTCGAGCTCTATACGCTCATCGACCTCGCGTTGCTTGATGGCCGCCTGTACCAGACGCAACGTGCCCAGGCGCTCGCTGTCGCGGGCGCGCATCGCCGTCTTGACGTCGTCTGCCAGACGCGCCTTGATGGACATGGTCAGGACGATCAGTACATGCGGGTGCGGCGCGCAACTTCGCGCTGCAACTTCTTGTGGTGGCGCTTGACCGCGGCGGCCTGCTTGCGCTTGCGCTCCTGCGTGGGCTTCTCGTAGAACTCACGGCGGCGCACTTCCGAAAGGATGCCGGCCTTCTCGCAGGAGCGCTTGAAGCGGCGCAGGGCGATATCGAACGGCTCGTTTTCTTTGACTTTCACAGACGGCATTAACGCATCACCCTCGGATAATCGGCAGTGGCTCGGGTACACTCACGCGCTGCACCCGGCAGTTAAAGAGCGCGGTATTGTAAGAGGGTGATCGCACGAATGCAAAGCACTGACGCACAACGCGTGCTCGGGATCGAAACCTCATGCGACGAAACCGGCGTCGCGGTGGTCGATGGACGGGGGCGGCTGCTCGCCCATCGGCTCTACAGCCAGGTGGCTATGCACGCTGAATACGGCGGTGTGGTGCCCGAACTGGCCTCCCGTGACCATGTGCGCAAGCTGACCCCGCTGGTGCGCGAAGTGCTTGCCGAAAGCGGGGCCGATCAGGCGCCGATCACCGGTGTGGCGTATACCGCCGGCCCCGGGTTGGTGGGCGCACTGCTGGTCGGCGCCATGCTTGGCCGCTCGCTGGCCTGGGCGTGGGACGTCCCGGCGGTGGGGGTGCATCATATGGAGGGCCATTTGCTCGCCCCCTGCCTGGAAGACGATGCCCCGGCGTTTCCGTTCGTGGCCCTGCTGGTCTCCGGCGGGCACACCCAACTGGTGGCCGTGGAGGCCGTCGGGGCATACCGGCTGCTGGGCGACTCGGTGGACGATGCCGCGGGCGAGGCTTTCGACAAGACGGCCAAGTTGCTGGGCCTGGGTTATCCCGGTGGTGCGGCCTTGGCAGCGCTCGCCTGCCAGGGGCGTGCGGGCGCTCTGAAGTTCCCTCGCCCCATGACCGACCGGCCGGGTCTGGATTTCAGCTTCTCCGGACTCAAGACCAAAGCGTTGGTTACCCGAGCCCAGTTGGGGGCCAGCACGCAGAACGACGCCGACATTGCCCGCGCCTTCGAAGACGCCGTGGTCGATACCCTGGCGATCAAGTGCCAGCGAGCGCTGGAGGCCACCGGCTGGAACCGTCTGGTGGTCGCCGGTGGGGTGGGCGCAAACACACGCTTGCGTGCATCGTTGGCCGATCTGCTCGCGGGACGGGGCGGGCGGGTGTATTTCCCACGGCCGGAGTTCTGCACCGACAACGGCGCCATGATTGCCTACGCCGGGATGCTCCGCTTGCGCGCAGGCGCCCGCGAGGGTGACGCCGTGTCGGTGCGTGCCCGCTGGCCGTTGACGGAGCTCACCACCGTGCCGTCCCTTGATTCACCATTTGGCTAAAACTTAAAACTTAAAACTTAAAACTTAAAAC
>CBFGWV010000046.1:0-22500 GCA_965652545.1 uncultured Candidatus Competibacteraceae bacterium | reverse complement strand
GCCCCCCAGCCCCAGGGCACAAAGGGCGGAGCCCCGGCACCCACGCCCCCCGTCGAATCCACGTCCAGACTCCATCCGACACACACCAAGCGAACCGCCCCCGACTTCCCTAGACTTCCGGTGTCCATGCGTCACCGCATGTTTAGCATTTCGGAGCAAAGTTCAAATAAAACGTTGACAATTTATCGATAATGAAAAAAGCTTATGCAAAACCATAACGACTCGCGTTGTACCGCATACGGTGCTCTCGAGACTCTAACCCCAAGTGAGGTAACTCCATGACGCTCAAGCTCTTGCTGGCTGGATTGTTCGCATCCCTGTCGTGCTCCGCCGTGGCCGCGACCACCTGGGACATGCCCACACCGTACCCGGACAACAACTTCCACACCGTCAACATCAAACAGTTCGCCGACGACCTTGCCGCTGCCACAAACGGCGAACTCACCATCACCATCCACGCCGCCGGGTCGCTGATCAAACACCCGGAAATCAAAAACGCCGTGCGCAGCGGGCAAGTCCCGATCGGCGAGTTCCTGCTCTCGCAGTTGGCCAATGAAAACCCGGTGTTTCAGGTCGACTCGGTGCCGTTCCTGGCCAGTGACTACGACTCGGCATATGCCCTATGGAAAGCCTCCCGTCCCAAGGTCGAGGAGTTGCTGGACGAGCAGGGCCTGATGGTGTTGTACGCCGTGGCCTGGCCGCCGCAGGGCTTGTACGCCAGCCAGCCCATCGAGTCGGTCGATGACCTCAAGGGCTCGAAGTTCCGCGCCTACAACACCTCGACCGAGCGACTGGCTCAGTTGGCCGGCGCGGTACCCACGCAGGTCGAGGCAGCCGACCTGGCCCAGGCGTTCGCCACCGGGCGTGTGGACTCGATGATCACCTCGCCCTCCACCGGCGCCAATTCCAAAGCCTGGGACTATGTGACCCATTACTACGATGTGCAGGCCTGGTTGCCCAAGAACATCGTCGTGGTAAACAAGCGCGCCTTCCAGCGTCTTGACCAGGCGACCCAGCAAGCGGTGCTGGAAGCGGCCGCGGCCGCTGAGACCCGCGGTTGGGAAGCCAGCCGGGCGGAAACCGCCGAGAAGACCCAGGTGCTCAAGGACAACGGCATGACCGTGGCAACGCCCAGCGACACGCTGAAAGAGGGCTTGAAGGCCTTCGGCGAAACCATGACTCAGGAATGGGTCGAGGCGGCCGGCATGAATGGCCAAGCCATCCTCGATGGGTATCAGAACTAAGCGCTTGTCGGACGCCCAGGCGTAGCACCGATCCTGAAGGCCGGCGACAGAGCCGGCCCGAATCCGACGGCAGTTGATCTGTCTCCTCCTTGCCTCGGGCCGGTCGGGCGCCGTCCCGGGGATTTTCTTATCGCGGAAGTCGGGGGCATGCCATGCGCAAGGCGCTGGATGGTCTGTATGTGTACAGCGGGGTGGCGGCCGCGTTGTTTCTGGTCGCCATCGTGCTGGTTGTGTTGGCGCAGGTAATGGCCAATGTCTGGGCGGCGCTCTCCGGTTGGTTCGGTGAGCCGGTCATCTGGGTGATTCCTTCGTACGCCGAGTTCGCCGGCTATTTCCTGGCCGCGTCGTCGTTTCTTGGCCTGGCCTACACCCTGGTGAACGGCGACCATATCCGGGTCGCCCTGGTCATCGGTCGTTTCCCTCAAGGGTTGCGTCGCGCCACAGAGGTTGTCGTGTGTGCGCTGGCGGCTGCTCTGAGCGGTTATTTTGCCTTTTACGCCGGCAATCTGGCCTGGGAGTCGTGGGCGTTCAACGATGTGTCCTCGGGCATGATCCCGGTGCCTTTGTGGATTCCCCAGAGCGCCATGGTGCTGGGTTCGGTGATTCTCACCATCGCATTGCTGGATACGCTGGTACGGGTTCTGCGCGAGTCATTGCCAGCCTATCTCGTCCACGGCGGCGGCGGAGAGTAAGCCATGGACCCTGTACTCAGTACTCTGTTGATTCTGTGCATTCTCCTGACGCTGCTCGCCGCCGGTCTGTGGGTGGCGATCGCCTTGTCGGCTGCGGGTTTCGTGGCCATGACCCTGCTCACCGGCGCCCCCACAGGGCTGGTGATGGCGACCACCGTTTGGGGTGCGTCCAATTCCTGGGCGCTGGCGGCGTTGCCCTTGTTCATCTGGATGGGGGAGATCCTGTTCCGCTCCCGCTTGTCCGCGGACATGTTCAGTGGACTTGCGCCCTGGATGGGGCGGTTGCCGGGTCGGCTGCTGCACGTGAACGTACTCGGATGCGGCATCTTCGCCGCGGTGTCCGGCTCGTCGGCGGCCACGGCGGCGACCATCGGCAAGATGTCCCTGCCGGAGCTGGCCTCGCGCGGCTATGACGAGCGTATGGCCATCGGCACCTTGGCCGGTTCGGGAACGTTGGGTCTGCTTATCCCGCCGTCGATCATCCTCATCGTCTACGGCGTTGCCACCGACGAGTCGATCGCGCGCTTGTTCATCGCCGGTGTGCTGCCCGGGGTCATGCTGATCGGCTTGTTCATGGGCTACATCGTCATTTGGGCGCTATTCAACCGCGACAAGGTGCCGGCCGCCGATGCGGCTTACCTGGGCTGGCGGGTCAAGTTCGCCAGTCTGCCCAAGTTGTTGCCCGTGATTCTGCTGATCAGCGGCGTGATCGGCTCGATCTATGCCGGTGTCGCCTCGCCTACCGATGCGGCCGCCGTCGGTGTGGTGCTGGCGCTGGGGCTGAGCTGGCTGACCGGTTCGCTGAGCTGGGCGACGTTTCGCGACGGCCTGATGGGGGCAACGCGGACCTCGTGCATGATCGCCTTCATCCTGGCCGGGGCGGCGTTTCTGACCGTGGCTATGGGCTTTTCCGGTATCCCGCGCCATCTGGCCGAGTGGATCGGCACGCTGGGGCTCAGCCCGCTACAACTGATCGTCGCGTTGACGATCTTCTTTGTGGTCCTGGGCTGCTTTCTCGATGGTATTTCCGTCGTGGTGCTGACCACCGCGGTCGTTTTGCCCATCGTCGAGCAGGCGGGTATCGATCGCATCTGGTTCGGCATCTATTTGGTGCTGGTGGTCGAGATGAGCCAGATCACACCGCCGGTGGGGTTCAATCTGTTCGTCATCCAGGGGTTGACCGGTCGCGACATCCTCTATGTGGCCCGCGCGGCTCTGCCGTTCTTCGCCCTGTTGGTGCTTGCGGTGGTGCTCATCGTGGCCTTCCCGGACATCGCCTTGTATCTGCCGAACCTGATGAACGCCCGGGGCTGAAGCATGGATACCGGCATGACCGTCGTCATCTTTGTGGCGGTTTATGCCGGCATGGCCCTGGGCCGGGTGCCCGGGCTGATGGTCGATCGCACCGGAATCGCCCTGCTCGGCGCGCTGGTTCTGGTGCTCGGCGGTGCGGTGCCGGCGGCGCGACTGGGCGAGTTCATCGACTGGCCGACGCTGGCCTTGTTGTTCGCGTTGATGCTGCTGTCGGCCCAATTTGCTGTCAGCGGCTTTTATGAAGCCTGCGCCGTGCGGATCACCGCCACCCCGTCCTCGCCGTACAGGCTGCTGGGTGCGGTGGTTCTGCTCGGTGGCGCCCTGTCGGCGGTGCTGGCCAACGATGTGGTGGTTTTCGCCCTGACACCGGTACTTTGCCAGGGCTTGGCCGCGCGCGGCCTGGACCCGCGCCCATACTTGATCGCCCTGGCCGGGGCGGCCAATGCCGGCTCAGCCGCGACTCTGATCGGCAACCCGCAGAACATCCTCATCGGCCAGCTCGGTGCGCTGGACTTTCTGCCCTTCCTGCTGGTCTGCGCGCCGCCGGCGCTCATCGGTCTGCTGGTGGTGTATGCGGTTGTACGCTGGCGCTGGCGCGATGCTCTGACGGTCGCGCCCGCGGACGGCCCCCCGCCAGGGGCGATTACGGTCGATCGCTGGCAACTGGGTAAGGCGTGGCTGGCGACGATCGTGCTGATCGGTTTGTTTCTTTCACCGCTGGATCACTATGTCAGCGCTCTCGCGGTGGGTGGCGCCCTGCTGGTGTCCAGGCGGTTGGCCACCCGACAGATGCTGGGACTGGTGGATTGGCATCTGCTGATCCTGTTCGCGGGGTTGTTCGTGGTGACCGGTGGGCTGGTCGTCAGTGGGATGACCGATGCCATGGTGCAGCGGCTGACGGCTTTGGCCATCGACCCCACCGCCTTGCCGGGGTTGGCGGCCATTGCCTTGCTGGGCAGCAATACCATCGGCAACGTGCCATTGGTCATGCTTCTGCTGCAGGCCTGGCCGGACTGGAGCCCGCAGGCTTTGTACGCGTTGGCGGTGTGTTCGACATTGGCCGGCAACCTGTTGCTCGTGGGCAGTCTGGCCAACCTGATCGTCGTCGAGCGGGCCGCCGCATGCGGCGTTCGTCTGAGCTTTCTGGACCATGCGCGGTGTGGCATTCCGATGACACTGGTGAGCCTTGCGTTTGCGCTGGCCTGGCTCGCCGGACTCGATGCATTGGGGGTCTGGTGAGCGCTGTGGCCGCGGTGATGCTGCGTCACAGCCGCGTGCTGCTGGCGTTGTCGGTCTTCATCGGCGTCGTCTCGGCGCCGGCCGCGGCTTTACTGCGACCGGTGGCGATTCCGGCGGTCCTGCTGATGCTGGTCATCGCGTTGGTTCAGCTCGATTGGACGGCTGTCTGGCAGTTTAGCCGTCGTCCCGGTCTTCTCGGTGGTTTGCTCGGCTGGCAGTTGCTCGGTGCCCCCATTGTATTGGCGGCTATTCTGGGTTTGCTGGGTGCGTCGCCGGTGCTGGTCACGGTGCTGGTCCTGCACGCCGCCGCGCCGCCGATCACCGCATCGCCGGTGTTGGCCCGTCTGGTGGGGTTGGACCCGGCCCTGACGGTGGTTCTGGTGGTGCTGGCGACTTTGTGCCTGCCGGTGACGCTGGTGGGTGTGGTGATACCGGTGCTGCTGGAATCGGCCGTGGCTGTCGACCTGGGCCGTTTGGCCGGATACGCGGCAGCCTTCATCGGCGGTCCGTTCCTGGTCGCCTGGCTGATCAAGCGCCTGGGGCTGGCTCCCCTTGCGCAGCGCCACCGGCGGGGGCTGGATTTGACCAATCTTGTATTGCTGGCGGTGTTCGCCATCGGCGTGATGGATGGGGTGCAAGCCAAGCTGATCGCCGAACCGCTGGTGGTGTTGGGCTGGCTGGCCGCGGCCTGCGCCATGGCGGTGGGGCAGAGTCTGCTGGCTTATGCTTTGTGGCGTTGGCAGGGGCGGCCGACAGCGTTGGGTGCGGCGTTGTGCGCGGGGAACCGCAATCTTGCGTTGCTGCTGGCGGTCACCGGCGGTATGGCGATACCGGAGTTTGCCCTATACGTGGCCGTGGGGCAGTTGCCGATATATCTCATGCCCCTGGTGATGGCGCCGCTGGCTCGCCGCTGGGCACCCGCGGCGTGATCAGCCCTTGCGGGTCCGCTTGATGATGGGGATGACGCAGTCGTCCAGCGACGCTTCGTCGTAGCTCGGTGCCGGCGGCTCGCCGAAGATATCCTCGGCCAGGTCGGCGAAGTGTTCCGGTTCGACATCCAGAACGGCGTCGTAGACCTCGGGGTTCCAGATCTCGATGCGGTTGCCGTAGGCCAGCAAAATCATGTCCGCCGTGATTTCGGCATAGTCGAGCAAACGCTTGGGCAGCAGCAGGCGACCGGCACTGTCGAGTTCGACTTCGCTGGCACCGCGATGGAAGTAGCGCAGGAACTCGCGGTTTTTCTTGACGAAGGGGTTGAGCTTGTTGAGCTCGGCGGTGACCTGTTCCCACACGGGAAACGGGTACAGCGACAGGTGGCGCTCGAAGCCGCGGTTGAGCACGAACCGCCCTGCGGCGTCTTCCGGTAGCTGTCGTTTCAGGGCGGCCGGCAACGCGACACGGCATTTCGTGTCGACCTTGCACTCGAACTCGCCCAGAAATCCGGCCATCAGGGGCTACCGGTCACGTTTTCCACCACCTATCCACCATCCAGGGATTATTGGCGCCCCGAGGCACGCTGTCCAGCCGGGCGGGGCGGACTTGCGATCAACGACCCTTGGCCTCGACGCTGGCGATGTCTTCCCAGTATTCCGGCGGCATGTCCTGTGCCAGACCCAGGGCGCCATCCGCGCCGGCATACAGGGGGTCGTCCACGCGGATGAATTTGCACGGGGCGAAATCACGCATGGCATGGGCCAGGGCGTCCTCCAGCCC
The DNA here is from genome assembly GCA_965652545.1 of uncultured Candidatus Competibacteraceae bacterium. Classification (GTDB taxonomy): domain Bacteria; phylum Pseudomonadota; class Gammaproteobacteria; order Competibacterales; family Competibacteraceae; genus CBFGWV01. The sequence goes on along the minus strand of CBFGWV010000046.1, from coordinate 16,298 downwards.
CTCGATCAGGCTGCCGCCGCCGGCCAGGATGATGTTCTGGCGGACCAGATCCTGGTACTCGGGGTCGAACTTGGCAATCAGGTCCATGGCGGTTTCCGCTATCGGCGGAATGATGCTTTCGCAGGCCTTTTTGACTTCCTTGCCGATCTCCAGCTTGTGCACCCGGCCGTGCACGGGCACCTCTACCTCGACCTTGCGGCGGATATCCCCCACGTGGCCTTGTTTCTCCTTGATTTTGCGCACCATGTTCAAGGAGAACGCGGCCTCGGGGTGGCTTTCGTTGAGGATGGCCAACAACTGCGTGTCAACGTAGTCGCCGGCGGTCAGCAGGCTGCGCTGGTCCTCCTCGCTGGGCATGGTGCCGTGCATGAGGCAGAAGTCCACCGTGCCGGCCCCGATGTCGATGACCAGCGCATTGTCCAGCGCGCTCAGGCCATAGGCTACCGAGAACGGCTCGGACACGACGATCAACCGATCGGCGAACTGTGAGACGGCACGCTTGATGGCGAGCCGGTTCACTTTGAGCGCCTCGGCGGGAATGCCGACCGCGGCGTGGATCTTCTGGCCCTCTTTGGGTTCCACCATGCTCACCAGGTGACCGATCAGTTCGCGGACCGATTCCTCCTCACGCTCGGTTCCCTCCTTGATGACACCGTTGGCCAGGGGGCGCACGAGGTTCAGCGACAAGCGGTGCTTCAGGGCGTCATCGCCAAAGAGCACCCGCTCGCCGAGCATCTTGCGGGCCACGAAATCCTTGGGCCAGCCTACGTAGCTCTCGACCCATTTGCGCTTACCAGTGCTGGCGGACACCACGGAGCGCGAGGTGCCGAGGTCGATGCCGATGCACAGAACCTCGTTATCGCCGTCCGTCGTCGTGCTCGTCGCTGCCATTGTTGGTCGCCCCTTTTGCGATGTTGATCTGATGGTCTTCAAGATATTGCGCGATGCTGTGGTCCAGGTAGTGCGCGATCTGGTCACGGTATTCGGTGGTGGCCAGCCGGCTCTCTTCCTCGGCGTTGGTGATCGAGCTGATCTCGACCAGCACCGAGGGCATCTGGGTGCCCAGCAGCACCACGAATGGGGCCGTCTGTATGCCGCGGTCGACGATTTTGCGGTCGTGCTGCTGCATACCCCGGTACAGCCCCTCCTGCAATAGTGCCGCCAAGCGGCGCGATTCCTGCTGTTTGAATGTATCACCGATCCTGGCGATCATCGCGCGGAATTCAGACATCGCGTAGTCCGAGCCTTCGTTTTCGGCCTTGGCCAGACGTTCGGTGGCGGCATCGGCTGGTGCACCGAAGTAGTACGTCTCGACGAAGGCATGCCAGGGCTCGGGCAGGGCATTGACGTGGATGGAGATGAACAGGTCGGCCTGCTGTTCGTTGGCGTACTCCACCCGTTCCTTGAGTGTGCGGAACGTGTCGTCCTCACGGGTCATCAGGACCCGAAACGGCCCGCGGGCCTGCAGGCGGTCACGCAGCCCGCGGGCGACCTCGAGCACGATATCCTTCTCGGCCAGGCCGGATGCACCGACAGCTCCCAGGTCTTTGCCGCCATGACCGGGGTCGATGACCAGTGTGCGTACGCCCAACCCGAACAAATCTGCCATGAACCCGTCGGCAAGCTGTTCCAAGGTGTGATCGGCGTCCGTCAAGGCCGGCAGCGGCGTCCGGCGCAGGTCGGCGTTGGTCCGGTCTTCGGTGCGCGCAATCATGGCCGGCGCCAGGTCCGCCAGCCAGTGCGTGGCTGCCGGGACGGTGATCCGCCACGGTTGCAGCAAGGGGTTTATCGGGGCGCCCGGCTGTGGGTGGGCGGCGGAAACGACCGCTGCCGGCTGGCCGGCGGCGATGACCGTCCAGGGGTCGTTCGGACTCAAGGCCAGCAGCCCGAACAACATTGCCCAGGCAATCGCCGGAGGGCGTCGTCGACGCGTACGCGAGCGCACCGCCAGGGCCGGTTGTCGCCGTGGCGCTGCCGTCACGGGCGTCGGCTTGCTCAGTGCAAGATTCGTGTCCACCACTTGGCGCAGGATTTCGCGCTTGCGGTGTTCTGGATGATTCGCGTTCGTCATGGCGGTCGCCGGCGTCAGCGGCCTGCCGCCGGCTCATGCGTCCCCTCGCGTAAGCGGGTTCAGTGTATATGATGACGCACACACACAATAGGTGAGGAGCCCGTCATGGCCGCAGCCCAGGCCGCGGATGCCGGTGCGGCGTTGATCCAGGCCGCACGCTGGTTGACTGACAACGGCTACAACGTCGGCTCGTCCGGCAACCTGTCGGTGCGCGTGGACGGCGGGATGTTGATCACGCCCTCCGCGTTGGCCGCCGATGCGTTGACCGGGGACGACTTGGTGCTGCTGGATCTGGCCGGTGGACGCCTGGCCGGCGATCGCGTCCCCAGCAGCGAGTGGCGCCTGCATGCGTCAGTGTATGCCGTACGGGCCGATGCCCACGCCCTCGTGCACACCCACGCCACCCATGTCACCGCGTTGGCCTGCCATGGGCGTGAACTACCGGCCTTTCATTACATGGTCGCGCAGTTCGGGGGCGACTGCGTACCCTGCGCGCCGTACGCGACCTTCGGCACGCAGGCTTTGTCCGACGCGGTCACGGCAGCGCTGGGCGCGGACTTCACGGCCTGTCTGATGGCCAATCACGGTTCGCTGACCCTGGGCACGACGCTGGACTCGGCGGTAGGCAAAACCGTGGCACTGGAGCAGTTGGTGCAGGTCTACCTGACAGCCTGTGCGCTGGGGCCGCCACGCATGCTGGATGCCGCGCAGATGGCCGCCGTGGCTGCACGATTCCGCCGGTATGCCGCCGGCCAGAGCCTGGAGGAGGAGAGGTGAAATTTTGCTGCGAATGCGGCGCGTCGGTGATCAGACGGGTTCCGGCGGGGGACAACCTGCCGCGCTTCGTGTGCGAGCGCTGCGACACCATCCATTATCAGAATCCCAAAATCGTCGCCGGCTGTATCCCGCTGTGGGAGGGCAAGGTCCTGCTCTGCCGGCGTTCGATCGAGCCTCGCTACGGCTATTGGACGGTGCCTGCCGGCTTCATGGAACTGGGCGAATCGACTCTGGAGGCGGCCCGTCGCGAGGCCTGGGAGGAGGCGCGGGCCGAAATGGAGGATGTCAGTCTCTTCGGCATTTACCATCTAAAGCAGATCAGCCAGGTTTATGTGCTGTTCGCCGGCCGGCTCGCCCAGGGCAAGGCGGCGGCCGGGGAGGAGAGCCTGGAAGTGCGGCTGTTCGACCCCATCGACATCCCCTGGCACGAGTTGGCCTTCAGCGTGGTCGACGAGGCGCTGCGCCAGTTGCTGGCCCAGCGCCGGGAGGGGCGGGGCGAGGTCATGATGGGCGATATCCTGCGCCGCGACGACGGCGCGGTGGAAATACACCGTCACGAGGTCCATCCTTCAAGCTATTCAAGATTCGAATAAGGTGATTACGGTTGGGCCTGCCGATGGAGCCCGACGGCAATCGACCTCTATGATCCTCGGCGCTTCGTCAATCCCGCAGCGGCGGTATGGCGGCGCCGCCACGATCACTGGCAGCGGATTTTCCTGGCACAGGCCAGGCGCGCTGACTAGTGTTATGAAGGCCGGTGGTTACCCCACCTTTTGGCTCATGCACAAAGTTTGGAGGAGAAAAATGAGAAACACTCGTTGGTTGCCCACGCTGACCACGGCCGTATCCCTGGGCGCTGCCCTGGCTGTGGCAGCTCCCGCTCAGGCCGGAGAGACACTCGATGCGGTCAAGTCGCGCGGGAGCGTGAAGTGTGGTGTGAACGTCGGTCTGCCCGGATTCTCCAATCCGGACAGCAGCGGCAACTGGACCGGCTTGGACGTGGATGTCTGCCGTGCCGTCGCCGCCGCCCTGTTCGGCGATGACAGCAAGGTCGACTACGTTCCTCTGAGTGCCCAGCAGCGTTTCACCGCTCTGCAATCGGGCGAAGTGGATGTCCTCTCCCGCAACACCACCTGGACCCAGACGCGCGACACCTCGCTCGGCCTGGACTTCGCGGGCGTGAACTTCTACGACGGCCAGGGCTTCATGGTGCCTGCCTCGCTGGGCGTCAAGAGTGCCAAGGAACTGGACGGCGCCACGGTTTGCGTGCAGCCGGGCACCACCACCGAGCTCAACCTTGCGGACTATTTCCGTGCCAATGGAATGAGCTTCGAGCCGGTCGTTATCGAAAGCTTCGATGAGCTCAACAGCGCGTTCTTCGCTGGCCGCTGCGATGTGTACACCACCGACAAGTCCGGTCTGGCCTCTATCCGGACCCAGTTGGCCAGCAGCCCGGACGATTACGTCATCCTGCCCGAGGCGATCTCCAAGGAGCCCCTTGGCCCCGCCGTCCGTCAGGGTGATGCCGAGTGGTTCGACATCGTCAAATGGTCGCTGTACGCGATGATTGAAGCCGAAGAGCTGGGTGTCACCTCCGAGAACGTGGATGACATGCTCAACACCGAAAACCCCGGGATCCAGCGCCTGCTGGGTGTGACGCCCGGTATGGGCGCCAACCTGAAGGTCGACGAGAAGTGGGCCTACAACATCGTCAAGCTGGTGGGCAACTACGGCGAATCCTACGAGCGCAACGTGGGCGAGCCGCTGGGCCTGGAGCGCGATGCGAACGCCCTGTGGACCAATGGCGGCCTGATGTACGCCATGCCTGTGCGTTGATCACGGTACGTGATCCTCTGTAGACAATAACGACATCAGGAAGGAGCGCCGCTCTCACACGGTAATGGTGTGAGAGCGGCGATTACTTATGGCGATGACACCTAAAAGAAGCGCCGAAGCACCGTGGTGGCACAACCCCACGGTCCGATCGGTGTTTTATCAGCTTATTGTTATCGGCGGGGTGCTGCTGGTCGGTGGGTACCTCGTCTCGAACACCCTCAATCGGCTTTCGCAACAGTCGATCGCTACCGGTTTCGGGTTTTTGAGCAAGGAATCCGGGTTCGGCATCGGCGAGAGCATGATCGCCTACTCCCCGGCAAGTACCTACGGGCAGGCGTTCATCGTCGGCCTGCTCAATACGTTCAAGGTCGGCTTCATCGGCATCGTATTGGCGACAGTCATCGGTACGGTCGTCGGTATTGCCCGCTTGTCGACCAATTGGCTGATCGCCAAGCTGGCCTCGATCTACGTGGAGAGCCTGCGCAACGTTCCGCTGTTGCTTCAGTTGTTCTTCTGGTACGCACTGGTTACCGAAGTGCTGCCGCACCCGCGGGATGCGGTGTCGCCGTTGCCCGACGTCTTTCTCAGCAATCGCGGCCTGATGATCCCCTCGCCGATCTACCACCCGAGCTATATGTACGTCGGGTTGGCATTGGTCCTCGGTATCATCGGCGCGGTGTTCGTCTACCGCTGGGGCAAGAAACGGCAGGCAGAGACCGGCAAGCAATTCTCGCTGCTGTTGACGTTCCTGGGACCGACACTCGGGTTGACCCTCGTGGCCTGGTTGGTGACCGGCGCGCATTGGACGCTGGAGGTGCCCGAGCTCAAGGGTTTCAACTTCCGCGGCGGTTCGACGATGAGCCCGGAATTCACCGCGTTGTTGGCGGGTTTGACGTTCTACACCGCGGCGTTCATCGCCGAAATCGTGCGCAGCGGTATCCAGGCTGTGCCCAAGGGGCAGACCGAGGCCTCATCGGCATTGGGTTTGCGAGGTGGGCTTGTTCTGCGTCTGGTCATCCTGCCGCAGGCGTTGCGGGTCATCATCCCGCCATTGACCAGTCAATACCTCAATCTCATCAAGAACAGCTCGTTGGCGGTCGCGATCGGTTACCCCGATCTGGTTTCCATCGCCAATACCACGCTGAACCAGACCGGCCAGGCCGTGGAAGGCATTGCCATGACCATGGCGGTATACCTGACCATCAGCCTGTCCATTGCGGCATTCATGAACTGGTACAACACCAGTATCCGCTATAGGGAGCGATGAGCCATGAGCGAGATTGCTTCGGAACGAGCGGCTGATCGCACGGATACCGTGGAGGAACTGCGTCCGCCGGCCACTGAAATCGGTGTCATCGGTTGGCTGCGGCAGAACCTGTTCAACTCCGTGCTCAACTCCATTCTCACAATTCTGGCGCTGTGGTTGATCATCTACAGCGTACCCAAGCTGGTGAGTTGGGCGTTGCTCACGTCTGTGTGGACCGGAACGGCGGCCGAATGCCGGGCCGACGGCGCCGGCGCCTGCTGGGCATTCGTCAGAGAACAGTTGCGGTTGATACTCTTTGGGACCTACCCGGGCGCTGAGCACTGGCGACCCACAGCGGCCATCATCCTGTTCTTGGGCCTGGTCGGCGTCAGTACCCTGAAGCGTCTGTGGAACTGGCGTCTGTTGGTCATCTGGGTGGTTGGCCTTTCGCTGTATCTCGTCCTGCTCGGTGGCGGCATCTTCGGCCTCACGTCGGTACCCAACACCCGCTGGGGTGGGCTACCGCTGACGCTGCTACTATCGATCTTCGGTATCGGGGTCGCCTTTCCGCTGGGTATCGTCCTGGCACTGGGGCGGACGTCGAGCATGCCGGCGATCAAAGCCATCTGTGTCGGCTATATCGAGCTGATTCGCGGTGTGCCGCTGATCACCGTGCTGTTCATGTCATCGGTGATGTTCCCGCTGTTCCTGCCCGAAGGCATGACCATCGACAAGCTGCTGCGTGCACAGGTGGGGATCATCCTGTTCGCGGCTGCATACCTTGCCGAGGTCGTTCGTGGCGGCTTGCAGGCCGTACCCAAGGGCCAGTACGAAGCTGCGGATGCCCTCGGGTTGTCCTACTGGCAGCAGACGTGGCTGATCGTCATGCCGCAGGCATTGAAGATTGCGATTCCGCCGATCGTGAACACCTTCATCGGGTTGTTCAAGGACACCTCGCTGGTGCTCATCATCGGGTTGTTCGACTTGATGACGACCACCAAGGTCTCGTTGACCGATCCACAATGGCTGGGCTTCTCGGTCGAGGCCTATCTGTTCACCGCGTGCATTTACTTCGCATTCTGTTTCTTCATGTCCAAATACAGCCAAAACCTGGAAAAGCACCTTACGCGAGAACATCGCTAGGAATGTTTTGGGGCCAAAAGCCCGTCCATGCAATGCAAAGCCGACGCTTTATGCGTCGGCTTTTTTCTTTACTGGGTTGGCGGCTCAGGCCACCCGTGGCCGTAGATGTGCAAACCAGCGCTTCTCCAGCCAGCGGATGGCGAACACCAGGCTGAAGGTCAGGGCCATATAGAACAGCGCGGCGGTGATGAAGGCTTCGTACGGCGTGTAATACCGCGAGTTTACGATACGCGCGGCCCCCAGAAGGTCCACCACGGTGATGGTGCTGACGATGGCGCTGCCGTGAAGCATGAAGATCATCTCGTTGCCATAGGCGGGCAGGGCGCGGCGGAATGCGCTGGGCAGGACGATTCGACGCATCCGTGTCCACCAGCTCATGCCGCAGGCGAGGGCTGCCTCGATCTCGCCCGAGGGCGTTGCCCGGATGGCGCCGCGGATGATCTCCGTGGTGTAGGCGGCGGTGTTGAGGGTGAAGGCGATCAGTGCACACCAATATGCCTGGCTCAGGATAGGCCAGAGAACGCTGCTGTTTTTGATGGCATCGAACTGGCTCAAGCCGTAATAGATCATGGCGGTCTGGACCAGCAGCGGTGTACCACGGAAAAAATAGGTGTACGCGAACACCGGTGCGCGCAACGACCAGCGTTCGGAGCTGGCGACGATCCCTAGGGGTATGGAGAGAATAAGCCCCAAAAACAAGGATATCCCCACCAGTTGAAGGGTCATCCACAGCCCTTCGAAATACAGGCCGATATTGTCGAAAATCACCTCGAAGTTCATGTCTCGCTCCGTGCGGTGAACCCGACGCTGTAGCGGCGCTCGGCCCATTTGAGCGCGAGGATGGACACGGTGGTGAACACGAGAAAGCCGATGGCGGTGGCGAAGTAGAACGTGAACGGTTCGCGGGTGGCACCGGCTGCGAGATTCGCCTTTCGGACCATGTCGTTGAGCCCGATCACCGATACCAGTGCGGTGGTCTTGAGCAGCACCAACCAATTATTGCCGAAGCCCGGCAGGGCATGACGCATCATCTGCGGCAACAGGATTCGGAAAAACACTTGCGACGGCCGCATGCCATAAGCATGGCCCGCCTCCAGCTGGCCACCGGGTACCGCAAGGATGGCGCCGCGGAAGGTCTCGGTCATATAGGCGCCGAAGATGAAGCCGATGGTGAGCGTGCCGGCGATGAACGGGTTGATGTCGATGTAGCCTTCGTAGCCCAACATCGCACCGAATTTGTTCACGAATACCTGGCCGCCATAGAAGATCAGCAACATCAGGACCAGGTCGGGGATACCGCGGATTACCGTTGTGTACACCGTCGCGAAACCGCGTGCGACGGGTGATTTGGACAGCTTCGCCAGTGCGCCGGTCATCCCCAGGACAACGGCGATGGCCAGTGAGGCCATGGCGACTTCGAGTGTAAGAAGGGAGCCTTCAAGGAGGCTGGGGCCGTACCCTTTGAGATCGAGCATCGGTGGTTGCCTGCCGCATGCATGTGGTTATGGTCGCGGGCGGGGGGGCCCGCCCACTGCGGAAGGTGCGGGCGCCGGCCGTTCAGACCGGCGCCCGCCTACGATCATTCGCCGTAGACGTCGAACTCGAAGTACTTGTCGTTGATGGCCTTGTACGTGCCGTTGGCGCGGATTGCGTCGATGGCGTCGTTGAGCATTTTCTCCAACTCGTCGTCTTCCTTGCGCAGGGCGATGCCGGCGCCGTCGCCGAACCACTTCGGGTCCACCAGGTCAGGGCCGACGAACTCGAAGTCCTTGCCGTCCTCGGTCTTGAGGAAGCCGTCATCGAGGGTGACGGAGTCGGCGAGCACCAGGTCCAGGCGACCGGAAACCAAGTCCAAATTGGCCTCTTCCTGTGTGCCATAGCGACGGATCTCGACGCTTTCACCGTAATTGTCGGTGATGTAAGCGTCATGGATGGTCGCCCGCTGCACGCCGACCACCTTGCCGGCCAGACCTTCGGGGGTGACTTCGATGTCGGAACCCTTCCGGCGAATGAACTTGGCTGGCGTCTGATAGTACCTCTTGGTGAAGTCGACCGACTTCTTGCGCTCCTCGGTGATGGACATGGAGGCGATGATGGCATCGTACTTGCCGGCCAACAGTGCCGGGATGATGCCGTCCCAATCCTGTTGGATCAGTTCGCACTTGACCTTCATCTCATCGCACAGCGCTTTGGCAATGTCGATGTCGAACCCCTCCAGTTCACCTTGAGGGTTTACCTGGCTGAACGGAGGGTAAGCCCCCTCGACGCCGATACGGACGGTTTTCATGTCCTGGGCCTGAACCGATGCGGCCAGGGCCAAGCCAGCCAGGGCGATGGTGGTCACCAGCTTTTTCAACATGCGCTTTACCTTTTTGGGGGTTAGTAACGAAGGCGGTTGCCCGTCCGGCGTGGGTCAGCCGGCGAGCAATCCGTTTACGGCCTCCATGAGACGGTCCTCGTCGATCGGTTTGACCAGGTATTCGCGCGCACCCTGGCGCTTGCCCCAGATCTTGTCGGTTTCTTGGTCCTTGGTGGTCACCAGGATCACCGGGATGTGTCGCGTACTTTCTTCGTTCGCGATACGCCGGGTGGCCTGGAAGCCGTTGAGCTTGGGCATGACCACGTCCATCAGGACCAGATCGGGCGATTCCGTTCGCGCCAGCTCCACGCCGCTCTCCCCATCGTCGGCGGAGATGACCTCGTGACCGTGCTTGCGCAGGATCTTGGTCAACGTGAGCATCTGGGTGGGCGAATCATCTACAACGAGAATACGTGCCATTTGAGGCCCTCATTTGCTGCCGCGCTGTGCGTTGCGAGCGGGCACACGATTTTCATTATTCAATCACGCACTGAAGCGGTATGTAACGACCCTCTCGCCGCCGATGCGAGCCCCGCGTCAGTGACCGGTTCGCCGTTCTGGCCGATCGGTAGATCCGCTGGCACCGAACCGGAGCTTATCGTGCCAAGGTCCATGACGTAATTCTAGCCGGCGGTCGCGGAAATACTCGTTTCAGCACGCATTTCGAGCGCACTCGATAGTCTACCCCGATACCGCCGGTCAACGGTTTCACGCGACGAAATAAGTCGAAATCCGGTAAGGCTGCGCCGGTCATGTGGACCGGGAGTTCTCGCCGCTACCGATCGCCAGGCCGGCGACGGTCATCGAGCACGATGACCGTCGCCTTCGGCCGGTCATCCAGTGACGGCAGTTCGTCATTGAGAACGCGGGTCAGCCGCGTGAAGGCGTCGTGCATCATCGCCGAGAGACGCACGCACCGGGCCAGCGGCGTTTTCTGGCGCTGGGTCTCCATGTCGATGCGTGACTGCAGGGCCCGCAACTGCGGGCGTACGGTCTCGGAGGCGCGATTGATGGCAACCTCGCACAGCCGCTGACGCAGCCGCTCCAAGGCGTCGGGTTCCTCGCGGCCAAGCCGGATGAGTTCGTCAACAGGGGGAAGACGGGCATGCATCGTCTGTGATCCTCTGAACGACATGCTGGGCGGGAAGCGGAGCACGGCTACAAGAATAGTCGATTACTCGCGAGTCTTGATCCGTGTGATCGCCGCTTGCCTGCTTAGGTTCGGTCAGCCGGTCAAGGCGTTGGCCGATGAACGGTGCCCCGTTCACCGCCCGTAAAGGGAACTCCTGGCCATACTGTCGCCTCAAACAACCAGTCTTAAGACGCAGCTGGGAGGCTCAACCCTATGAATAAGAACATTCTTGCAGTCCTCGCGTTGGGTGCGTTCTTGGTCGCACCCGCGTGGGCGGCGAATGAAACGGTCATCACCACCATCACCTATCCGGACGGCTCTCAAGAGGTCCAGGTCCAACAGCAGCCGCGCGAGACCCCCTACGCGGCCAACAGCTTCGAAGAAGCGGATGTCAACGGCGACGGGCGCGTCGATCGGCGCGAGGCCTACGACTCGGGCATTCTCAATATTGCGCCGTCGGACCACGACCGCAACGGTTGGCTGGACCCGACCGAGTATGCCGATGCGTTGACGAGGCCCAGCGATGTGGGCGCTCGCTGACGGTCCGACAAACGCTCATGGGCGCCCGACAGGGCGCCTTTTTTTTGCCACGATCACTACACTAGGGCCGTGGCCGTACCGGCACGATATTTAAGGGTGGGTGCAATGGGTATTTTCGCGTGGATCATCTTCGGCCTGATCGCAGGTCTGATTGCCAAGCTGCTGATGCCGGGGCGGGATCCGGGCGGTTTCATCATCACCATCGTCCTGGGCATCGTCGGTGCGTTCATCGGCGGCTACATCGGCACATTTCTGGGGTTTGGGACGGTGAGCGGCTTCGATATCCGCAGCCTGTTTGTGGCCGTGGTCGGTGCGGTGGTCGTGCTGGCGGTATATCGCCTGGTCAAGAAATAAGCCATGACGGATGTCGAGGGAGTGCAGGTCATCGCGCGCGAGACGGTCTATACCGGCTATGCCCGCGTCGATCACTATCGTTTGCGGCATCGGCAGTTCGCCGGCGGGTGGGGGCCGGAGCTCTCCCGCGAAGTCTTCGAGCGTGGCCAGGTCGGTGCTGTGCTACCGGTGGATCCGGTGACGGATCAGGTCGCTCTTATCGAGCAGTTCCGGCCCGGTGCGTATGCGGCTGGCTTCTCGCCCTGGCTATTGGAGTGCGTGGCCGGTGTGCTCGAGCCGGGCGAGTCGTACGAAAGCCTGGCGCGGCGCGAGGCTGGGGAGGAGGCGGGGTTGAGGATCTCCGAACTCGAGTTCATCGCGCACTATCTCTCCAGCCCCGGGGCATGTTCGGAGGCCGTCAAGCTGTACTGCGGCTGCACCGACCTGCGTGCCGCGGGCGGCATCCATGGGCTGGCGGATGAGGGGGAGGATATCCGCGTGCATCGGTACACCGTGGATGAGGCAGTGGCGCTGGCCGATAGCGGGCGGATCACCAATGGCAAGACGTTGATCGCGCTGCATTGGCTGGCTCGATTCTATCCGCAGCTCAAGCGCCGCTGGGTCGGCGATCTGGAGCGCGATTGATCATGTGGGGCGAATACAGTTTATTCCTGGCCAAGACGGTAACGGTCGTTCTGGCCATTGGGGTGGGCGCCCTGATGGTGGCCGCCTCGCGTGGTCGTGGCGGACATGCACGGGGTCACTTGGAGATCACCGATTTGGGCAAGCGCCTGCGTCAGATGAGCGATGCGCTGGACGCGGCACTCAAACCCACGCCGCAAGGGTGGTTTCAGCGTCTGCGGGCCCGACGGGCAGCCGCGCCGCCAGCCGCTAAGCCCGAGGGGCATCGCCGGCTGTTCGTCGTGGATTTCCGTGGCGATGTCCAGGCCTCTGCGGTGGCCTCGCTGCGTGAAGAGGTCTCCGCCATCCTCGGCGCGGCGCGCGAGGGCGATGAGGTCCTGGTGCGCCTGGAAAGCCCGGGCGGGGGCGTGGCCCAATACGGGTTGGCTGCCGCCCAGTTGGTGCGACTGCGCGAACATGGCCTTGCATTGACGGTGAGCGTCGATACGGTTGCGGCAAGCGGCGGCTACCTGATGGCTGCGGTCGCCCAGCAGATCATCGCCGCGCCCTTTGCCATCATCGGCTCCATCGGGGTTGTCGCCCAATTACCCAATCTCAACCGTTGGTTGAAGGAACACCAGATCGACTACGAGCAGCTGACCGCCGGCGAGTACAAGCGCACGCTCACATTGTTCGGGGAGAATACGGACGAGGGACGGGCAAAGCTGCAATCGGAGCTGGACACCGTACACCAGCAATTCAAAGGCTTTCTTCGTCGCTATCGCCGCAAGCTCGACGTCGACACCGTGGCCACCGGGGAGACCTGGCTGGGTATGGATGCACTCGATAAGGGCCTGGTCGACAAACTGGGTACCAGTGATGATTACCTGCTTGCGGCGGCCGCGGAAGGGCGGGTATTGAGTGTCTCGTTCAGGCGCAAGCGCAGTTGGCAGGAGCGCCTGTTTCACAACCAGGACAGTACGGCAGCATGGTTGCGATAAGCCGGGAGGGGCGCTGGCTTCAGGTAGATCTTCGCGAGCCGCATCGGGTGTTGAGTTGGGCGCCTGTCGGCGGTGGCTTTGCCGTGGCGCGGACCGTGGTCTGGCGCCAGGTCGACGATGCCGATCTCAGCCATGGTGTGGACGCGGTGGAATGGTTGCACCGTCGTCTGGATGAGCGCGGGCTGGCGGGTGCCGTGGCCATGCTGACCGCACGCAATCTCGATGGCGTCGTCCACGGCCATACGGCGGCCGACGGCGTTCGCGCCACTGCCGTCGCAACGGCAGGGTTGACCAACGCGGGTCGGATCGGGCAACCGCTGGGCGGCCACGGCCCTGGAACGATCAACATTCTTTGCGTGGTGGATGTGACGCTCACCGATGCCGCGCTGGTGGAGTTGGTCTCCATCGTAGCCAGTGCCCGCACTGCGGGTATCATGGACCAACGCTGGTCGCTTGACGGCGGCGCGCCGGTCACCGGCACGGGAACCGACTGTATCGTCGTGGCCTGCCCGCAGGGTGAGCGGCAATGGCCATACGCAGGAATGCACACGGCGGTGGGCGAGGCGGCCGGTCGCGTCGTCTACGACCAGGTCTATCGTGCCGCAGCCGATTGGCTGGGCGCTTACCGTGGCCTCAGTCGGGCAGGTTGATTTCGATTTTCGCGTTGGCGCGCAGGGATTCGAGATAGCGGTTGATCATCATGCCCTGCCAGCGCTGCACCAGCTGTGGACGTACGCTGGCCAACGATGGCGCCGGCTCCGGCCGGGTCGCTTCCAAGGCGATCAACTGCCAGCCATAATCGGTTTGCAGCGGCTGAGTCTGGATATCGCCGGGCGACAGGTTGCGCAGTACGTCGGCCAATGCGGGCTCGAGCATCTCCGGCGTGATCCAGCCCAGATCGCCCCCTTCGGCAGCCGACGGGTCGGTCGAATACTCCCGCGCCAGCTCGATGAAAGGCTCGCCTACTGCCAGGCGCCGGCCCAGTTGCTCGGCCCGGTGGCGATCGTCCACTACGATGGCACGCACACGATATTGAGTGCCGTCATACTGGCGGGTAAGCGTTTCATACAACCCGGTGAGGTCGGCGTCCGACGGCTCCAGCGTCGCCAGGTGCGCGTTGATGGCCGCTGAGGCCAGTATGCCGCGGCGTGCCAGTTCGAGCTCGGCGGCGACGGTCGGGTCGGTGTGAAGCGACTTCTCCAGAGCGTCCTGGGCCAACAATGCCTGCAGCACCAGCTCGTCCAGGAGTCCGCGGCGTGCCGCATCGTCCGATCGGGTGCCGAGCGCTTCCGCGCGGGCGTTGGCATAGTGCTCGAAGACGCTGCTGTCGATGGGTTCGCCGTTGACACTGGCCGGTGGCGTCTGCGCCAGCGCGTACATCGGAAACAGCAGCAACCCCGCGAGCTTGCTAACGCTCATCAGGCGCCTTGGCCTTGATCGACAATGCATGGATATCGCCGCGCATCAGATCGTCGACGGCGGCGTAGACCATCCGATGACGCTCGCGCAGGGGGACGCCGGAAAACGCCGCCGCACGGATGAAAACCGTGAAATGCCCCCCTTGCCGGGCACCCGCGTGGCCCACATGCAGATGACCGTCGTCCTGCACGGTGAGCTCGTCTGGGGCCAGCGCCTGGCGCAGGGCCGCTTCCAGCCGCTGCATGCGTGTGGATTCGCTCATGGCAGGACCTGTTTGAACGGCCGGACCTCCACCCGTTCGAATACGCCTTGAAGAACGTAGGGGTCCGCATCGATCCAGGCGCGGGCGGCATCCAGGGACTCGAACTCCGCCACGATCAGGCTGCCGGCGAACCCGGCGGCCAGGGGGTCGGGAATGTCCTGTGCCAGCATCGGCCCGGCCAGGACCATGGCACCTTGATCGCGCAGGGCGCCAGCGCGGGCCAGATGCGCCTCGCGCGCGGCCAGCCGGCGTTCGCGTGCGTCAGGGGCGTCGATACCGATGATCGCATAGAGCACGTCTCACTCCTCCGTCGAGGGTTGTTGGGCATGGCGGGCCAGATAGACCCCCTGGGCAAGTACAAAGACCAACGTCAAGCCAAGCAGGCCGAAGACTTTGAAATCGACCCAGGTTTCAGTGTCCACACTGTAGGCGACGACGAGATTGAGCACGCCACTGAAGAGGAAGAACACCACCCAGGCCATATTGACCCGTCGCCATACCGCGGCGGGCAGCGACAGCGCATGGCTCATCATCCGCTCGACCAGCGGCGCCCTGCCGATGTATTGGCTACCGAGGAAGACGGCGGCGAACAACCAGTTCACCACGGTGGGCTTCCATTTGATGAACAATTCGCTGTCCAGCGCGAGTGTGGCGCCGCCGAGTACCAGGACCAGGGCGAGACTGATCAACGGGAGCTTTTCCAGCCGCCGCTTGACGAACCAGCCATAGGCCACCACGGCGACGGTAGCGATCATCATCGTCGCGACGGCCGCCTGCATGCCGTAAAGCTTGAAGACGACAAAGAACGCCAGGACGGGAAGAAAGTCGATCAACATCTGCATGGACGGCTATCCGCCGGATTCGGGAGCGGCGAGTGTAGCGGACGCCGCCCGACGCGGTAAAATCCCGCGCCCCTGCCGCCCCTCACCAGCGGACTAGCCATGAGCCAGTATTTCCAGATTCACCCCGAGAACCCTCAGGCACGCCTGCTGCGTCAGGCGGTGCAGATTCTTGCCGATGGCGGGGTGATCGCATACCCCACCGACTCCAGCTATGCGTTGGGGTGCGATATCGAGCACAAGGGCGCGATCGACCGTATCGCGCGAATCCGCAATGTGGACAAGGGTCACAACTTCACCCTGGTGTGCCGCGATCTGTCTGAAATCGCCACCTATGCCCGCGTCGACAACTGGCATTATCGGTTGCTCAAGGCGGCGACGCCGGGGCCGTTCACGTTCATCCTGCGGGCCACGCACGAGGTGCCGCGTCGCCTGTGGAACCCCAAGCGCAAAACCATCGGCATCCGCGTGCCCGATCATGTCGTCGTCCGTTCGCTGTTGTCCGAACTGGGCAAACCGCTGCTCTCGTCCACTCTGCAGTTGCCGGGGGACGACCTGCCCTTGAACGATCCGGAGATCATCCGCGAGCGGCTCGAGCACCAGGTCGATCTGGTGATCGACAGCGGCCCGTGCCCGCTCGAACCGACGACGGTGCTGGATCTGGAAGGCGAGGTCCCGGTGCTGTTGCGCCAAGGGCGTGGCGATGCCGGTCCCTACCT
>CBFGWV010000045.1:0-22509 GCA_965652545.1 uncultured Candidatus Competibacteraceae bacterium | reverse complement strand
ACACCAAGCTCCCCTACCGATGCCGCTTGTGCACAAACCCGTCGATCCCCTCACGCGCACTGTCCTCGGCCATATTGCAGACCATGGTGTCGGTGGCCATCGCGTAGGCGGCATCCAGCCCCACCTCAGCCTGGCGATAAAACCCCTGCTTACCCAGCGCCAGAGCCTCCGGCGCCTTCGCCACCAGACTGTCGGTCAACGCGGCGACAGCGGCATCCAGATCGCCGGCGGGCACCACACGATTGACCAACCCCCAGTCGCTCGCCGTGGCCGCATCGATGAACTGGCCGGTAAACAGCATCTCCAGCGCCCGCTTGCGCCCCAGATTGCGCGACAGCGCCACCGCCGGCGTCGAGCAGAATAAACCCAGATTCACCCCCGAAACCGCGAAGCGCGCGCTGTCGGCCGCCACCGCCAAATCACATTGGGCAACCAACTGGCACCCTGCCGCCGTCGCCACACCGTGCACACGTGCGACCACCGGCCTCGGGCAATCACGGATCGCAAGCATCAATCGGCTGCACCGCTCGAAAATCGCCTGAAGCACTGCCGGGTCGTCACTGGCACGCAGCTCGGCCAGATCATGACCGGCGCAAAATGCGCGACCCGCCGCCGCAATCACCACGACCCGCACCTCCGCCCGCCGGCCCGCCGCCTCAATGGCACCACGCAACGCGTCCAGCAAAGGGCTGGACAACGCATTGAACTGATCTGGCCGGTTCAAAGTCAGCGTCAGCACCCCATCGCTCAGCGTTTGAAGAAGAATGGCGTCGTCGTCGTTGACAGAACTCATGGCTACACTCCCAAAGATCCGGCTTGGCCGGCGATTGTCGAACGCTACCGTATGGAATGATCGACGCTATAGTACCGCTCCATGGCCATCACCACGTCACGCATACCGCCGCCCTCGCCCCTGCGCACCTGCGTCTTCGTCGTCGATGACGATGACGGACAGCGCGAGGCCCTGGCCGCCCTGTTCGGCTCGGTCGGGCTGCAAGTACGCGGCTGCCGCGAGAGCAGCCAACTGCTGGCGGCGCTCGAGCACCCCCTGGAGGCGGCCTGTGCCGTCATCGACTACCGGCTCTCGGATATCAACGGGCTGGATCTCGTCCGCAAAGCCCACCAGATCGACCCGGGCCTGCCGGTGGTGATTCTCACCGCCTTCGGCGATGTGCCCACCGCCGTGGAGTCACTACGCCTGGGCGCCCTGGATTTCATGGAGAAGCCCTGCAACGATCAGGAACTGCTCGAACGTGTGCAGCAAGGCTTGGCCATCGACCGTGCGCGGCGCCTGGAACAGGCCCGCATAGCGGCCCTGGCGCGGCAACTGGCGTCGCTGACCGCCCGCGAACGCGACGTCATGACCCTGGTCGTCGCCGGGCTGCCGAACAAACGGGTCGCGGCGCAACTGGGCGTCACCGCCAAGACCGTCGAGGCCCACCGCGCCAATGTCATGGCAAAAATGGCCGCGCGGAGCTTGTCCCAACTCATCAACATAGCGCTGGATCTTGGCGTTTTGCCGGAGTATCCGGACGTGCTGGAACACAATAATGACTCGAGGTAACGACTGATGGCCGATCTGGAGCGGCTGGTTAACCGCGCCGAAGCGTTGATGCAGCGACTGGAGGACCTGCTGCCTCCCAGCGGACGCGCGCCCGACTGGTCCGCTCACGTGGCCTTTCGCTGGCGCAAGCGTTTCAACCGCGGCTATCTGCAACCCATCACCCATCCGCACAAACTGAGCTTGGCCGATCTCCAGCGCATAGACCGGCAAAAGGACGAGTTGTATCGCAACACCCGCCAGTTCATGGCCGGGCTGCCGGCCAACAACGTGCTGCTGTGGGGTGCGCGTGGAACCGGCAAATCCTCGTTGATCAAGGCGGTGCTCAACGCCTTCAGCGACAAGGGGCTGCGCCTGGTGGAGGTGGAGAAGGACGAGCTCATCGAGCTGCCCGACATCGTGGACATGATGTACGGGCGCGACGAGCGCTTCATCATCTACTGCGACGACTTGTCGTTCGAGGCCCACGAAGCCAGCTACAAAGCCCTCAAGGCGGTGCTCGACGGCTCGGTCAGCGCCACGCCGGAAAACGTCATCATCTACGCCACCTCCAACCGCCGCCACCTGCTGCCCGAGTACATGTCGGAAAACCAGCAGACGCAGGTGATCGACGGCGAGCTCCATCACGGCGAAGCAGTGGAGGAGAAGATCTCCCTGTCCGAACGCTTCGGTGTCTGGCTCTCCTTTCACCCCTTCAGCCAGGACGACTACCTTGCCGTGGTGGATTACTGGCTGCGGCAACTGGGCCACAAGCGCGGGCTGGACAAGGAAACCCGCGAGAACGCCCTGCGCTGGGCGCTCACCCGCGGCTCGCGCAGTGGGCGGGTGGCCTGGCAGTTCTCGCGCGACTGGGTCGGGCGCTACGGCATCGCCTGATGCGGTAGCGCCGCGCTCACGTCGGCGGTTCGCCTTGCAGTTCAGCCCCTTCCGCGCCCGGGAGGGGCTTGCGCAGGTTCACCGTGCCCGACTCGGCCCGTGCTTGGTCTCTCGAGAGCGTCTCAAACGCCGGCGGCGTTGTCCGTAGATACACATCCTGCTGGGCGAACGGAATGGCGATACCGGCGTCCTTGAGCATCTTCCAGATCTGGAACAGGACCTCCGAACGCACCGCAAGAATATTGGTGACAGCGAAGTCCGTGAAATAGTGAATGCGGTAGATCACCGCGCTGTCGGTGAACTCCCACAGCCCGACGAACGGCGACGGCTCACGCAGGATCTCCTTGTGACCATTCACCACCCGCTCGAGAATCTGCCGCGCCTGATCGAGATCCGCATCGTGGCTGATACGCTGCATCAGTACCGTACGCACGACATTGTCGGTGTGCGTCCAGTTGGTGAACGCGTGGCTGATCACATCCGAATTGGGGATGATCACATCCATGTTGTCCCAGGTGCGCATGGTCAGCGAGCGAATACCGATGCGGTTGATCTCGCCGGTGTGGGTGCCGATCTGCACGGTGTCCCCGCTGCGTAAGGGGCGCTCGATCAAAAGAAGGACGCCGCTGATGAAGTTGTTGGCCACCGTCTGCAGGCCGAATCCGATACCCACGCCCAGGGCGCCGGCGAAGATGGTCAAGGTGGTCAAGTCGATGCCGATGACGCGCAACAGAATTAGCAAGCCCACCAGCACGACGAAGTATTGGGTAAACACCGACAGGCTGTGGCGCACACCCAGATCCAGCACCCGTGAGAACACCCAGCGGTAGGTCACCGAACGTGCCCAGCGTCCCAGCCAGAACACTGCAAATGCGATGAATACGGTCACGCCGATACGCCACGGTGTGATCGGCACCTCGCCCAAGGTGAACAGCGACGACTCCAGCAGCGACTCGAACAGACCGCGCACACCGGTGTTGTCATCCAGGTCGTAGACGGCCAACAGCACCGGCCAGATCGCCAGGAACAGCAGAATCTGCACCACCCGCTCCAGGGGTGCGATGACATCCTGAGTCCATAGCAGCCCGTGACTGGTGCGGCTGAGCGCGAGGTTTTTCAGCCATACCGAGGCATCGCCGACCAGCCCGCGGGCAATCACCCAGGCCAGCGCAACGACCAGGAACACCACCAGATGCCAGGTCATCGACCAGGCAAGGTTCAGGTACCCCAGCACACCGAGGATGGCCGCCAGCCCCATGGCGATCAGGAAGAACAGCGTGATCAGCCCCCCGACGTACAAACCGAAGCGGCCGGGGAAGTAATTCCCCAAGACACCGCCGATCAACCGCCGCACGGTCCACAAGGGGTGCAGCGACATCAACATCCACAGCATGAACACGCGGTCGAACACATCGAGTGCCGGCACTGGCACGGCTGATAAGCGGGCGAGCAACACCAAGGCCCCCAGCAGCCCGGCGCCGACCAGCCGTATGGTGAGCGTACGCGCCAGCCCCAGATGACGCTTCCTGGCCGCCATACGCGGATGGGCCAGCAGGGTCCAGACTACGGTGACCGGCAGTTTGATCGCCACCCAGATCAACACCACACTCAGCAGAATGGCCGGGCCTGGATGCGGCGGCCTGAACACCGCCAGCACAACGCCCAGGGCAAGCGCGATGGCGACACCCAGAAGGTTGCGCCGGGCGATATACAAGCCCGTCTGCCAGGCACGGCTGACGAAGCTGCTGGCATCCGCACGCTGCTCCCGCGCCCGCCGTCGCAGCATTCGCCGCAACGCCAGAACCCCCCCGACATACAGCCCCAGACTGATGGCAAGGACCATCCACTCCTCAAGCCGGGCCGCGCGAATGTGCTCCCACAGCGACTGCACACTGACCTGAATCTGAAAGGCGATGACCCGTGGCGCCCCGCCGATCTGCGTCATCAGCTCCCGCCACCCGGCGGCCGATGCTGGCCATGTCACACGGGTACGCAGGTTCGTACTCAAGCGCTCGCTGTACTGGGCATCGAGCAGGCCATACAAGTCCTCGCCCCGTGCGCGGGCGGAACGGACACTCTCCAACCGCTGATCGACGGCCTCGCCGACCGAAGCGACGGTTTCCTCCAGCGCCTTGGCGGCCCTTCGATCGCTGCTGTTGAGGGTTTCGGTCTCCGCAAGCAGACGGGCCTGCTCGCCGGTAACCGTCTGCGCCCGCTCCAGCAGTTGCAACTGGGCATTGAGGAGATCGATGCTCTGCTTGAGCTGATCGCGCCGCTGCCGAAGATCTTGTGCACTGGCGGAGCCGGACGCCAGCAATTGCTCGGCGGCCGACAACTGAGACTCGGCCTCGCTGCGCTCGAGGTCCATCTGCTCGAACCGCGTCTGTGCCTCCAGCACGGCGATCCGTGCCCGCAGCAGCCTGGCCTGGAGATCGCTGAGCCGGTCCTCCTCCCGCGCGAGCTGGGCGCGAAGGTTGGCCAAGTCCTGGCGACGGCGCTGCTGCTCGCCCGCGATGCGCTCCTGCTCCGCCTCTTGTTGGGCGCGCCGTTCGACTTCGCGCCGTTGCTGAGCCTTCGCTTCGATGGCATCGCGAAAACGGGTCAGCAATTGCTGCCGCTCCTGCTGAAGCCCCCGGCGCTGGGTGAGCGCATCGATACGCTCGCCCAGGAGTCCGTGCATCAGGCGAAACCGTTCCAGTTGTGCCGTCAGCTCCGCCAGTTGTCCATCGCGATCCGCGATCGTGCCGGACTGGGCCGGGTTCTTGAGCAGCTGGATACGCGACTCGACCTCTCCGATCCGATTCTCCAGATCGCGCCTGTCACGCTCCAGGCCACGCAGCTCCAGGTCCGTGTTCTCGATCTGCAGCTCGGTGGCATCCAGATCCACCCGCGCTTGATTGATCACCGCCTCGGTCGCCTCGTCGGGGGTCATGGCATCGGCGCTTTGCGGCAGCTTCTCGCGTTGAGCCGCAAGATCGGCGCGCAGTTGGTCCAGGCCGTCGCGATCGGAAGCCAGCATCTCCTGCAAGGCCGTGACACTCAGCGATGCCGATGTCCCCTCGGACGATTGCGCACGCACCGGCAGGACGGAAGCCAACGCGATGATGGCAAGGATGACGACGACGAGATGGGTGGCGCAATGGCGACTCACCGGCATGCGGTTCTCCGACTCAAGTATCAGGCGCCGCCATGGTACGTCACCCTCCCGGGCCTTTGCTTGACCGATCCACCGGCGCCGTCGAATGATGCCCGCCAATCGAATCGACACAGGATGCAGCGGGTGGAGAAGCAGCTAGTGGGCTGGCGCGAGTGGCTGGTGTTGACCGGGCTTGGAGATACCGCTGTCAGGGCCAAGCTCGATACCGGTGCGCGCACATCGGCGCTGCATGTACTGGAGTGGACGGTGTTCACCGACGGCGGCGCCCCCTGGGTGCATTTTCGCCTCGACCCACCGCGCCGCGGCGAAGATGCCGGTCCGATGTTCAAGGCACCGGTGGCGGACCAGCGCCCAGTGCGCAGCTCCAGCGGCCAACAGGACGACCGGGTGATGATCATGACCGGCTTGCGTATGGGCAATACAGTCTGGGAGGCCGAAGTCAGCCTCACCCGACGCGACGATATGCGCTACGCCCTGCTCGTCGGCCGTTCGGCACTCAGCCCACGGTTCGTCGTCGACCCGGCGCAGTCGTACCTGCTGGGACGGCGGCGCCCCGGAGGCGCGGCATGAAGATCGCCATCCTCTCGCGCAACCCGCGCCTGTACTCCACCCGCCGCCTGCTAGAGGCCGGCGAGGCGCGCGGACACGAAGTGCAGGTGATCAATCACCTGCGCTGCTACATGAACATCACCTCCTCCTCGCCGGGCATTCACTACCAGGGCGAGGCGCTGACCGGGTTCGAGGCCGTGGTGCCGCGTATCGGCGCCTCGGTCACCTTCTACGGCACAGCGGTGCTGCGACAGTTCGAGATGATGGGCGTGTACCCATTGAACGAGTCGGTGGCGATCAGCCGCTCGCGCGATAAGCTGCGCGCCATGCAGTTACTCGCCCGAGACGGTATCGGCCTGCCGGTTACAGGCTTCGCCCACTCGCCCGACGACACCACCGACCTCATCAAAATGGTGGGGGGCGCCCCGCTGGTGGTAAAACTCCTGGAGGGAACCCAGGGGGTGGGCGTGGTGCTGGCCGATACCGGCAAGGCGGCCGAAAGCGTCGTCGATGCCTTCCGCGAACTGGATGCCAATATCCTGGTGCAGGAGTTCATCCGTGAAGCCAACGGCGAGGACATCCGCTGCCTGGTGGTGGGAGACAAGGTCGTGGCCGCCATGCTGCGCCGCGCGAAAGAAGGGGAGTTCCGCTCCAACCTGCACCGCGGCGGCAGCGCCAGCCTGACCAAGATCAGCCCGGAGGAACGGGCCACGGCCGTGCGGGCCGCCAGAGTGCTCGGGCTCAATGTCGCCGGTGTGGACATTCTGCGGTCCCGACGCGGCCCGCTGGTGATGGAGGTCAACCCCTCGCCGGGTCTGGAGGGTATCGAACGAACCACGGGCAAGGATATCGCCGGCATGATCATCGAGTTCATCGAGCGCAACGGCCGCCCCGGCAAGACACGCACCCGGGGGCGCGGGTGAGCACGCCGGGCTTCAGCCTCGGCGGCATCACGGTGCGGCCCGGCACCCAGGCCACAGTGGAGCTGCCGCTGCCGGCTTTGTACACCCACGCCCAAGTGTCGATGCCGGTGCGCGTTATCCACGGCCGCAAGCCGGGGCCACGACTGTTCGTGTCCGCGGCCCTCCACGGGGATGAGATCAACGGGGTGGAGGTGATCCGCCGCGTGCTCAGCCAAGGCGTGCTGAGGCACCTGCGCGGTGTCCTCATCGCCGTGCCCGTGGTCAACATTTACGGTTTTCTGTCCAACTCGCGCTACCTGCCCGACCGCCGCGATCTCAACCGCGCCTTTCCCGGCTCAGAGCGCGGCAGCCTCACTGCGCGACTCGCCCATCTGTTCCTCAACGAGGTCGTTCGCCACGCCACCCACGGCATCGACCTGCATACCGGCGCAATCCACCGCGCCAACCTGCCGCAGATCCGCACCCGCCTGAGCGACCCGAAACTCATGGCCATGGCGCGGGCGTTCGGCACCCCGGTCATCATGGACAGCACACCGCCGGACGGTTCGCTGCGCCAGGCCGCATCGAACCTGGGCCTTCCACTGCTGCTCTACGAGGCCGGGGAGGCCCTGCGCTTCGACGAGTTGGCGATACGCGCCGGCGTCCGCGGGGTGCTCGGGGTGATGCGGTCGTTGGACATGTTGCCGGTACGGCGCGAACGGGAGCCGCGCCTCTCGCCCCTGGTGGCCGCCTCCAGCGCCTGGGTGCGCGCACCACAGAGCGGCATTCTGCGCGCCGCCCGGCCGCTGGGAACGCTGGTGGGGCGAGGGGAGATCATCGCCGTCATCAGCGACCCCTTCGGCGAACGCGAAACCCCCGTGCCGGCGCCGCGCGCCGGCTTGGTCGTGGGCCGTACCAACCTTCCGCTGGTCACCGAAGGCGATGCCTTGTTCAACCTGGCGCACACGGACGGCGGCGGCAGCGACGAGACCGTCGCCGGGTTCGAAGACCTGCTTGCCGATGCCCGCGAACTGGGCGACCCGTTCAACCCCGCCCAACTGCCGCAGGAGCCGTGAGTCCCAAGGCATAGCGGGCCATCACACACAGGGGTGCGCTCCTACGGGTGCCTGACGCGAGGTTTGGTGCAGCGCCACACTCATGGCTCATCTGACGAAGCAAGGAACACTAGAACTGCTTGTGTAGATCCATTCCCGAGTACAGGGACGCCACCTGTTCACCGTACCCGTTGAACATCAGCGTCTCCTTGCGCCCTGCGAACAGGCCCTCGCCAACCGGGCGCTCTCGGGCCTGGCTCCAGCGAGGGTGGTCCACTTCCGGGTTCACGTTTGCGTAGAAGCCGTACTCGTTCGGCGCCTCGCGTGACCAGGTGGTGACCGGCTCGTCCTCCTGGAAACGGATGGTGACGATGGACTTGATGCTCTTGAACCCGTATTTCCAGGGCACCACGAGACGCAGCGGCGCCCCGTTCTGATTGGGAAGCACCTTGCCGTACAAGCCCACGGCAAGCAGCGCCAAGGGGTTCATGGCCTCGTCGATGCGCAACCCTTCGCGGTACGGCCATCCGGTGACCGGCACCCAGCGGGTCGCCATGACCTCGGGGTCGTTGAACGTCTCGAAGGCGACGTACTTGGCCTTGGAGGTGGGCTTGAAGCGCTTGAGCACATCGGCCAGGGGGATACCCACCCAGGGCACGACCATCGACCAGGCCTCCACGCAACGCAGACGATAGATGCGCTCTTCGAAGGCATGGGGCGCCAGAATGTCTTCGAGCGTGAACGTACCCGGCGTTTCACATTCGCCGGCGATCTCCACCGACCAGGGATCGGTCTTCAGCCGCTGCGCGTTCTCCGCCGGCTCACCCTTGCCCAGACCGAACTCATAAAAATTGTTGTAGGTGGTGATCGCCTCGTACGAGGTGGGTGGTGCGACGGTGGAGAACGGACTCTTGAGCAGATCGTCGAATGCAGCCCCCTCACCGCTGGGCAACTCTCCGGCACTGAGTGCCTTGGGACCCAGCGCCGCACCGCCGACAGCCAGCGCGGCGGCCTTGAGAAACCGTCGCCGATCACGGAAGACGGCGTAAGGGGTGATCTCGGAAGGACGAATATCTGACGGACGTTTGATCAACATCGGGGCTCCCGTGGGCCGCGTGCCCGTTGCACTGTTGGCTCTGGCCGACTATACGCATCTTAGGGCGTTCTGGACGCAGTCAAGGTTCATTGGAATCGACGCGGTGTCACTTCAGAAAAATTAATTTTGCGTTTTGACCGACCGGCCTTACATAGCGGCTGGCCGACACCCGGAGACGACAGGCATGAGCGACGAATTCGACGAGAACGACGAAAACATCACCGAGGACAGCGACGACGAGGATACCGAGGTCCAGGCTGTCATCCCCAAGGTATCCAAGGCCTGGCGGTCCATCGAGCGTTACCGCGAGATGAAAGAGCTCAAGCAGCACCTGGACGACTATTTCTATGATGAGCCCGGTGCGCTGGAGGATCTCAACCTCTGATCATCGGCACCTGCTAAAGAAGGATGGCGGAGCCGGCCTCGCGACGGTTAGGGTATACGCCCCCGTACAAACCGAAAGGACTGGCATGAAACGGATGATCATCGCATTGGGTCTGAGCCTGGGTATGGCGACCGTGGCAAGTGCCCAGACATTTTCCCTCGAACGGATGACGATACGCTTCAACGACGGCACCATCGTCGACAGTGCGAACAACGACTCGACCGTATCCGGTTCCCTGTCGATCGCCGGCGGCGCCGCGACACGCACCGAAAACCTGTGCGTCTCGGGTGTCTGCGACAGCTTCTCCCAAACGGTGACGCTTCAGGGCTTTCACGACAATCAATCCGCGGTCGTCGTCCGGGACAACGGCAACGGGGCCGAGTTCGTCCTCACCATCATCGAACGGAACCCGTTGATCCTGCTCGAGCAGACCAACAACGGCGTCATCGTCCAACGCTGGGTCAACACCAACAAGGCCTCCGAAGCGGCCGGCACGGACGATTCAACCGCCGCCGCTCCGCTCCCCACGCCGGTCATCATCGAAGCCATGAGCATTCTTCGCCGCGAATGACGACGCAACGGTGGAGCACGGCCGTACGCTTTGGCATACTCCTGCCCGCATGCCCCGGTAGCTCAGTCGGATAGAGCGTCCCCCTCCTAAGGGGAAGGTCACACGTTCGAATCGTGTTCGGGGCACCAACTATGCCGTCGTGACGGTTTGAAGAAGGCGCCCTTGCCGGGCGCCTTCTTCATTTGCGATATGTGGAAACTGCCGCAGGAGGCAGTGTGGCAAGATGGAGACGCCATTTCCCCATTGTGCCGTCGCATCCACAGGCCTCAACCCAAACACTCATGACCCAGGGCCCTCTCAAACGCACCACCCTTACCGAAGCCGTGCTGGACATCCTGCGCCAGCGGATTCTCAGCGGCCACTACCCCGACGGCGAGCCACTGCGCCAAGAAGCGCTGTCGAAGGAATTCGAGGTCAGCCGGGTACCGGTGCGCGAGGCGTTCCGGCAACTGGAGGCCGAAGGGCTGGTGAAGCACTCACCGCACCGCGGTGCGGTGGTGTCGGCACTCTCACCCCCGGAAATCGCCGAGCTCATGGACTTGCGGGCCATGCTGGAAGCCGACCTCCTGCGTCGCGCCATCCCGAACATGGACGCGGCCGATATCAAGGCCATCGACAAGGCACTGGCCGACTACACCGCCGCCGTGCGCAAGGGACAGACCGGCCGCCTGGGCGCGTTGAACCGCGAATTGCATGAGGCCATGTACCGCCCCGCGGACCGACCGCGCAGCCTGGCCGTGGTGCGCAACCTCAACGATCAGACCGAGCGCTACGTTCAGGCGCAGATCGCGTTGACCGACTTCGCGGAAGCGTCAGTGCGCGAGCACACCGAACTGGTCGAGTTGTGCAAACGACGAGATGCCGAAGCGGCCTGCGCGTTTTTGGTCCACCACATCGAGCAGGCGGGGCAACTCTTGAACGCTCGACTCGCCGCCGCGAGCGGCGGCTAAGCGGCGCGTCTGTGCCGTCTCGAGGAGCGCGATCTGGAACCGCTCGCTCATATCCGGCCACACTCACCGATTGGCAGCCAGTACTGCCGCAAGGCCCTCTTGTAGGTCTTTGACGAAAGACTCGGGAACCTCCAGCGACGGGAAATGCCCCCCAGTTTCGGGTGTCGTCCATCGGACGATTTTCCGATACCGCTGCTGTGCCCAGGCACGCGGACACTTTTCGATATCGCGGGGGTAAATACTGATTGCTGCCGGGACGTCGACCCGAAGGTCGGGGTCGAGCGCGTTAACACCGCCGTGGCTTTCGTAGTAGATGCGGGCCGACGATGCGCCGGTCCGCGTCAGCCAGTACAAGGTGACGTCGTCAAGAACGCGATCTCTGGACATCGTCTCGAACGGGCTGTCTTCGGTATCTGTCCATTCAGCGAACTTGTCGAGGATCCAGGCAAGAAGCCCGACTGGCGAGTCGACAAGCGAGTAGCCGATGGTCTGCGGTCGGGTCGCCTGCTGCTTCGCGTAGGCCGCGTGGTTTAGCCAGAAATCACGGGTTTCCTCCGCCCATTTGCGCTCGGCCGGCGTCAGCCCGTCCATTGTCAGCCCTGGCGGTGCTTGCGCGAGCACGGTGTGGATGCCCAGAACGTGAGCCGGGAACCTGCCGCCGAGGACCGTGGTGATGACACCGCCCCAGTCGCCACCGTGGGCTACGAACCTGCCGTAGCCAAGCCGTCCCATCAGCTCCACCCATGCGGCCGCGATTTTCCCGATTCCCCACCCGGGGGTGGCCGGCTTGTCGCTGTAACCGAAGCCTGGTAGCGACGGGACCACGACGTGGAACGCTGGCGCGTCTGCATCGTGAGGATCCGCCAGTTCGTCGACGATATCGACGAACTCGGCGATGCTGCCTGGCCAGCCGTGCGTCAGGATCAGAGGCGTGGCGTCTGCGCGCGCGGATCGGCGGTGCAGAAAGTGGATTCCCAGACCGTCGATGGTCGTGCGGAACTGGCCGATACGGTTGAGGCGCTCCTCGAACGACCGCCAGTCGTACCCGCTGCGCCAATAGTTCACGACATCGACGAGATCGGCGAGAGGAACCCCCTGGGCCCATCGGCGAGGGTCGGGCGCGGCGCGATAGACCGTTTCGGTCTCCGGTAGGCGCGCGGCAGCGAGTCGCGCGCGCAGATCGTCGAGGTCAGCGTCAGTTGCGTGGGCTTCAAATGCTTGCACGTCGCTGGTTAGACGGTTCATGAGAGTGTTCCTCTTGGTCGTCGCGGAACCGGCTTAGACGGTTCTAACATGCGCTCACACCTGCGCGCAACCTGCTAAGCTGGTTCCATGCGTGCCAAACTCCCTGACTTCCGCCTCGGTAACGTGCTTGCGACCAGCTTCACGGCGACGCTGACGGAGCGTCATGGCGACGCTGTGGAGCGCATTCCCACGCCGCAGCGACTCATCGATTGGCTGGCAGTGAGCGGTCTCGCCGTGGGCTCCTGCACCATTGCGCAGCTCGATCTCGCTCGGGAACTGAGAGAGGCGATTCACGCCGCCGCGACAGCGGCCGCGATCCAGGACGCTCTCCCTGCATCTGCTATCCAGATCATCAATGATCGCAGCGCTCAGGGACGGGCCGCGGCTATGCTCACGCCGGAGGGCAAGCGTCGATGGCAGCTCAGCGCAGCGTCCAGCGTGGAAGATGCCCTCAGCGTGATCGCCGCCGACGCGATCAGCATCATCGCAGGCGAACGAGACGGAAAATTGGCCTTGTGTGCATCACCAACCTGCCAAGCCGCTTTTTTCGACACTAGCCAAAGTCGCACCCGCAAATGGTGTGACATGAACACGTGCGGGAATCGTCAGAAGAAAGCGCGCTTCAATGCCAACCAGCGCAAAAACCTCAGACCAGGGCCGAGGGGATAACGGCTCTCCAAATTGGGGCTGATCCGCGCTCCTCGCCGCCTTGGGCCGCCACCGCCGTGAGCCTGCGGCCGAGCCGGTAGATCGTGGGCCGACCGTCGGCAGCATGGATGCTGCCGTCGAGCTCACACGGACGTGTTTACAGCGCGTCGGAACACGATCTACCGGCTCGGCCGCAGGCGGGTTCGGGCGCCAGACGCCCACCGACGGCGCCGCGCGAGGAACGCGGATCACACCCCTCCAAATCCGCTTGGCCGAATCAGCTCTCCGGCCGCATGTGCGGGAAGAGCAGCACATCGCGGATCGACGGTGAATCGGTAAACAACATGGCTAAGCGATCGATGCCGATGCCCTCGCCCGCCGTCGGCGGCATCCCGTATTCCAACGCCCGGATATAGTCGGCGTCGTAATACATCGCCTCCTCGTCACCGGCCTCCTTGGCTTTGACTTGCTCCATGAAACGCTGGTGCTGGTCCTCCGGATCGTTGAGTTCCGAAAATCCATTGGCCAACTCCCGCCCCCCGATGAACAGCTCGAACCGGTCCGTTACATCCGGGTTCTCGTCATTGCGCCGGGCCAGGGGCGAAACCTCGATCGGATACGCCGTGATGAACGTCGGCTGGCGCAAGGTGGCTTCCACATGATCGTCGAAGATTGCCATGTGCACCCGCCCCAGCGTGTCGGTCTTGGCAACCGGTACGTTCAGCCGATCGGCAATCGCACGCGCACCCGCCAGCGTATTGACCTCATCCAGCGTCGCGCCGGGCACCCGGTCGGCGATGGACTCGGCAACGGTCATGCGAGCGAACGGCGCGGCAAAGTCGATGATCTCGCCCTGATAAGATACTTGGCGGGTTCTGAGCACCTGGTCGGCCACCTGGCGGAACATTGCCTCGGTAAAGTCCATCAGGTCGTAGTAGTTGGCATACGCCCAGTAGAACTCCAGCATCGTGAACTCTGGGTTGTGCCGGGTCGAAACGCCCTCGTTGCGAAAGTTGCGGTTGATCTCGTAGACCTGCTCGATGCCCCCGACCACCAGCCGCTTGAGGTATAACTCCGGCGCCACACGCAGATAGAACTCCATGTCCAAGGCATTGTGGTGGGTCACGAAAGGCTTGGCCACCGCACCGCCGGGGATCGGCTGCATCATTGGGGTTTCCACCTCCTGGAAACCGCGGCCGTCCATGAACTGGCGAATCGCCCGCACCATGGCTGAGCGGATCTGGAACGCCCGACGGGTGTCGTCGTTGACGATCAGATCCACATAGCGCTGGCGATAACGCACCTCCATATCGGTGAGGCCGTGAAACTTCTCCGGCAGCGGACGCAGCGCCTTGGTGAGCAGGCGCAGCGAATCGACATTGAGCGACAGCTCCCCGGTGCGGGTGCGAAACACCGTGCCCTCCGCGCCGATGATATCGCCGATGTCCCAATGCTTGAACGCCTGGTAAGCATCACCCAGGACATCCCGTTGCAGATAAAGCTGGAACGTCCCGGTGGCATCCTTGATGTGTGTGAAGCTGGCCTTGCCCATGATGCGCTTGGCCATCATCCGGCCGGCCACGGACACGCGCACACCCTGGGCCTCCAGCGCCTCAGAGGGCGTCTCGCCGTACATCCGGTGCAGAGAGCCGGCAAAGGCGTTGCGCCGGAAGTCATTGGGGTACGCCTGACCGTGCTCGCGCAGCGCGTGCATCTTCTGCCGGCGCTCGGCGATCAACTTGTTCTCGTCCACAGGTGTCGTGTTATCGGTCGTGTCGGTCATGACGTATCCAGGCGGCGGGCCGCCACAATGGCGGCCCGCAGGGTCGGTTACAAGCCGCTCTTCAAGCTCGCTTCGATGAACTGATCCAGGTCGCCGTCCAGCACGGCCTGCGTATTGCCCGTCTCCACACCGGTGCGCAAGTCCTTGATGCGACTCTGGTCCAGTACGTACGAGCGAATCTGGCTGCCCCAGCCGATATCGGACTTGGTGTCCTCCACAGCTTGGGCGGCGGCGTTGCGCTTCTGGACTTCCATTTCGTACAGCTTGGCCTTGAGCTGCTTCATGGCCGTGTCTTTGTTCTTGTGCTGCGAACGGTCGTTCTGGCACTGGGTCACAAGGCCCGATGGCATGTGCGTAATGCGGACCGCGGACTCGGTCCGGTTGACGTGCTGGCCACCGGCACCCGAGGCGCGGTAGACATCGATGCGCAGGTCGGCCGGGTTGATTTCGATGTCGATATCGTCGTCGACCTCGGGGGAGACGAACACCGCGGCAAACGAGGTGTGCCGGCGATTGCCGGAGTCGAACGGCGACTTGCGCACCAACCGGTGGACACCGGTTTCGGTCCTCAGCCAGCCATAGGCGTATTCGCCCTCCACCTTGATGGTGGCGGACTTGATGCCGGCCACTTCACCGGCAGAGCATTCGATCAGCTCCATCTTGAAGCCGCGACTCTCACCCCAGCGCAGGTACATGCGCAGCAGCATGTTGGCCCAGTCCTGCGCTTCCGTACCGCCGGAGCCGGCCTGGATGTCGACAAAGGCGTTGTTCGGGTCCATCTCGCCGGCGAACATGCGGCGGAATTCCAGGTCCGCCACCTGACGCTCGTAGGTCGCAAGATCCTTGGCCACACCGTCCACCGTGGCCTCGTCGCCTTCGGCGGCGGCCATTTCCAGCAGTTCGGCGGCATCGTCCAGCGCCTGGGTCAAATCGCCCAGGGTGTTGACCACCAGAGCAAGCTGCGCGCGCTCCTTGCCCAGAGCCTGGGCGCGTTCGGGATTGTCCCAGACCTTGGGCTGCTCCAGTTCGCGATCGACCTCGGTCAGGCGTTCAGCCTTGGCCTCGTAGTCAAAGATACCCCCTCAGGGACTGGGCGCGTCCCTTGAGGTCATCGATGTGGTTATAGAGGGGGTTGAGTTCCTGCATGGCGGGTTACGTCCACTGGTCACGAAACCGCCAATCATACCGATTTCGTGACCTGCCAAGCCAGCTTGACGCGAATCGGGCGCAGATCCGCATCCGACGTGAACACCTCCAGCGACAGGCGCAGCTCGACCGGGACGCACCGTTCGAGAGGCAGCCGCCCCCTGCTACACTTGCCGCCATCGCCATATGCGGCAATGGTTTCATTTAAATCATCTCACTCGGAGGTCCATCCATGACGAGCAAGAGTGCAATGCACCCCCTGCGTCTGAGCGCGCTGTCGGTGGCATTGGCAAGCAGCCTCTGTGCCGCCCCCGCCCTGGCCGAACTCAAGCTTGGCGCCCTCATGCCGTTGACCGGCGGGCTTCAAGCCTACGGTGAGTCCTGCCTCAACGGCGTAAAACTGGCCGTTGAAGAGATCAACGGCGCCGGGGGCATCGGCGGCGAAGCCGTCTCGCTGATCGTCGGCGACACACAGACAAAATCCCAACCGGCCATCGACGCGGCCAAACGCATGGTGTCGGTGGAAGGCGTCACCGCCATCGTCGGTGCCCTCTCCTCGGGGAACACCATTCCCGTGGCCCAGAGCGTGGGCAGCGTGGACAAAGTACCGATGGTCTCCCCAGCCTCCACCGCGCCGACCATCACCGATCTGGAAGATGGCGACTACCTGTTCCGCACCGTCCCCTCCGATGCCTTTCAGGGCGTGGCCCTCGGCCAGTTGGTCAGCGATGCAGGTATTCAGAAGGTCGCCGTCATCTATGTGAACAACGACTACGGCGACGGACTGGCCAAGGCGTTCATCGACACGTTCACCCGATCCGGCGGCGAAATCACCGGGCAAGCGGCCTTCGAGCCCAATAAAGAATCCTACCGCGGCGAACTCGCCAGCCTCGGCGATGCCGATGCCCTGCTGGTCATCGCCTACCCCGACGACGGTGGCATCAGCATCGTGCGTCAGTCGCTGGAAGAGGGCTTCTACGACAAGTTCGTCTTTACCGATGGCATGAAAGTCGAAAAAGTCGTCGAAACCATCGGCGCCCAATACCTCAGCGGCGCTTTCGGTACCTCATCCAAGTCCCTGGAGAGCGACGCCTCCACCGCCTTCCAGTCACTGTACGAGGCCTCCTTCGGAGAGCTTCCGCCGCGACCGTATATCGACACCAGCTACGACGCCGCCATGTTGCTCATGCTCGCACATGCCAAGGCCGGCTCGACCGAGGGCATGGCCATTCGCGATGCCCTGCGTGACGTCGCCAATGAACCGGGCATCGAAATCAAACCTGGAGAGGCCGCCAAGGCACTGGAGGCGCTCAAGAACGGCGAGGACATCAATTATGTCGGCGCCTCGGGTGATGTCGAACTCGACGCCAACGGCGATGTGTCCGGCACCTTCGAGCATTGGGTGGTTGCGGACGACGGCACGCTGGAGACAGTGACTGTCTTCGAGCCGGTGATGGCGGAGTAGAGCAACCGAGGCCGATCGTGCACAGGGACAGGGGTGCGCTGCTACGGGTGCCCGTTCCGACAAATACCGGCACGGCGCCTGTTTCAGAGGCCACCGAACGGAATCCTCGGGGCAGGATGGATCGGGTCCAGGCCGGCGGCAGCATGAATGCTGCCGCCGGCCTGACGAACCGGGCAATCCTTTCTATGCTGCCGCGAGACCCGCCAGCCGACGCTGATTGCCCATCACCTGCAAACACGCCGCCGCCGCCTCCGCGCCCTTGACCGCGAAGTGCGCGGTGAAGAACGCCCGGTGCGTATCGTGCTCATGGAAGGCCTGTGGCGTCAGGACCACTGACAACAAGGGAACCCCCGTAGCAAGCTGGACCTGCATCATCGCATCAGAGACTGTCGCCGCGACGAAGTCGTGGCGGTAGATACCCCCATCCACGATCAACCCGGCGGCCACCAGGATCCGGAACCGCCCGCTGGCGGCAAGCTGTTGCGCCAGTAGAGGAATCTCCAGAACCCCAGGAACATGGAACCGCTTGATCAAATCGGGGGGACACGCGGCATCCGCCATGGCCCGCTCAAAACCCTGCCGGGCCTGATCCACGATCTCATCGTGCCAATCGGCTTGAATGAACCCGATCAACCCGTCGGTGGCATCGAACAACGAATCGTCAATGGAGCGCTGATTCATCAGTCAGTCCTCACTGTCTGTGACTGGAATCAGGGCGTACGGGAAGGTAGCGTCGCTCACGCGATGCCCAGCCAGCGG
Organism: uncultured Candidatus Competibacteraceae bacterium; assembly: GCA_965652545.1. GTDB lineage: Bacteria > Pseudomonadota > Gammaproteobacteria > Competibacterales > Competibacteraceae > CBFGWV01. Next base: position 4,361 of record CBFGWV010000045.1, on the reverse strand, counting down.
CAACCGATGGCGCCGGCCGTGATCCACCCGTTCTCTTCCATCCGGACTGTAACCGTCGGCTTCGGAATCGCACCGAATCTGCTGACCCCGCCGGGAAAACCCCAGCAGGCGCTCGCGGGCTTCGCGCACCCGAAACCGTAAGTGCGCATCACCGCCGGTGGGGAATCTCACCCCGCCCCGAGAACGTATGCCGCCTAAGGCGTCTGTCTGACGTAGGAGCCTGTCGGACAGGCTCGTAGCGGCCGGACGAACTATACCTTGGCGAGTGGCCCGGTCAATGCCCCGCGCGGCGCCAGTTCACCGCCACACCGACGATGCCCAACAAGACGAAGCAGACCAACGACCAAGCGGGAATACCCAAGCCAAGGAACGTCCAGTCGATGGCACCGCAGTCGCCGTTGCCCTGGAACACCTTGAGCACCACATCCGGCAGGGCCATGGTCTCGAGCATGTAATTCAAGCCCGCACCACAACTGGCCATGCCTTCAGGCGGGTTGAACTGCAACCACACATGGCGCCCGGCGATGCCGGCGCCAATCAGTGCAGCCAGCCCGATGAGTACCGCGTACACGTTGCGGCCGCCGCCACGAGGCGCGTGCAAGGCCGCCAAGAGGAAGATCCCCCCCAACACCATGAATGCAATGCGTTGGAAAATGCACAACGGGCATGGCTCCAGCCACAACACCTCCTGCAAATACAGGATCGCGTAGAGCAGCAAGCCCACACAGCCGGCAGCACCCAACCCATTCACTATCCGGCGCGTACCGCGCCCTGAATCCGTGACTTGAGTATTCACCCGTTTCGTCTCTCCGCTCGGTGTCAGGCGCAGAAGTGTAAACCGCCAGGCGACGGCGCCGTCGCACATGGACAATTGCTAATGATTTCGATCACAGCCCCTGGACATAGGCCACACCGCCCAACTGGCCCATCTGGCGCAGAATCCAGGCCTGGCGTTTGCGCACATAATCGCTGGGGGCGTCCACCCGATAACGCCAGGGGCTGGGCAGAACGGCCGCCAACAGCGCCGCCTGTTCGCGTGTCAACTCCGCCGCCGGACGGTTGAAGTAATGTTGGCTGGCCGCCTCGGCACCGTAGATATACGGCCCAAACTCAGCAATGTTGATATAGATCTCCAGAATCCGCCGCTTCGGCCAGGTCAGCTCCATCCACCCGGTGTACCAGGCCTCCAGCCCCTTGCGCACCCACGAGCGCCCGTTCCAGAGCATGAGATTCTTCGCCGTCTGCTGACTGATGGTGCTGGCACCGCGCAAGCGGCCACCTTCCTGATAATTGGCCCAGGCCGAGCGGATGGATTCGATATCGAAACCGGCGTGGTGGGGAAATTTCTGGTCCTCTGCGGCCACCACGGCCAGCGCAAGATGCGGGGAGATCTGCTCCATCGGCATCCAGTCGTAGCGCAGGCCGTACGCCGGCAGCTCGCTGCCGGCGGTGAGCCGGTCGACCATCATCAGGGTGCTGAATGGCGGCGGTACAAAACGCCACAACAGCAAGGGCGCCGCCGTCAACACCGCCACCAGCAGCAGCAGCCATCCCAAGGCTCGCAGCCAGCGCCGCCGTCGTTTCTTGCCCGCCATCAGAACACCCCCATCGCCAATCCTGTGGCAAAGGCCTCGCCCAGCTCCTCACAGGTGTTCAGATCATCCGGCTCAGGCTCACCGACGATGATGGTCGGTGGCTGAGCCTCCCGCCAGCCGTAGCCGGTGGCGATCCGATCGACCTGCCGCGCCGCACCGCTGCCATCGTTACCGGCACTGACGATCAACAGATACGGCATGCCCTGCACCTTGCCCTCGGCCGGGTAATACGTACGGTCGAAGAAATACTTCAACGCCCCGGACATGAAGCCGAAATTCTCCGGTGTGCCGAACATGAGCCCATGCGCCCATAGCAGATCGGTCAAATCCGCCGCCAAAGCCCGCTTGAGCTTCACCTGGACGCCGTCCTCGCGTTGCGCGCCACGAACCGCGGCCTCGATCAACGCGCGCGTGTTGCCGGTCTGGGAGTGGTACACCACCAGCAGGTGTTTGCGATCTGTTTGCGCAGGCGCACCGGTCATGGGGTCGGAGTATGCCGGCCCGGAGCGCCGGTTGTCAGCGCCCGTGCCGCGCCGCACACTGCGTCGGTCGCCACTTGAGAGTCAGGACCGGCCCATGCCCAGCCGCGAACGAGCCCCCCGCGTTCCCGCCGTCTGTCCCCACGACTGCCCCAGCACCTGCGCGCTGGAGGTCGAACGACTCGATGCCCACACCATCGGCAAAGTGTATGGCCGACGGGACCATCCCTACACCCAGGGCGTGATCTGCGCCAAAGTGTCGCGCTACGCCGAACGTATTCACCACCCCAACCGCCTGCTCACCCCGCTCAAACGCATCGGCCCCAAAGGCTGCGGGCGCGACGGTTTCATGCCCATAGGGTGGGACGAGGCCCTGGACCAGACCGCCGCCGGTCTGATGAATGCCACCCGCACCCACGGCGCAGAAGCCGTGTGGCCGTTCTACTACGCCGGCACCATGGGCCTGGTACAGCGTGACGGCATCAACCGACTGCGTCACTGCATGGGCTATTCACGCCAGCACTCTACCTATTGCGTATCGATCGCCAACGCCGGGTGGATGGCCGGCGTCGGTGCCCGCCGCGGTGTGGACACCCGGGAAATGGTCGATTCCGACCTCATCGTCGTCTGGGGCGGCAACCCGGTGAACACCCAGGTCAACGTGATGCACTGGATCGCCCAGGCACGCAAACAGCGCAACGCCCGCCTGGTGGTGGTCGACCCCTATCGCACCGGTACGGCCGATAAGGCTGACCTGCACCTGATGCTGCGTCCCGGTACTGACGGCGCCCTGGCCTGCGCGGTCATGCACATCGCGTTTCGCGACGGCCACGCCGACCTCGACTACCTCGCCCGTTACAGCGACGATCCTGACGGCCTGCGCCGCCACCTCGCCACGCGTGATACGTCCTGGGCCGCCGCAATCACCGGCCTGTCCATCGAGCAGATCGAAACCTTCGCCGCCTGGTACGGCCGCACGCCCAACAGCTTCATTCGCCTGGGCTACGGCTTCACCCGCAGCCGCAACGGCGCCGCGGGCATGCATGCGGTCAGCTGCCTGCCCACCGTCACCGGCGCCTGGCAACACCGTGGCGGTGGCGCCCTGTTCGGCCACAGCGGGCTCTACCCTGTGGACAAGACCCTGATCGAAGGCTTGGACCGGCTCGACACCCGCGTGCGCGAGCTCGACCAGTCACGCATCGGCGCCATCCTCTGCGGCGACCCGGCCGCCCTCGCCGGCGGCCCACCCGTCACGGCGCTGTTCATTCAGAACACCAACCCCGCACAAGTCGCCCCCGACAGCAACCGCGTCCTTGCCGGCCTGGCCCGCGACGACCTCTTCACGGTCGTGCACGAGCAATTCTTCACCGAAACCTGCGCCTACGCCGACATCATCCTCCCGGCTACACAGTTTCTCGAACACGACGACATTTACGTCGCCAGCGGCCATACCCACCTGCAGGTCGGCACGGCGGTCATCCAGCCGCCAAACGATGCCCGCAGCAACCATGACGTCCTGTGTGCCCTGGCCGACCGGCTCGGTGCCCGTCACCACGGCTTCGACACCGACACCGCCGGTCTCATCGACGCCACCTTGCATGCATCCGGGCTGCCCGACATGACCACGTTGATCGAGCAAGGCGGCCTCGATCTGGCACCACCCTTCGAGACCGCACACTTCCTCGACGGCTTCGGCCACCCTGACGGCCGCTTCCGCTTCCGCCCCGACTGGCTCGCCCTCGGCCCCCTGGGCCAGCAACTCCCCGACTGGCCCGACCACGTGCCACTGATCGACACCAAGCACCCCTACCGCCTCGTCACCGCCCCTGCCCGTCAGTTCCTCAACAGCAGTTTCACCGAGACCAACGGTTCACGGCGTCTGGAAGGCGAACCGCATGTCCTCATGCACCCCGACGACGTTCAGCAACTCGGGCTCACCGACGGCAACACCGTCACGCTGGGTAACGAGCTTGGCGAAATCACCGTCCGTGTCCGGTCCTTCGACGGCGTACAAGTGGGCGTCATAATCGTCGAAAGCCTGTGGCCGGCGGCCGACTTTCCCGGTGGCAAGGGCATTAACACGCTGATCAGCAGCGAGCCGGCGCCGCCGAACGGTGGCGCGGTGTACCACGACACGTCGGTTTGGGTTCGGCGTATCTAGGAGCCCGCATTTGGCACCTGCGGGAGCGCACCCGAAGTGCGCGATGGCCCGATGTGCCACCGAACAATTGATGTCCGGTGCCGCCTGAAGGCGGATCGCGCACAGGGGTGCGCTCCTACGGGTGCC
>CBFGWV010000044.1:0-22823 GCA_965652545.1 uncultured Candidatus Competibacteraceae bacterium | reverse complement strand
GCGCTGTCCCCGCCGGGTAGCGGAACCTCGTGGATGGCGGGCCGGTGAGTGTGACCGTGGATCATCCGCTTCACCCCATGGCGTTGGAACGCCTCCAGGACAGCGGCAGGGTTGACGTCGGTGATGTCCTCGGCCTTCTGCCCGGTGGCCTCCCGGCTCATCTCGCGCAGCTGTGCCGCCATGACGCGCCGCTGGGGCAGCGGTAGTGCCAGGATCTGTGCCTGCCATGCCGGGTTGCGCGCCTTCTGGCGAAAGGCCTGGTAGTCCACATCATCGGTGCACAGGTGATCGCCGTGCATGATCAGCGTAGGACCGCCCGGCAAGTCGATCACGGTCTCTTCGTCCAGCAATCGCACCCCGGCCCGGTCGGCAAACGCCGCGCCGAGTAGGAAGTCGCGATTGCCGTGGACGAAAAATACCGGGATGTCCAGGGTGGCCAGTGCCCGGGCCACGGTGGGACCCGGTTCGGCATCGTCGTCATCTCCGACCCAGGCCTCGAACAGATCGCCCAGGATGTACAAGGCATCGGCATCGGCCGCCCTGTCGGCGAGGAAGCGAAGAAAGCCCTCGGTCACCTGGGGGCGGGTGGCATCCAGATGCAGATCGGAAATGAAAAGCGTCGTCATTACTCGATGACTTCGGCTTTTTCGATCAGCACATCGTCGGTCGGCACATTCTGATGCATGCCCTTGCTGGTAGTCGGCACGGTCAAAATGGCGTCGACCACGTCCATGCCCGAGGTCACCTCGGCGAACACGCAATAGCCCCATCCCTGGCCCGACGGCGAGGTGTGGTTGAGAAATCCGTTGTCCACGACATTGATGAAGAACTGGGCCGTCGCCGAGTGCGGGTCGTTGGTGCGTGCCATGGCCACGCTGCCGCGGGTGTTCTTCAGGCCATTGGTGGCTTCATTCTTGATCGCCGAGCGGGTCGGTTTGTTGCGCATGCCCGGCTCCATACCGCCGCCTTGCACCATGAACCCGGGGATCACGCGGTGGAACAGCGTGCCGTCATAGAAGCCATCGCGGACATACTGCTCGAAGTTCTTGGCCGTTTCCGGTGCTTTGTCGTGGTTGAGCGCAAGCTCGATGATGCCTTTGCTGGTCGTCAGTCGGATCATGCTGATGTGTCCTGTGGTGTCAGGGATTGAGTCGGGTCGCCGATTCGATGACCACTATCGGGTTGGGGACATCCGAGCGGAACGGCCCGGCGGGGCCGGTTGCGGATTTGGCGATGGCATCGACCACGTCCATGCCTTCGATGACGCGGCCGAAGACGGCATAGCCATGCCCGTCCTGCCCGGGATGGTTGAGAAACGCATTGTCCACCAGGTTGATGAAAAACTGGCTGGTGGCGGAGTTCGGGTCGGACGTGCGCGCCATCGCCAGAGTGCCGCGGTCGTTCGTCAGGCCGTTATCAGCCTCATTGGCGATAGGCGGTTCCGTCGGTTTGCGTTGCAGGTCGGCCGTAAAGCCACCGCCCTGGACCATGAACCCGTCGATGACCCGATGGAACGCGGTGCCGTCGTAATAGCCGCTGTCCACGTAACTGAGAAAGTTCTCGGTGCTCAGCGGTGCCTTCTGGTCGTCGAGCTCGATGGTCACAGGCCCGGCGGAGGTGTCCAGACGGACCTGCGGCCCTGCAAATGCACCGAAGGCCCAGGTCATGGCGAGTACGAGCGGCAGCAATCGTTTCATCAATGGCATCCAGAAAACCGGGGAGGCGGGGATGATAACGGCCACTCGCCGCCCACGGCCAGTTTTCGCGCTGCTCGTCTTCGGCTAACCTAGCGCGCTATGAGATCAGCGCCACGTCAATATCATCCCGGCCCCAGCGGTTGGACGACGCGATGTATACCGCAACGGCGGCATACATCGTTGCACGCGTTCATCCAATTCTCAGGGCCTACTCATGCTCCAGATTCACAATAGCCTCACCCGCAAGAAGCAGCCGTTCACACCCATCGAGCCCGGCAAAGTGCGCATGTACGTGTGCGGGATCACGGTGTACGACTACTGCCATATCGGCCATGCGCGGATGATGGTCGTATTCGATATGGTGGCACGCTACCTGCGCTGGTCGGGTTACGCGGTCACCTACGTGCGCAACATTACCGATATCGACGACAAGATCATCCGCCGCGCGGCCGAGAACGGCGAGACGATGGATGCATTGACGACGCGCTTCATCGACGCCATGAACGAAGACAGTGCGGCCCTGGGTATCGTGCCGCCGGACATGGAACCACGGGCCACCGGCCACATGGACGATATCGTCGCGCTGATCGACCGACTGATGGCGAAATCCCTGGCCTATCAGGCCGCCAACGGCGACGTGTATTACGACGTCAGCCGCTTCGAGGGGTACGGCAAGCTCTCCAACAAGAATCCGGACGACTTGCGCGCCGGTTCGCGGGTCGATGTTGATGAGGCCAAGGACGATCCCTTGGACTTTGTCCTGTGGAAGGCGGCGAAGCCCGGCGAGCCGAGTTGGCCATCCCCATGGGGCGCGGGGCGTCCGGGCTGGCACATTGAGTGCTCGGCCATGTCCGGTCGTTGCCTGGGCGAGCACTTCGATATCCACGGCGGGGGGATGGACCTGAAGTTTCCCCATCACGAGAACGAAATCGCCCAGAGCGAGGGTGCCAGCGGGCATGCTCTGGCCAATGTCTGGATGCACAACGGCTTCGTACAGGTGGATGAAGAAAAGATGTCCAAATCATTGGGCAACTTCTTCACCGTGCGCGAGGTGCTGGAGCGCTACCGGCCGGAGGTCATTCGCCTGTTCATCCTGGGCAGCCACTATCGCGGCCCGCTGAACTACAGCGATGCGCAGCTGGACCAGGCACGCAGCACGCTGGATCGCTTTTACCTTGCCTTACGGGGCGCCCCGCATGGCGATGGGCGGATCGATCCGCAGTGGACAGCCCGGTTCAGCGCTGCAATGGACGATGACTTCAACACGCCCGAAGCCATGGCGGTGTTGCATGAGTTGGCCACGGCACTCAATCGAGCCCGCGACGACGGTGCCGACGATGCATCGGCATTGGCCGACAGCCTGCGGGGTCTCGGTGGTGTGCTGGGGCTGCTGCAAGCCGACCCTGAGGCCTACCTGCGCGGGCAGGCGGCCGATGGGCCGGACGATGCCGCCGTCGAGGCACTGATCGCCCGCCGCCGCGCGGCCCGCGCGGCCCGTGATTTCGCCGAGGCGGACCGTCTGCGTGCGGAGCTGACTGCCCTGGGAATCGTGCTCGAGGACGGTGCGGAAGGCACGACATGGCGTCGCGGTTAAGGACTTCTCCGCCGTGTGGAATTGCTGCGTTGACGGCGCCAGGGGTGCACCGTATCATGTGCGCCCTTGCGAACGATGGCAGGTTGCAACCTGCGGCGAGCGCTAAGAAAGTCGCGGGGTATAGCGCAGCCTGGTAGCGCACCTGCTTTGGGAGCAGGGTGTCGGGGGTTCGAATCCCTCTACCCCGACCAGATCCGGCACGGCGGCGGTCGAATCGAAGCGCCCGTAGCTCATCTGGATAGAGCATCGGCCTTCTAAGCCGAGGGTAGCAGGTTCGAGTCCTGCCGGGCGCGCCATGTTTTTGGCGCTAGTATGTAAAGAGTTCAATGGTGGGCGTAGCTCAGTTGGTAGAGCCCCGGGTTGTGATCCCGGTTGTCGTGGGTTCGAGTCCCATCGTCCACCCCACTTGATTTGTGGGGAGCCCTGTGCTTCCATACCGCCCCTTCGCTGGGCCGTTAGCTCAATTGGTAGAGCAGTTGACTCTTAATCAATTGGTTGTAGGTTCGAGTCCTACACGGCCCACCATCTTTAACACCCTCCCGCTGCTGTTCGCTCTTCTCTTGCGCGTGCGCCCGCGTTCGGCCGCATGCGGGTCGACGGCGGGTATAATGCGGTCCGATGTGCCGCAGGGTGGTACGCCGTGTTCATGCGAAAGTGGCGGAACTGGTAGACGCGCTGGATTTAGGTTCCAGTGGGGTAACCCGTGAGAGTTCGAGTCTCTCCTTTCGCACCAGCAGATTGCACGTCGAGCGCCTGAGGGTTGGCCTACGGCCTTCGCAAGGGTGCCCGGCGTGTATTTGTCCGGCATACGGGATTTCCGGCGGGTGCGCGAGCGCTCGCATGATTCGAGGGCGTTTGCGGGTTGATGATGCGCCTGCCGGCGCCGGTTATTTGACGGAACTGAGGTAGAGACGACATGCAGGTTTCGGTTGAGAAGCTCGAGGGCCTGGAGCGACGGGTCAACATCCAGGTACCCGCCTCCAGGGTGGACGACGAGGTGCGCAGCCGCCTCAGCCAGCTGGCGCGTCGCGTGAAGCTTGACGGTTTCCGCCCCGGCAAGGTGCCGCTGAAGGTCGTCCAGCGCATGTATGGTCCCCAGGTGCGCCAGGAGGTGCTTGGCGAGGTGCTCGAGCAGAGCTTCCGCGAGGCAGTTAGCCAGGAGAACCTTCGTCCGGCCGGTGGCCCCAAGATCGAGCCCAAATCGCTGGAAGCCGGCAGTGACCTCGAGTACGCCGCGGTGTTCGAAGTATTCCCCGAGTTTGAAGTCAAGGGGATCGACGCTATCGTCCTGGAGCGCCCCGTCGCCGAGGTGGCCGAGTCCGACATCGATGCCATGGTCGAGAACCTGCGCAAGCAGCGCACCGACTGGGAGGTCGCCGATCGCGGCGCCACCGATGGCGACCGCGTCACTCTGGATTTCGTCGGCACGCTCGATGGCGAAGCCTTCGACGGTGGCAAGGGTGAAAACGCCACGGTCATCCTCGGTTCCGGTCGCATGGTGGCGGATTTCGAAGCCGGCCTGGTCGGTATGACCGCCGGCCAGACAAAGACCATCGACGTCAGCTTCCCCGAGGATTACCCGGCCGAGAATCTGGCCGGAAAGACCGCGCAGTTTGCGTTGTCCGTCCACAAGGTCGAGGTTCCGCGTCTGCCTGAGGTCGACGAAGCCTTCGTCCAGCAGTTCGGTATTTCCGATGGCGCTATTGACTCCCTGCGCACCGCGTTGCGTGAGAACATGGAACGGGAGCTCGGCCAGACCATCAAAGCCCGTATGAAAGAGCAGGTGATGGACCAGTTGCTCGGCGCCAACGAGGTCAGTCTGCCGCAGAGCATGGTCGATGATGAGATCGAGCAATTGGCCAAGCAGATGCGTCTGCCCGAGGATAAGGCGACGCCGGAGCTGAAGGCCCAGTTGTTCGCCGAACAGGCCAAGCGTCGGGTGGCATTGGGGTTGATCGTCTCGCGTCTGGTGGTCCAAGAGTCACTGAAGCCCGAGCCGGCCAGGATCCAGGCGCAGCTCGATAGCATGGCCGCCAACTACGAAGATCCCAGTGAAGTGATTCGCTGGTACCGGCAGAATCCGCAGGCGATGGAGAGCGTCTCCGCCGCTGCGCTGGAGGATCAGGTGGTCGACTGGGTCGTCGAGAAGGCGCAAGTGACCGACAAGCCGGTGAGTTTCGATGATGTCATGAAGGGCGGCCGCCGATAATCGGCGGTGCACCTGCGGGGAGAGATGAGCAAATGAGCGAGCGCAGCGGGATGGAAGGACCTCGGGCTTTGAACCTGGTGCCGATGGTGGTCGAGCAGAGCTCGCGCGGCGAGCGTGCCTACGACATCTACTCGCGCCTGCTCAAAGAGCGTGTCGTGTTCATGGTGGGGCCGGTTGAGGACTACTCGGCGAACGTGATCGTCGCCCAGTTGCTGTTCCTGGAAGCCGACAACCCCGACAAGGACATCTATTTTTACATTAATTCACCGGGCGGTTCGGTGAGCGCCGGCATGGCGATTTACGACACCATGCAGTTCATCAAGCCCGATGTCAGCACGATGTGCATCGGTCAAGCAGCGAGCATGGGGGCGGTGCTTCTCGCCGGCGGCGCGGCCGGCAAGCGGCATTGCCTGCCGCATTCGCGGGTGATGATTCACCAGCCTTTGGGCGGTTTCCAGGGTCAGGCCTCGGATTTCGATATCCATGCTCGCGAAATCCTTCACGTGCGCGATCGCTTGAACCGGATTCTCGCCAAGCACACCGGCAAGCCTCTGGAGAAGATCGCGACCGATACCGATCGCGATTTCTTCATGGGCGCGTCCGAATCGGTCGAATACGGGCTGGTGGATGCGGTGCTGACGCATCGCCAAAGCGCAGCCTGAACCAGGAGGCGGTTGGTGGCGGTGCCTTGCTCAGGCGTCGTCCCCGGTGTCGAACAGTCTCCCTGTCCCTTGCCAACCTCGGATGGGGCAGTGTTGAATACCGAGTGTCCGTGATGGGATTGCGGACGCGGCTTGTCGCCCGCTGACCTGCTCGTCGGCGCGGCGGCATCAAGAGGGTGGTATATGAGTAAAGATCGAACCGACAAGGGCGAAGAGGGCAAGCTGCTGTACTGCTCCTTCTGCGGCAAGAGTCAGCATGAGGTGCGCAAACTCATTGCCGGCCCGAACGTGTTCATCTGCGATGAGTGCGTTGAGCTGTGCAACGACATCATCCGCGAGGAGATGGAAGAGCGCTCACCGGTCGGTTCCAGCAAGCTGCCCAAGCCCCAGGACATCATGAAAGTCCTGAACGAATACGTGATTGGGCAGGAGCGGGCAAAGAAAGTCTTGTCGGTGGCGGTGTACAACCACTACAAGCGGCTGGAGCTGTCCCACGGCAAGAACGAGGTCGAGGTCAGCAAGAGCAATATCCTGCTCATCGGCCCTACCGGCTCGGGTAAGACGTTGCTTGCGGAAACCCTGGCCCGGCTGCTGAATGTGCCGTTCACGATCGCCGATGCGACCACGCTGACCGAAGCCGGGTACGTGGGCGAGGATGTCGAGAACATCATTCAGAAGCTGTTGCAGAAGTGCGACTACGATGTGGAAAAAGCCCAGACGGGCATCGTCTACATCGACGAGATCGATAAGATCTCGCGCAAGTCGGACAATCCTTCGATCACCCGCGATGTCTCCGGCGAGGGGGTGCAGCAGGCCTTGTTGAAGCTTATCGAAGGCACCATCGCTTCGGTACCGCCCCAGGGTGGCCGAAAGCATCCGCAGCAGGAGTTCCTGCAGGTCGATACCTCCAACATCCTGTTCATCTGCGGTGGCGCGTTCGCGGGCCTGGACAAGATCATCCGCAACCGCTCGGCCAAGGGTGGCATCGGCTTCGCCGCAGAGGTTCGCAGCCCCGATGGCAAGCGGCCATTGGGTGAGGCGCTCGCCGATGTCGAACCGGAAGACCTGATCGGCTACGGCCTGATACCGGAGTTCGTCGGACGTTTGCCGGTGGTCGCTACGCTGGAAGAATTGGACGAGGAGGCGCTGGTGCGCATCCTCACCGAACCCAAGAATGCCATCACTAAGCAGTATGCGCGGCTCTTCGAGATGGAGGGCAGCGAGATTGAATTTCGCGACGAGGCGTTGCGTGCGGTATCGCGCAAGGCGATGGAGCGCAAGACCGGTGCTCGCGGCTTGCGCACGATTCTCGAGAATGTGCTGTTGGATACGATGTATGAGCTGCCTGGATTGCAGGACGTCAGCAAGGTCGTGGTGGACGAGTCGGCGATCACCGGCGAGTCCAAGCCGTATTTCATCTACGAGAATGCCGAAACCCGACGCGCCGCCTCATCCGACTAGGCGACGCGCTTGAAACGTCTCAAGGACGCCCGCATATCCAGGGCGTCCCAGCTCTTTTACCGTTCCCGAACCAGCTTGGCGGTCGACGGCACGCGTCGGCGATCGCCCATTGAGAGGATCTGCCATGGAGCAGAACATCCCGACTGACGATCTTGCCACCGCGCCCATTCCCGTCCTGCCGTTGCGCGATGTCGTGGTCTACCCGCATATGGTCATCCCGCTCTTCGTCGGGCGGGAAAAATCCATCAAAGCACTGGATCTTGCCATGGAGAAAGGCAAGCGCATTCTGCTGATCGCGCAGAAGAGTGCTGAGGTGGAGGACCCATCCGAGTCCGATATCTACCGTGTAGGTACCCTGGCGAACGTCCTGCAGATGCTCAAGCTGCCCGACGGCACCGTCAAGGTGCTGGTGGAAGGCGGGCAGCGTGCCGCCATCCATGAGATTCGTGAGGAGGACGGTTGCTTCCTTGCGCAGATCAGTCTTCAGGATAACGAGGACCCGGTCGATCAGCGCGAAGTCGACGTGCTCATGCGCTCGGTCATGGATGTCTTCGAGCAGTACGTCAAGCTGAACAAGAAGATACCCGGCGAGGTGTTGAGCTCGTTGTCCGGGCTGGAGGATGGTGGGCGCCTGGCCGACACCATCGCCGCCCACATGACGTTGAAGCTCGAGGCCAAACAGAAGATTCTTGAGATCGACGACCCGCGGGCTCGTCTCGAACATCTGTTGCATCTGCTGGAAGGCGAGATCGACCTGCTGCAGGTCGAGAAACGCATCCGCAATCGCGTCAAACAGCAGATGGAAAAGAGCCAGCGCGAGTACTACCTCAACGAGCAGATGAAAGCCATCCAGAAGGAGTTGGGTGACCTCGAGGACGCACCGCCGAACGAAATCGAAGACCTTGCCAACCGGATCGAAAAATCCGGCATGCCCAAGGATGCGCGTGAGAAGGCCAGCGCCGAATTGAGCAAGCTGCGCCTGATGTCGCCGATGTCCGCCGAGGCGACCGTGGTACGCAACTACATCGATTGGCTGGTGAGCGTGCCGTGGAAGAAGCGCACGAAGGTCCGTAATGACCTGCGCGCCGCCGAACAGACGCTCGAGGCCGACCATTACGGTCTGGAGTCGGTGAAGGAGCGCATCCTGGAGTATCTGGCGGTCCAGCAGCGCTCACGAAAGCTCAAGGGGCCTATCCTGTGCCTGGTCGGGCCACCGGGCGTGGGCAAGACCTCGCTGGGGCGCTCCATCGCATCGAGCACCAATCGCAAGTTCATTCGCATGAGTCTTGGCGGCGTGCGTGACGAGGCCGAGATACGCGGTCACCGGCGCACCTACATTGGGTCCATGCCAGGCAAGATCGTTCAGAACCTGGCCAAGGTGGGCTCGCGCAATCCGCTGTTTCTGCTCGATGAAATCGACAAGATGTCGATGGATTTCCGCGGTGATCCGGCCTCCGCGATGTTGGAGGTGCTCGACCCGGAGCAGAACAACAGCTTCGCCGATCACTACCTCGAGGTGGACTTCGACCTCTCGGATGTGATGTTCGTGGCCACGGCCAACTCCATGAACATTCCTGCGCCGTTGCTCGATCGCATGGAGGTCATCCGCATCCCCGGCTACACCGAGGAGGAGAAGGTCAACATCGCGCTCAAGTACCTGGTGCCCAAGCAGGTCAAGGCCAATGGGCTCAAGCCCGGCGAGATCGATATCCGCGAGAGTGCGGTACGCGATGTCATTCGCCTCTATACGCGCGAGGCGGGGGTGCGCAATCTGGAGCGCGAGATCGCCAAGATTTGCCGCAAGGTCGTCAAGAGTCTTCTGCTGAAGCCTCAGGACAAGGCTGTGGCGGTGACCGCCAAAGGCCTGGAGAAGTACCTTGGTGTGCCGAAGTTCCGCTATGGTCTCGCCGAAGAGGCCGATCAAGTCGGGCAGGTGACCGGGCTGGCGTGGACCGAAGTCGGTGGTGAACTGCTCACGATCGAAGCGGCGCTGGTGCCGGGCAAAGGAAAGCTGATTCACACCGGTTCGCTCGGCGATGTGATGCAGGAGTCGATTCACGCGGCGTTGACGGTCGTCCGTAGCCGTGCGAGCCGCCTGGGGTTGGATCCTGATTTCCACCAGAAGAGCGACATCCACATCCACGTACCGGAGGGTGCGACGCCCAAGGACGGCCCCAGCGCGGGCATCGGCATGTGTACCGCCCTGGTGTCGGCCTTGACTGGCACGCCAGTCAAGGCGCACGTGGCCATGACCGGCGAAATTACCTTGCGTGGCCAGGTGTTACCGATCGGCGGCTTGAAGGAGAAGTTGCTTGCCGCCCACCGTGGAGGCATCACGGTGGTGGTGATTCCGGAGGAAAACCGCAAGGATCTGGCGGACATCCCGAAGAACATTCTGGCCAAACTTGACATTCGTCCGGTGAAATGGATCGACGAGGTTCTGGAAGTCGCGTTGGTGCGTGTGCCGGGTGCCGAAGTCGGGGCAGAATTGGAGGGTGTTGGGGCCGGTGGGGAAAAGGCAGCGGCAAATGTGCCCTCCGACGGCCTGCGGGCGCACTGAAAAGCGGTTGACACTGATTTCTGGCGACTGCTATAAAACCGCGGACCTCCAGGGAGAAACCCCGGTATTATGCGCTTCCAAGCATGCCCGTGCATGATATCGGCGGCTGTAATTAACGCGACGAACAGGTCAATACAATGAATAAATCCGAGCTCATCGACGCTGTTGCGAAGAACGCGGCTTTGACCAAAGCCGATGCCGGTAAGGCGGTCGACGCTGCCCTGGCCGCCATAGAAGGTGCGTTGAAGGAAGGCGATCAAGTTACGCTGATCGGCTTCGGCACGTTCTCAGTCCGTAGCCGTGCCGCCCGCACCGGGCGCGACCCGCGCACCGGTAAGGAAATTTCGATCAAAGCGTCCAATGTACCTGCGTTCAAGGCAGGCAAGGGGTTGAAGGACGCGGTGAAGTAAGCCTTCGGGCTTGCCTCCACCCGGGTGCTTAGCTCAGCTGGGAGAGCATCGCCCTTACAAGGCGAGGGTCGGGGGTTCGAACCCCTCAGCACCCACCAATTGTGACGTGCACATCTGAGCGGACGCGCTGTGGCCTCAGCGCGTCGCGGGTCTGGTTTGCATTTGCAGGTATCTGCTTTCGGTTCGTCCGGCAGCGGATCGTGATCCAGGATCAGGATCGCGGATTGAAAAAAGGGGTTGCGAAGCGCGTTTTGGCCGATTAAGATGCGCGCCTCGCTTGAGAGAGCGAACAACACTGGAGCGGTAGTTCAGTCGGTTAGAATACCGGCCTGTCACGCCGGGGGTCGCGGGTTCGAGTCCCGTCCGCTCCGCCAAACATGAAAAGGTGCCCTCGCGGCACCTTTTTTTTGCCCGTTGCTCAAGCCGGTGGCTTGCCGCAAGATTGCGGGTTTACGCTGGAAACGAGGATCGTCCAGGCATGATGCAGTTCATCCGCGACCGGGCTTCCGGTTGGATCGCATACATCATCGTCGCATTGCTGGTGCTGTCGTTCGGGGTATGGGGGATAGAGTCCTACCTGGGCGGGTCGACCCCCAATGCTGCGGCCGTGGTCAATGGCGACGAAATACCCCTGCGCGATTTCCAGCAGGCGTTCCGGCAGCGTCAGCAAGCGATGGAGCAGCAGCGGGCGCAGCTCGATCCGGCGGCGTTCGACGAGGAGCGTCTCAAAGGGGATGTGCTCGAGAGCCTCGTCCGTCAGCAGCTGATCCTCCAGGCAACCCGCAACCTCGGTCTGCGGGTTGGGGATGATGCGCTGGCGGCCAACATCGCGCAGAACCCCCGTTTTCAGACCAATGGGCAGTTCGATCGCGGCCGCTTCGAGGCCATGGTCAATCAGATGGGGTATTCACCCGAGGGGTTTGCCATCCAACTGCGAACCCAGTTGATGACCGAGCAACTGATCGGCGCCATCGTCGATACTGTACGTTTGCCGGCCCGCGAGGCCGATGCGCTGATCGCCCAGCTTCGCGAGTCGCGCGAGGTCAGCTACCTGTTGCTCGAACCCTCCGCCTACCAGTCCCAGGTCGAGGTCACCGACGAGGCGCTGGAGGCTTACTTCAACAGCCACCAAGCCGACTTCCAGCGCCCCGAACAAGTCAAGATCGCCTACGTTGACCTGACCGCCGATGCGCTGGGTGCGGGTGAGGACGCCAGCGAATCCGAACTTCGGGCCATGTACAACGAACGGCTGCGGGAGTTCGGCGAACCCGAGCGGCGGGAAGTCAGCCAGATTTTGGTGACCGTGGACGATCCGGACGACGCGGATGCGGTGGGCGAGGCGCAGGAGAAGGCTCAGGCGCTGCGCGAGCGTATCGATGCTGAAGGCTTCGATGCCGTGTTTGAGGCGTTTAAGGGTGGCGAGGATCCGCAGGTCCAGGTTGATGACCTGGGCGAGATCGGTCGGGGACTCATCGAGCCGGCCTTTGACACAGCGCTGTTCGGTCTGGCCTCGGTAGGGGATGTCAGCGATCCGGTGCAGACCGGCTACGGCTTCCATGTGTTGCGGCTCGACGGCATCGTCGAGGGTGATGTGAAGCCCTTTGAAGAGGTGCGCGAGCAATTGGCGGCGCAGCAGCGCCAGCAGGCTGGCGAGGCGCGCTTCTATGACGCGGCGGAGCGCTTGTACAATTTGTCCTTCGAGCAGCCAGACTCTCTGCAACCGGCGGCTGACGCCTTGGGGCTCGAGGTGCAAACCAGCGACTGGATCAGCCGTTCTGGGGGGGATGAGGCCCTGACCCGCTTGCAGCCGATTCTGGAGGCAGCCTTCAGTGAGGCGGTGCTGGAGCGGGGCGAGAACAGCGCCCCGGTCGAGATCAGCAATAATCGGGCGGTCGTATTGCGCGTGGTCGAGCATCGCGAGGCGCAGCCGCTGAGCTTGGATGAGGCGCGCGAGCAGGTCGAGCAGGCTTACCGTCGCGAGCAGGCCGGTGAGGCCATGGCTGCCGATGCTGAGGCGATCGTGTCGGCGATCGAATCCGGCGAGTCCGTCGAGGCTGTCGCCGAGCGTTACCCGGCACGTCTGGACCAGCCGGGCGCCGTGACCCGTGAGTCGTTCAACCTGGCCGCGCCGATACTCCAGACCGTATTCGAGTTGCCCGCCCCGCAGGAGGGCGAGGTCAGCGTGGGTACGACCCAACTGGCTGCTCTGGGGCAAGCCGTGGTGGTCGTCTCGTCAGTAACCGCGGGTGACCCCTCCGAGATCACCGACGAGGAGCGACAGAACCTCATCGAGCCCGTGGAGCAGGTGCTTGGGCGTCGCCAGTTGGAGGCGATGGTGAACAGTCTGCGGGCCGTGGCCGACGTCCAGACCTTCCCTGACCGTCTCTGACGTTTTGTGCCGCCCCCCGCACCACAAAGTGCGGGGGGCAAACGGCTTTCACTCGCCAGTCATGGCGACGGTGTTGAAACCGCCATCGACGTAGGTGATCTCTCCGGTGATGCCGGAGGCCAGGTCGGAGCACAGAAAGGCCGCTACGTTCCCGACTTCCTCGATGGTCACGCATCGGCGCATTGGCGCTGTGCGCTCGAAGGACTCGAGCATGCGGCGGAACCCGCTGATGCCCGAGGCGGCCAGGGTGCGGATCGGCCCGGCGGAGATCCCGTTGACGCGGATCCCCTCGGGCCCCAATGAGGTCGCCAAGTAGCGCACGTTGGCTTCCAGGCTGGCCTTTGCCAAACCCATGACGTTGTAATTGGGTACCGTGCGCACCCCGCCGAGGTAGGTCAGTGTGAGCAAGGCGCCATTGCGGCCTTGCATCAGGGGGTAAGCCGCCTTGGCCAAAGCCGCAAAGCTGTAGCTGGAGATATCGTGGGCGATGCGGAACGCCTCACGGCTCACCGAGTCGATGAACCGGCCCTCCAGCGCCTCGCGCGGGGCGAACGCCACTGCATGGATCACAATGTCCAGGCCGTCCCAGTGCGACTTCAGCCCCTCAAATACCGCATCGATGGCCCCATCGTCGGCGACATCGCAGGGGAACGTGAGCTGGCTGCCCAATTCGTCGGCCATCTTCTCGACGCGGCCCTTGAGCTTGTCGTTCTGATACGTGAAGGCGAGTTCGGCGCCCTGCCGGTGCATGGCCTGGGCAATGCCCCAGGCGATGGAGCGGTTGCTGGCCAGCCCGAGGATCAGGGCGCGTTTTCCGGCGAGAAATCCCATGCGAGTGAACTCCCAAGGTGTTCTGGTATCGTGAACGGGGTAAATCGAATAGCCGATTGTAGTCGCCACAGGATGAGGATCGCCAATGGGTCGCGGAATGTTCTCGGTCGTGTTTCTTCTGCTCGCGGGCATGCTGGGCGCCAGTCCGCCTGCCCAGGCGGAGCCACGGCACGGTGTGGCCTTGCACGGCGAACCCAAATACCCGGCCGATTTCACCCACTTCGACTACGTCAATCCCGACGCACCGGTCGGCGGTACGCTGAAGCTGGCCTCGCAGGGGGGGTTCGATTCCTTCAATCCGTTCATCATCAAGGGCAGCCCCGCCCCGGGCGTGGGGCTGGTCTACGAAAGCCTGATGACCGCCAGTGCGGACGAGCCGTTCACCCAGTACGGGCTGTTGGCGGAGACGGTCGATATCGCCGATGACCGGCGCACGGTGACCTTCGTCCTGCGCGAGGCGGCGCGCTTCAGCGACGGTACCCCTGTGACCAGTGCCGATGTCGAGTTCAGCTTCAACACGCTCAAGGCCGATGGCTCGCCCTTGTACCGTTACTACTACGCCAACGTGGAATCTCTGGAGACGCCGGACGAGCGAACCGTGGTGTTTCACTTGGCCGAGGGGGTCAACCCCGAGTTGGCGCTGATCATCGGCCAAGTGCCGGTGCTGTCCAAGGCGTACTGGGCCGATCGCGATTTCACTGACTCGACGCTCGATATCCCCTTGGGCTCGGGACCTTATGTGGTCGAGCGCTTCGAGACCGGCCGCTTCGTCGTGTACAAGCGCAACCCCGACTACTGGGGCTGGGATTTGCCGGTAATGCGCGGTCAGTACAACTTCGAGCGTCTGCGCTTCGATGAATACCGTGATGCCAATGTCGCCGTGGAGGCCTTGAAATCCGGTGCTTACGATTTTCGGTTGGAGAACGTTGCCAAGACCTGGGCGACCGGGTACGACATTCCCGCCAGGCGCGAGGGCGTATTCAAGACCGACAGTTTTCCGCATCACCGTACCCAGGGCATGCAGGGGTTTGCGTTCAACCTGCGCCGGCCGCAGTTCCAGGACCCGCGCGTACGCCGCGCCCTGGCGCTGGCGTTCGACTTCGAGTGGAGCAACGAGAACCTGTTCTACGGTCAGTACACCCGTACCCGCAGCTACTTCGACAATTCGGAGCTGGCGGCCGTCGGGTTGCCTGGGCCGTTGGAGCTCGACGTCCTCGAGCCCTTGCGTGGCCAGATTCCCGACGAGGTCTTCACCACGGAATACCAGCCACCCAGCACGGCCGGGGAGGGTGGCTTGCGGGCCAACCTGCGCGAGGCCCTGACGTTATTGCAGGAGGCGGGCTGGACGTTCAAGGACCGCAAACTGGTCAATGCACAGACCGGCCAGCCATTCGCGTTCGAGATCCTCCTTGTCCAGCCGGATTTCGAGCGCATCGTCCTGCCCTACATCCAAAGCCTCGAACGGCTGGGAATCGACGCACGTGCCCGCACAGTGGACCAGGCCCAGTACATCAACCGGCTCAACGAGTACGACTTCGACATGGTGGTCTCCAGTTGGGCACAGTCCGAGTCGCCCGGCAACGAGCAGCGCGAATTCTGGGGCACGGAAGCCGCGCAGCAGCCCGGTAGCCGCAACGTCACCGGCCTTGCCGATCCCGCGGTGGACGCTTTGATCGAACAACTCATTGCCGCGCCCGACCGCGAGACCCTGGTGGCCCGTGTGCGGGCGCTGGATCGGGTGCTGCAATGGCAGCATCTGGTGGTGCCGCATTGGCATCTGGCGGCGGACCGTCTGGCCTATTGGGACAAGTTCGGCAAGCCGGAGGTGGTGCCGGACAGCGGTGTGCAGGTGGTGTCGACATGGTGGATCGACCCGGAGAAGGCCGCTGTGGTGGAACCCCGCCAAGGCGGTCGCTGAGCGGGCGCCTCCATGCTCGCGTATGTGCTGCGCCGCCTGGCGCTGATTCCACTGACGCTGCTGGGCATCATCACGGTGAACTTCGCCATCGTGCAGATTGCCCCCGGCGGGCCGGTCGAGCAGGTGCTGGCCCGCTACAGCGGCTCTGAAGTCGACCCCACTGCCCGCTTCAGCGGCACCAGCCAGGGCGAAGTCGCCCCCGCCGGTCAAGCCGGCGACGGGCCACGTGGCAACTACCGCGGTGCACAGGGGCTGGACCCCAAGTTCATTGCCCAGCTCGAGGCCCAGTTCGGCTTCGATAAACCCGCCCATGAGCGCTATCTGCAGATGCTCTGGAACTACCTGCGGTTCGATTTGGGCGAGAGCTTCTACCGCAGCGTCGGTGTGATGGACCTGGTTCTGGAGAAGATGCCGGTCTCGATCTCCCTGGGGTTGTGGACCACATTGATCATTTACTTGGTCTCGATTCCACTGGGTATCGCCAAGGCCATGCGTGATGGCTCACGCTTCGATGTGGCCAGCAGCTCGGTGATCATCATCGGCAACGCCGTGCCCGGATTCCTGTTCGCCGTGTTGCTGATCGTGATTTTCGCCGGCGGGCGCTACCTCGACTGGTTCCCGCTGCGCGGATTGACCTCGGACAACTGGGACGAGTTGTCCTGGCCGGCGCGAATCGCTGACTACTTCTGGCATCTGGCATTGCCGGTGACGGCCATGGTGATCGGCGGGTTCGCACAGCTCACCATGTTGACTAAAAACGCCTTCCTCGACGAAATCCATAAGCAGTACGTGATGACCGCCCGGGCCAAGGGCCTGTCCGAGCGGGAGGTGCTGTACCGCCATGTCTTCCGCAACGCCATGCTGTTGGTCATCGCCGGGTTCCCCGCGTTGCTGGTGGGTATGCTGTTCACCGGTTCGGTTCTCATCGAAGTGATCTTCACCCTGGATGGCCTTGGGCTGCTGGGCTTCAACGCCGTGTTGCAGCGGGATTACCCGGTCATGTTCGGTACGCTGTACGTCTTCAGCCTGGTCGGCTTGCTGCTGAACCTGCTCAGCGACCTCACCTACCATTGGGTGGACCCGCGCATCGACTTCGAGAGGCGCGACGGATGACGCCGCTGGTGAAACGACGCCTCGAGCAGTTTCGCGCCAACCGGCGTGGTTGGTGGTCGCTCTGGCTGTTCTTGATTCTCTTCGTCCTGAGTCTCTTTGCCGAGCTCATTGCCAACGACGAACCGATCCTGATCCGCTTTCAGGGGAGCTGGTATGTGCCGGTATTCCAGGAGTACGCCGAAACCGACTTCGGGGGCATCTTTCCCGGCCCGGCCGACTATCGCGATCCTTTCCTGACAGAGCTGATCGAGGAGAGCGGCTGGATGCTGTGGCCGCCGATCCGCTTCGCCTATGACACCACCGATCGCGACCTGGGTCGGCCGGCGCCGGCACCGCCATCGGTGCGTCACTGGTTGGGGACCGACGATCAGGCGCGTGACGTGTTGGCGCGTCTGATCTACGGCTTCCGCCTCTCGGTATTGTTCGGCCTGGTGCTCACCGTACTGTCGTCCATCGTCGGCGTTGCCGCCGGAGCGGTGCAGGGGTATTTCGGTGGCTGGACCGATCTGATCGCACAACGGCTGCTGGAGATCTGGGGCGGTTTGCCGCAGTTGTTCATTCTCATCATCGTCGCCAGCGTCGTGGTGCCCGGGTTCTGGACCTTGCTCATCGTGCTGCTGTTGTTCAGTTGGACCGCCTTGGTGGGCGTGGTGCGTGCCGAGTTCCTTCGCGCGCGCAACTTCGACTATGTCCGTGCGGCGCGGGCATTGGGCGTATCGACACCGCGGATCATGTGGCGCCACGTCCTGCCCAACGCGATGGTGGCGACCTTGACCTTCATGCCGTTCATCATGTCCGGGTCGCTTGTGGTGCTGACGTCGCTGGACTTTCTCGGCCTGGGGTTGCCGCCCGGTTCGCCATCTCTCGGCGAGTTGCTGCAGCAGGGCAAGAACAATCTGCAGGCGCCTTGGTTGGGCATATCCGGGTTCATCGCCATCTCGCTGATGCTCAGCCTGCTGGTGTTCGTCGGCGAGGCGGTGCGCGATGCGTTCGACCCGCGCAAGGGGTTGTAAGTGAACGAGGTCATCGTCGAGGTCGAGGATCTATCCGTTCGTTTCGGGCGCGATCAGTCAAAGGTGAATGCGGTCAACGGTGTGTCCTTTTCGGTGCAGCGCGGTCAGACGCTGGCGCTGGTGGGCGAGAGCGGATCGGGCAAGACGGTGACCGCCTTGTCCATCCTCAAGCTGTTGCCGCGCCAGGCCTGGTATCCGTCGGGCCGGGTGACGCTGTTGGGCGAGAACGTGTTGGGGGCGTCGGAGCGGCGCCTGCAAGCGTTGCGTGGAAACCGTGTAGGCATGGTTTTTCAGGAGCCGATGACATCCCTCAACCCACTGCACTCGGTGGAGCGTCAGGTGGGCGAGGTGTTGACCCGTCATGCGGGTCTGAGCGGCGCGGCGCGGCGCGAGCGGGTGATCGAATTGCTCGAGCGGGTGGGCCTGAGCGATGCCAAGCGTCGCCTACAGGCGTTTCCCCACGAGTTATCGGGCGGTCAGCGCCAGCGCGTGATGATCGCCATGGCCCTGGCCAACGAGCCGGCACTGTTGATCGCCGACGAGCCGACCACGGCCTTGGACGTCACGGTTCAGGCGCAGATCCTGCGCTTGTTGCGGCAGCTTCAGGACGACTCGGGGCTGGCGATTTTGTTCATCACCCATGATCTGTCCATCGTTCGCCACCTCGCCCACGATGTCGCGGTCATGCGTCAGGGCGCGATCGTGGAGGCCGGACCCGTAAGCCGCGTGTTCGACAGGCCGTCCCACGCATACACCCGCCTGCTGCTGGATGCCACGCCGGGCGGCCAGCCGCCGCCGCTGGCGGCGGACCGGCCGGTGCTGATCGAGTGCGAGGATCTGAAAGTCTGGTTTCCCATCACCGCGGGGTTCTTGAGCCGCACTGTGGACCACGTCAAAGCCGTGGACGGCGTGAGCGTGGCGGTACACCGTGGAGAGACCCTCGGCCTTGTGGGTGAGAGTGGCTCGGGAAAAACCACCTTGGGGTTCGCTTTGCTGCGCTTGCTGCACAGCCGGGGAACCATCCGTTTCGACGGGCAGGCCATCCATGATCAACCGGCCGGTTCCCTGCGCGCCTTGCGCCGGCGGATGCAGGTGGTGTTCCAGGATCCCTTCGGGGCGCTCAGCCCACGCTTGTCCATCGGTCAGATCGTGGGCGAGGGGTTGGAAGTACATGAGCCGACATTGAGCGCCAAGGTCCGCGAGCAGCGCATTTGCCAGACATTGGAAACCGTGGACCTCAACCCGGATTGGCGAGACCGCTATCCGCACGAGTTCTCCGGCGGTCAGCGCCAGCGCATTGCTATCGCCCGCGCACTGATCCTGAAGCCGGATCTGATCGTGCTGGATGAACCCACCAGTGCGCTGGATGTGTCAGTGCAGGCGCAAATCGTGGACTTGTTGAAGAACCTGCAACAGGAGATGGGGCTGAGCTACCTGTTCATCAGCCACGATTTGCGGGTGGTGCGGGCGATGGCGCACCGGGTTGCGGTGATGCGCCAGGGCGTTATCGTCGAGAGCGGGCCGACCACGGAGCTGATGTCCGCCCCGACCTGTGACTACACGCGTGAGCTGCTGGCGGCGGCCTTGCCGGCGCCTCGCGATCAACCGGATGCCGGGTCGACCAGCGTCAGCCGCTGACCCGGCCGGATCACGCCATCGTTGTCCAGGCGGTTCCAACGCGCCAGGCTGCGCCCGTCCAGGCCATGGCGGCGGGCGATCTGCGACACTGTGTCGCCGGGCCGTACCTGGTATTCGCCGCCCTGCGAGGCGATCGCGGCGGGCCTGCCGGACCCGACGGGCAGGCCCTCGCGGGCGGCCAAGGCCTCAAGGGCGCGGGCCTGATCGGCCGGCAGGAGCAATGCGAACGGCGTGTCATCAGGGATGACATTGCCCTTGAGGCCAGCGTTGTAGCGGCGCACCTCGTCGGCATCGAGGCCGGCGGCGCGGGCGGCGGCCGAGACATTCGTTCCTGGCGCGAGCGCGACTTCAACCAGTGCCGGGTCGTTGCCTTCGGGTAGGGTGATGCCATAGTCGTCGGCTTCCGCGACCACTCTCGACAACGCGAGAATGCGCGGGACGTACTCCCGCGTGATGGCCGGAAGCGGCAGATCCCAGTAAGCCTCGGGCTTGCCGGCGGCACGGTTGCGGCGCATCGCGCGCTGCACAGTGCCCTCGCCGGAGTTGTACGCGGCGATGGCCAGAAGCCAGTCCTCGTCGAACATCCGGTGCAAGTACTCGAGATAGTCCAGGGCGGCGCGGGTGGAGTCGCGCACGTCGTGGCGGCCATCGTACCAGCCGTTCATGGTCAGGCCGAGGTTGCGACCGGTGGCCGGGCGGATCTGCCACAGGCCTGCCGCCTTGCCCGGGGATACAGCATCCGGCCGGTAGTGGCTCTCGATCATCGGGATGAACGCCAGCTCCGCGGGTAGGCCGCGACGGTCGAGTTCTTCAAGAACATAATGCAAATAGGGCGTGCTGCTGGCTGAGACACTATTGATGTAGCGGGTGTTGTCCGCAAGCCCGTCGATCTGGTCTTGCAGGCGCGGATGCTGGACTTCGGTCAGGCCCAGGTTCTCGCGCAATTCGTCCCACACCGACTCGCTGACTGGAATCGTCCGACTGGCCATGGGAGGGCGGGTGCTGGTCGAGACCTCGCCGCGGGTCGTGGCGCATCCGGTCAGCAGACCGGCAATCATCAGGTACAGTAAGCAGCGCATAGTGTATGCTCGGCCGCTGGCACAGCCCTCAAGGAGGCCTCCGGTTCTCGTCGCTTTCGCGAACGCTTGAGCCTGGAAGATCCTCCGTGTTGAACGTAAAGCCGATGCTCAGCGATGTCTCGCGACGCATCAGGCGAATCGGATTCTACACATGTTTGCGTTTTCTCCGTCACGTCGTCCCACACCGCTGACCGCCTGGGCACAGTTGCGGGCCTGGTACGGCACGCCCCTGGGGCAACGGCTGGAGGCTTGCGAGCGCCGTCTGATCGAGCGGGCGCTCCCCGATTTGTTCGGTTATCTCCTGGTGCAGGTGGGCCAACCCTGGTCGGCCTCGCTGCTGCAAAGCTCGCGGGTGCGCGACCGGCTGACCTTCGCCTTGCCGGGCGATGCATGTCCCGGACCGGTAACCCGCCCGGATGCCTTGCCCATCGCCGGCGACAGTGTGGATGTCGTGGTCCTGCCGCATGTGCTCGAATGCGCAGCCGATCCGCGTGCGGTGCTGGACGAGGTGCACCGGGTGTTGATCGGGGACGGTTGCGTGGTCATCCTCGGCTTGAATCCCTTATCGCCCTGGGGCGGGCGCCGGCTGGCGCGTGATGCGCGGCGCGCTCGCTTCGTGTCGCCGTTCATCGTCGGCAGCTGGCTGGAGTCGCGCGGGTTCTCCCGTGCGATGGTGAGCTACGGCTTCCACCGACCCCCGCTGCGTCGCGAGTCCTTGCTGGAGCGCCTGCAGTGGATGGAGCGCTGGGGCGAGCGCTTCTGGCCGATGGCCGGCGCCAGCTACCTGATCATGGCCCGCAAGCGGGCAATTCCCATGACTTTGATTCGCCCCCGTTGGGACCGCAAACGGCGCTTCGCCGTCCAGGGCCAGGGGGTTACCGGACGGATGGCCTCTTGAGTACAAAACCGGTTGATCTGATTACCGATGGCGCCTGTCGCGGCAACCCGGGCCCGGGTGGCTGGGGCGCATTGCTGCGTTGGAACGGACGCGAGCGCGAGCTGTTCGGCGGCGAGGCGCATACCACGAACAACCGCATGGAATTGACCGCGGTCATTCAAGGGCTGAACGCGTTGACCCGGCCGTGCTCGGTGCTGGTGACGACCGATTCGCAGTATGTGATGCAGGGCATCCGCAGTTGGATGGCGAACTGGAAGCGCCGTGGGTGGCGTACCGCCGACGGCAGTCCGGTAAAGAATATCGATCTGTGGCAGGCGCTTGACGCGGCGATCGCCCGGCACGAGGCGGTCGACTGGTTGTGGGTCAAGGGCCATAGCGGCCATGCCGATAACGAGCGCGCGGATGCGCTGGCCAACCGTGGTATCGATGAAATGGCGACTCTCGCCAGGCAGGAGGGGTGATGCGGCAGATCGTGCTGGATACCGAAACCACCGGTCTTGATCCCGCCCAAGGCCATCGGGTGATCGAGATCGGTTGCGTGGAGCTGGTCAGCCGGCGCGTGACCGGTGCGACGTTTCACCGCTACCTGCAACCGGATCGGGATATCGACGCCGAGGCCGAGGCGGTGCACGGGTTGTCGGCGCAGTTCCTGGCCTCCCAGCCTCGGTTTGATGAAATCGCCGAGGAGTTCGTCGATTTCATCAGCGGTGCCGAGCTGATCATCCACAACGCCGCGTTCGATGTGGGTTTCATCAACCACGAATTGCGTCTATGGCGCCCGGATCATCCGCCAGTGGCGGAGATCTGTACCGTCCTGGACACCTTGACCCTGGCCCGCAATCGCCATCCAGGACAGCGCAACAGCCTGGATGCCTTGTGCAACCGCTACGGCGTGGACAACAGCGACCGCACCCTGCACGGTGCGTTGCTCGATTCGCGCATTCTGGCCGACGTGTACCTGGCCATGACGGGCGGGCAGGTGGCCTTGCTGCTGGATGAGCAGGAAAGCGCCGAGGACAATGTCGCGACCCGGGAGCGCGAGAGCATACAGCGGGTTGCGTCGAATCGCCCGCCGTTGACGGTGATCCGTGCCAGCGATGCTGAAATCGCCGCCCACGAGGCCTACCTCGACGGGCTGGACAAGGCTTCCGGTGGCGCCTGCGCCTGGCGACGCCTGGACGCTGCCTCTTGAACTTCTTGCGAGCCGGCAGGTAAACCACTCCGGATCCGGCACGTAAACTCCGATCCGGCACCCGTAGGAGCCCTGCCCTCAGGGCGATCGGCCTGGGTATGGCGCCAAAGCTGGGGGTTGGTGCCGATATCAGGCAATCGCCCTGAGGGCAGGGCTCCT
>CBFGWV010000043.1:0-22989 GCA_965652545.1 uncultured Candidatus Competibacteraceae bacterium | reverse complement strand
CCTGGAGGGCATCGTCTGGTCCGCCCCGCTGCTCGTCGACGCCCCGCGCGAGACGGTGCTGAGCCTGATGCCGGAGGCTCGGCATTCACGCCTGATCGATGATCCGACCCTCGAAAACTCCCAGTCCGTAGCCTCTGCGCAGTTGAACACCCCGAGCCAGGGGACTGTTGCGCCCTCCGTGACGGCGAGCCAGCGCGAGAGCGGGCACGCCGGCATCAGCGTCCACGCTCGCGCCGGCACCCACGGTGGTGGCGATGCCGTGGCCTTCACCTTGAGCTGCGGTGACACCGTCCACGTGCGTGGCCGGGCCCGTCGAGCCGCTGCATGGCCGGACGAGCCGCTGGCGGTAGACGCGCTGCGCGCCCGTTGCCCGCAGGTTCTCACGGCGGAGGCGGCCTATGCCCGCCTGTCGGCCCTGGGGCTGGCGTACGGCGAGGCCTTGCGCAGCTTGCACACGGTATGGATCGGTGAGGGCGAGGTGCTGGCCGAGCTGCATGCACCAGCCCCCGGAGAGGACGAGGTACTGCCCCCGGCGCTGCTGGACGGCGCCTTGCAGGCGCTGGTCGGCCTTGCTGAGGGTGAGGCGCATGGGCGCCTGTTCCTGCCGCATTCGATCGCCCGCATTGCCTGGCTGGAGATGCCGCTGCCCGCGGACTGTCTGGTCCATATCCATCGCCTGGGCGGGGATGAGCGCGAGCAGCGTTACGACTTGCGCATCGCCGACACCACCGGCCGGGTGCATATCCTGATGACCGGCTTGGGCCTGCGCGCCGTCATGCCGCATAGCCGGGCGGCGGCGCTGGGCGTCCCCGTGACGGCGTCGGTCGCCGGACCGCGGATGGCCGATGCGGCGGCGATGGCTGCCGCCCGCCCAGCGGACACGGCGACCGATGTGGTCCAATCCGGCGTCGCGCCGGAGCTGCTTTACCTGCGCCCGGCCTGGCAGGCGACGCCCTTGCCGGGGGTGCCGGCGCCGTCCACCGGCGGGGTCATTCTGCTTGTCAGCGACGATGCGCGCTGGCAGGGCCTTCTGGCCGCCCGCACCCGTGCGCGCATCGTCTGGGTGCAGCCGCAACAGGCGGTCGAGGGGGCGGTGCCGTCATCGGGCGATCGCCCTGGGGGCAGGGCTCCTACAAGGGCTTACGGCGAGCGCGGTGGCTCGACTCACACCATCGGTCACGACGCCGACGGCATTGCGGATGCCAGCAATCCAAGCGATACGATTGCCGGCAACTTGAACGCCGCCGCTGATGCGAACGGGGTCACGGACCTGACTGATCCCATTGATTCGTCTATCGGCACCCGTAGGAGCGCACCCCCGCGCGCGATCGGCTCGGGATCGGCACTGGCCACGAGCTTTGGCGCATCCGCCTGCGCAAGCGACCCGGCCAATCACCTTCTGCTCGACCCGGACGACGGCCGTTGGGACCGCGTGTTCGACACCTTGCACGAGCGCGGTCTCACGCCACACCACGTGGTGGTGAACCTGTCCAACACCGCCCCTGCCATTGCGCTGACGCGCATCCTGGGGCTCGGCCGTGCCGTACTGACGGCGCGCCTGGCACGGATGCCCGCCATCATCAGCCTCCACCCCGACGAGCCCACGGCCGCGGCGGTGGCGGCATTCGCCCGCAGCGCCCGCCAAGAGCACCCCGAACTGCGCGTGCGCAGCGTCTGGGCGGACGGCGGCGACGATGCGGCAATGGTCGATGCGGCAGTCCACGAACTGGCCGCTGGCGATGACGTCTCGGAGGTCCGTTACGACTTCGTTGCCAACGCCAACCACGATCCGGACGCTAACGTCCCCGTCAATCGACGCTATCACCGGGTTCTGGCCGAGGCGCGGCCGGAGGCCGCCACCGTCAACCCGCTGCGCCCCGACGGCGTCTACCTGATCACCGGCGGCGCCGGTGGCCTTGGGCGGCAACTGGCCGCGCATCTGCTGCGCAGCGTCCCGGCGACCGTGGTGTTGTTGGGCCGCTCGGCCCTGGACGCGGCACGGCAGGCTGCTTTGCACGCCTTGGCCGACAAGGGCGGACAAGTGGCGTACCTGCAAGCGGATCTCGCCGAACGCGAGTCGGTGGCCGCGGCCATCGCCGGCATCCGCCGCCGTTTCGGCGCCTTGAACGGTGTCATCCATGCCGCCGGTGTGCTGCGTGACGGTTTGCTGGCAAGCAAGCCGGATACGGCCATCGAGGCGGTGCTCGCGCCCAAGGTGGCCGGCACGGTGAACCTGGATGCGACCACGGCGGCGGATGCGCTGGATTTCTTTGTGCAGTTCGGCTCGCTGGCGGCGCTGACCGGCAATGCCGGCCAGACCGACTACGCCGCCGGCAACGGTTTCCAACACGGTTTCGCCGGCCATCGCGAGGCCTTGCGCCTGGCCGGTCGGCGGCATGGACTGACGCTGACCGTCCACTGGCCGTTGTGGCGGGACGGCGGTATGCATGCCCAGGACACCGCGGACTGGGCGTGGCGGACGCTAGGGCTGGCGCCCTTGGACAATGCGGCAGGCTTGGCGGCCTTCGACCGCTTGCTGGCCGCGGGCAGCGGCAGTGTTGCGGTGCTGGCCGGCGACACGGCGCGCCTGCGCGGGGTGTTCCTGGGCGAGGCCTTACCCGGCGATGCTGCCGCCGCATTGCCTGGCTTAAGGGATGCAACAGCCGTGGTCGCGCCCGGCGCACCTGTGGCGCTGGATGGCAGGGACGCAAGAATGGCCGTCGAGGCCTACCTGACGGCCGCCCTGGCCATGGAACTGCGGCTGGACCCGGCCATCGTCGAGCCGCACACGGCGTTCGACCGCTTCGGGCTGGACTCGGTGTCCATGCTCAACCTGACCCGTACGCTGGAGACGGTGTTCGGGGCCTTGTCCAAGACCTTGCTGTATGAGCACCAGAGCGTGGCCGAACTGGCCGAGTACCTGGTGCGCAAGCATCCCGAGGGGGCGTTGGCGGTGGCGCGGGCCACTGATCCGTCACCCGCTGGGATTGCCGGCGGCGCGCCCGGGCCGTCCGAGCCCACGATGCCCGAATCGACCTCCCCTGGGATCGCCGAGTTGTACTCGGCAGCCGAGCGCAGCTCGGCCGTATCGGGAGGTCTCTCAGGCCCTGACGCCAGCGATGCGGCTGCAACGCCGCCACCCCTGGCCGGCCTTCGGCCGGCTGCCGAGTACAACTCGGCGATCCCAGGGGGTGGCGGTCCACGGCCGCTGATCCACGGGTCGCCCCGGCCGGGGTCGGATATCCCAGCAACGCACCTTGACGAGGCCATCGCCGTCATCGGCCTGGCCGGCCGTTACCCGCAGGCGCCGGACCTGGATGCCCTCTGGGCCAATCTCGTGGCCGGGCGCGACTGCATCACCGAGGTGCCGGCGGAGCGCTGGGACAGCGCGGCGAATCCCGAGCTGTGCCGTTGGGGCGGGTTCCTGGATGCGGTGGATCGCTTCGATCCGGCGGTGTTCAACATCTCCCCGCGCGAGGCGGCGTCGATGGACCCGCAGGAGCGCCTGTTCATGGAGACGGCCTGGCACACGCTGGAGGATGCCGGTTACGGCGGGCGTGCGCTGGCGCACCGGGAGGTCGGTGTGTTCGTCGGGCTGATGTGGGGCGACTACCAGCTCTACGGCCCGGAGCAGACCGCCCGCGGCGGGCGCATCCTGCCGGGCTCGTCCTACGGCTCGGTCGCCAACCGGGTGTCGTACTTCTTCGATTTCGCCGGCCCCAGCATGGCCATCGACACCATGTGCTCGTCGTCGCTGAGCGCCGTGCACCTGGCCTGCGAGGCCTTGCGCCGGGGCGAGTGCGAGGCGGCGCTGGCCGGCGGGGTGAACCTGTCGCTGCACCCGCAGAAGTACCGTCAACTGGCGCAAGGGCGGTTTACCGCCAGCGACGGGCGTTGCCACAGCTTCGGCGAGGGTGGGGACGGGTACGTGCCGGGCGAGGGCGTGGGCGCGGTGCTGCTCAAACCGCTGCGCCAGGCCTTGGCCGACGGCGATACGGTGCATGCGCTCATCACCGGCAGCTGGCTGAACCACGGCGGACGCACCAGCGGCTACACCGTGCCCAACCCCAAGGCCCAGGGGCGGTTGATCGCCCGCGCCCTGGCGCGCGCCGGTGTCGATGGCGCCGGTGTGGATTACGTGGAGGCCCACGGTACCGGCACTGCGCTGGGCGACCCGATCGAAATCAACGGCTTGACCCGCGCCTTTGGCGAACTGGCAGGCGGGCACTGTGCCATCGGCTCGATAAAGTCGAACATTGGCCACCTGGAGTCCGCCGCGGGCATCGCGGCGCTGACCAAGGTCATCCTGCAACTGCGCCACGGGCGCCTGGTGCCATCGCTGCATGCGCAGCGGCTCAATCCGCATATCGACTTTGCCGCCACGCCGTTTCGTGTCCAGCGCGAACTGGCCGACTGGCCGCGGCATGCCGATGGCAGGCCGCGGCGGGCGGGGGTGAGCGGCTTCGGCGCGGGGGGCTCCAATGCGCACCTCATCGTCCAAGAACCCCCGGCGCCGCTGGCGCTACCGCCGTCACGCGGTCCCTGCGTGCTGCCTTTGTCGGCCTTGAACGACGAACGGCTGGCCGCGTATGCGCGGCGTGTGCTGGAGAGCCTGGATGCGATGGCTGGCCCGGTCGATCTGGCGCGTGTCGCGGCCAGCCTGCAGATCGGCCGCGAGGCCATGCAGGTGCGGCTGGCCATCGTGGCCGACGACCTTGCCGCGCTGCGCCATGCGCTGGCGGCGGCCGCCGATGGCGGCGAGGCGCCGGGCCTGTACCGTGGCCGAACGGGGCAGGGTGCGCTGACGCGCCTGCACGGGCGCGCCGGTGCGGCGTATCTCCAGGTGTTGCTGGAGGACCGGCAACTGGATGACCTGGCCCGCGCCTGGGTCGACGGACTGGATCTGGATTGGCGATTGCTGTACCCCGATGGCGTCCCGCCGCGGCTGCCGCTGCCGGGCTATCCGTTCGAGCGCAAACGCTATTGGCTGGACCTTGCCGATCGCGGCGCGACCGCGGATGCGGCGACGACGGTTGTAAGCCGTGAATCGGTGCCGACAGCGTCAATGGGCACAGCAGATCGCGATCCTGCGGCAGCGATGCCTGAAACGCGCGAAGCCGCTGCGGCAGCGCCATCGACGGCTAGGACCGCGCCGGTGGCTGCGAACGGCACCGGAAGCGCGCCACCGGCGACCGCTCGCCAGCCGGTACGTCTGGCACCGCCAACCCAGGTGGCGGCGGCGCTGGAGACCTATCGGCCCGCCGTCCGGTCCCCGCTTCGGTTGGCCGCCCCTGGGATCGTCGAGTTGTACTCGGCAGCCGAGCGCAGCTCGGCCGAATCGGGAGGTCTCTCGGACCGCGTCGCTGACGATGCGACCGCAACGCTGCCGTCCCTGGCCGACCTCCGGCCGGCTACCGGTTACAAACCGGTGATCCCAGGAGGTGAGCACTGCGACGAACCTCTGGCCGGTCTCCGGCCGGCTGCTGAGTACAACTCGGCGATCCCGGGGGAGGGGCACGGCGACCCGCTTGTCGTCACGGTGCGCAAGGCGCTGGCGGATGTGCTGCTGCTCGAGGCCGCGGACATCGACGACCGACGCGCGTTCGTCGAGCTCGGCGTGGACTCGGTGCTGGGTGTGGAACTGGTCAACCAGCTCAATCGCGAGCTCGGCCTCGGCGTCGATGCCACGGTGCTTTACGACCATCCCTGCGTGGTGGACCTGGCGGCACGGCTGGCCGCCGAACAAGCGGGATCACGCCCGGTAGACGACACGGTGCGTCAG
This sequence comes from uncultured Candidatus Competibacteraceae bacterium, assembly GCA_965652545.1. Lineage (GTDB taxonomy): Bacteria > Pseudomonadota > Gammaproteobacteria > Competibacterales > Competibacteraceae > CBFGWV01. Next base: position 17,207 of record CBFGWV010000043.1, on the reverse strand, counting down.
ACCACGGATGAGCTGATCGACGTCCCCGCAGCCGTGGCGGGTACGCCGGCCGCGGCCGATGCGCCCCGCGCCGTCGCAGGCGCAGATGCCGAACGTCTGCGTGACAGCGTGCGGGAATCGGCTTCCACTTTCGCACCGCAAAATGACACCGAGCGCTTGCGTCACAGCGTGCGCCAGGAGCTCGCCGCCGTTCTGCTGATGGCGCCGGATGAGATCGACGACGAACGCTCATTCGTGGAGTTGGGCGTGGACTCGGTCCTCGGCGTGGAGTTCGTGCGCCAGCTCGCCCAGGTGTTGGGCACTGCCATCGACGCCACGGTGCTCTACGACCAGCCGTCGGTCAGCAGGCTGGCGACCTGGCTGGCGACCTGGCTGGCGACACGGGCAGCCCCGGCGACGGCCGCGACACAGCCGGCTGCCGAGACCTCGACCTCAGAACCCGTGAACGATGTATCCGCGCCGCTGTCGCCGGCACCGGCTGCGGCCCCGCTGCCCGTGGCACCTGCCCAGCCGCAACCTCCTGCGCCCATTGCCATCATCGGCATGGCCGCGCGGCTGCCGGGTGCCGAGGACCTGGACCAGTTCTGGGACAACCTGCGCGAGGGCGTGTGCTCGGTGCGCGAGGTGCCGCCCGAACGCTGGAGCATCGAGCGGTTCTACGACCCCGACCCGCGCGCCGCGGGCAAGACCAGTTGTAAATGGGGCGGTTTCCTCGACGATGTGACCCGTTTCGATGCGTTGTTCTTCAACATCTCGCCCGCCGATGCGGAGGTGATGGACCCGCACCAGCGCCTGTTCCTGGAAACCGCCTGGGCGGCATTGGAGGATGCCGGCCTCGCGCCGGCCGCCGTCGATGGGGCGCGTTGCGGTGTCAACGTCGGCGTCATGGGCAGCGAATACCTGCCTCTGGTCGAAGCCCAGCGGCCGGCGCAGGCCATGATGGGCAACGCCGCCGCCCTGCTGCCGGCGCGCATCGCCTATGTGCTCAACCTCAAGGGACCGGTAATGGCCCTGGACACGGCCTGCTCGTCGTCACTGGTGGCCATCCACAACGCCTGTTCCAGCCTGCGCAATGACGAAGCCGACCTCATGCTGGCCGGCGGCGTGACGCTGTACCTTACAGAAAAGCCGTACATCCCCATGAGCAAGGGCGGCATGCTCTCGCCCGAGGGTTTATGCAAGAGCTTCGACGACGGCGCCGACGGCTTCGTCCCCGCCGAAGGGGCCGCGGTGGTGGTGCTCAAGCGGCTGGACCGCGCGCTGGCCGACGGCGACCCCATCCACGGGGTGATCCTGGGCTCCGGGGTGAACCAGGACGGACGTACCAACGGCATCACTGCGCCCTCGGCGGAGGCCCAGCGCGACTTGGAGCTGGCGGTGTACCGCCGCTTCGACATCGACCCGTCCACCCTGGGCTATGTCGAGGCGCACGGCACCGGCACCCGCCTGGGCGACCCGATCGAGGTCAGCGCGCTGACCCAGGCCTTCCGTGCGTACACCGACGCGGTCGGCTATTGCCGCATCGGCTCGGTCAAGAGCAACCTCGGCCATACCGCTGCGGCCGCCGGTGTGGCCGGGCTGATCAAAGTGCTGCTGTCCATGCGTCACCGGCAGTTGCCGCCCAGCCTGCACGTGCAGCGGCTGAATACGCATATCCGCTTTGCCGACAGTCCCTTCGTCGTCAATACCCGCCTGAGCGATTGGCAGCCGGCACCCGGGCGTCCGCTGCGGGCGGCGGTGAGCTCATTCGGCTTCAGCGGCACCAACAGCCATCTGGTGGTCGAGCAAGCGCCGGCACAGGCACCCACCGCCAGTGACAGGCCACAGCTCATCGTGCTCTCGGCCCGCGACGACGAGCGCTTGCAAGCCTATGCCCGCCGTCTGCTGGGTTGGTTGCGGCGACAGGTACAGAGGCCGTCACTGGCGGCCATCGCCTACACCTTGCAGAGCGGGCGGGCACCCATGGCCGTGCGCTTGGCCGTGGTCGTCCGTGATGTCGCCGAGCTTACGGAGACGCTTGCGGCCTGGTGCGACGGCGAACCGATGCCTGCGGTGCACGTCGGCACGGCACGGCAGGCCCAGCCCCCCGAGGGTGGCGAGGCCGTGCTCGCACGGCTGGTACAGGCCGGCGACCTGGACCGCCTGGCACGCCTATGGGTGAGCGGAGCGGCACCGGACTGGCGTGGCCTGCACACCGGCACACCGCCGCGGCGTATCGCGTTGCCGACCTATCCCTTCGGCGGCGGCCGGTATTGGCCGCAGCCACCGCCGGCAGCGGCGGTCGCGGACACGGGCGGCCGGCTGCACCCGTTGGTCCACCGCAACACCTCCTCGCTACGCGGGGTCGCGTTCGCCACCGAGGTGCGTGGCGACGAGCCGTTCATCGTCGATCACCGGGTGGCGGATACGCCGACGGTACCGGGCGTGGTGTTTCTGGAGATGGCGCGGTTCGCTGCCGGTGAGGCCGGCGGCAAAGCGATCAGCGGTCTGCGCGAGGTGCGCTGGCTGCGCCCGCTGACGCTTGAGGCCGGTCCGCTCACCGTGACCACGGCTGTTCAGAGCGGCGACGATGGCATCCAGGTGCGGATCGAGGCCGGGCCCGGAACCGTGTACCAGGCGCGGGCGGTGAGCACGCCACTGGCGGCGGTGCCGTCGCTGGACATCGACACCTTGGCGCAGGCGTTGACCGACGAGACGGACGGACGCGCGGTCTATGCCGCACTTGCCGGCCACGGCCTGGCTTACGGCCCAAGCTGGCGCACGCTGCGGCGCATGCGCCACGGCGACGGCCAGGCGCTCGCATGGCTGGCGTCGGTCGATGGCGGGCTTGCCGGCAGCGTTCTGCGGCCGGCGCTGCTGGATGCCGCCTTGTACACCGTGGCAGCCCTGCTGCCCGCGGCCGGCGAGGGCGACGTCCGGGTACCGGTAAGTATCGCGGCGCTGGATATCCACGCTGCACTGCCCGAGCAGGTCGTCGCCCATGCCCGCCGGCTGGACGATGCCGGTGCCCAGGCGTTCGACGTCAGCTTGTGCGATACCCAGGGCCGGGTGTGCGTCGTCATCCGCGGGTTCACCTTGCACAGCCTGCGCCGCGACACCGGCGGCGGTGAGACAGTATTCGTCGCTCCGGCGTGGACCGACAGCGGCGAGCCGGTGCCGCTGGCCGGCTTGCCCGCCGGTGTGTTGCTGCTGGCCGGTGAGCCGTCGTCCCTGGCCGATACGCTGTCCGACGCCCTCGCCATGCCGGTGCGCCCGGTGGCGGTCGGCGGGGAGGCCGCCGAGGGCCTGTATGTGGACCCGGCCGCGGCGGGGGGCTGGGCACGGCTGATGGACACTGTCTTCGACGCCGCCGGCGACGGGCCGGGGCGCATGGTGTACCTGTGCCGCGCGGCGGACCCGCTGCGCGAGGTGTTCGGGCTGGCCAAAGCCTGGATCGCCCGGCGTACCCGCAAGCCTGTGCAACTGCTGTGCGTCCTCGATGGCGAAGAGACGCCGATGCACCGGGCGCTCGCGGCCATGCTGCGTACGCTGGCGCTGGAGGCCACGGGCCTGTCGGTCCGCCTGCTTGCCCTGGACGGGCCGCCGACGGCGGCACGGATCGCCGCCGAGTGCCGGCGCGGCGACGGGCAGCACGTGCGCCTGCGCGGTGGGCGACGCGAAGTCCTTTTGCCAGGGCCTCAGACGCTTGTACCCGGCACCGGCACTGGCTTGCGCGAGAACGGCGTGTATCTCGTCACCGGCGGTGCCGGTGGTCTGGGGTTGGCGCTGGCCGGGCACTTGGCGGTCAAGTGGCGGGCGACCGTCGTGCTGGTCGGCCGCAGCCCGCTGGACGATGCGCTCAAGCAACGCCTGGGCGCCGTAGAGGCCGGTGCCGGACGCATCGTCTACCGGCAGACCGACATCACCCGGGCCGATCAGGTCGAAGCCCTGGTGGCGCAGGTGCGCAAGCGGTTCGCCGCGCTGCACGGGGTGTTCCATGCCGCCGGGGTGCTGCGCGACGGCTGGGCGATCGACAAACCCTGGGACGATGTCCAGGCGGTGCTTGCCCCCAAGATGAACGGCGCCCTGCACCTGGATGCCGCCACCGCCGCGGACGATCTGGACTGCTTCGTGCTGTTCTCGTCCCTGGCCTCGGTGCTGGGTAACCCCGGGCAGTGCGATTACGCCTGCGCGAACGGGTTTCTCGACGGCTTCGCCCACTGGCGGTCGGACCTGGTGGCCGCCGGCTGGCGCCAGGGCCGCACGCTGGCGATCAACTGGCCGCTGTGGGCCGGTGCCGGCATGGGCGCCGACGGGCGCGCCGCGCAGGCGGTGCAGGGCAGCGGGCTGCTGCCGCTGCCGCCGGTCAGGGGCCTGGCGATCCTGGAGCAGGCCTTGGCTGCCGATGTGGTCCAGACCTTGCCGCTTTACGGGCGGGCCGATGCCATCGGACGACTGCTTGAGGAGGCCCCTGCCGTCCCCGCGGCGGACGGTGGCGGTGTGGCGGCCCCCGGCTTGCAGGCGGCGGTCGAGCAGGCCTTGAGCGCGGCGGCGGTGGCCATTCTCAAGCTCGATGGCGACGCACTGGACCCGGCACAGGAGCTGACGCGCTACGGGGTGGATTCGATCGGCTTTCTGGAGTTCGCCGCGCACCTCAACCGGGTCTACGGCATCGAGGTGCCGCCGGCCATCATCTTCGATTACGCCTCCATCGGCGCACTGGCCGGCTACCTGTGCGAGCGTCATGGCGAGGCGCTGCGGGCGCATCACGGCGCGGACACCGTCGTGCCGTCGCCACCGGTCGCGCAGGAGGCGGCCGGCGGCGAGCGCCGCCTCACCCCCTCGGCCGGGCAGCGCGCGCTGTGGTTCCTGCATCAGGTGCAACCGGACAGCGCGGCCTATCACGTCGCCTTCCCGACCCGCTTGCACGGGCGCTTGTCGGTGGAGGCCTTGCGCCGCGCCCTCGGCCGGCTGATGCGCCGTCACGCTATTCTGCGGGCCGCATTTCCGGAGCTCGATGGCGAGCCGGTGCTGCATCTGGCGCGCGATCGCGAGGTCCCGCTCGATGTGGTGGATGCCCGCGGCTGCGACGCGGCGGCGCTACGGCGCCAAGTGCTGGCCGCCTACGGCCAGCCGTTCGATCTGCGCAGCGGCCCGGTGCTGCGGGCGCGGGTGTTCCGCATCGCCGACGACGATCATGTGCTGCTGATCACCGTGCACCACATCGTGGTGGATGCCTGGTCGCTGTGGGCGTTGGTGGACGAACTCGGTCGCTTATACGCCGCGCAGGTCGCCGGCGAGCCCGACCCGCTGCCCCCGGTGGAGCGGGACTACGCGGACTATCTGAGCTGGCAGGCCAGCGACGAGCGCCAGGCGGTACTGGCGACGCAGTGGACCTACTGGCAGCGCAAGCTGGCCGCGCCTCTGGCGCAACTGAACCTGCCCACCGACCACGCCCGCACCCAGGTCTGCGGCCGTGCCGGGGCCAGCGTGGCGCTGGATCTCGGCGCGGCGCTGAGCGGGCGGCTGCGCACGCTGGCGGCCGAGCACCGGGCCACGCCGTACACCGTGCTGCTGAGTGCGTACATCGCCTGGCTGCACCGCATCAGCGGCGAGCGCGACGTGCTGGTCGGCACGCCCACCTCCGGCCGCCATCACCCGGCCTTCGCCAAGGTCGTGGGCTATATGGTCAATACCCTGGCCTTGCGCACCACCGTGGGCGGCGAGATGCCCTTTGCCGCGTTGCTGGCGCAGGTGAAGACTGTGATGTCCGAGGCCTTGCATCACCAGGACCTGCCGTTCGCAGAGCTGGTGCGGCGTTTGCAGCCGCAGCGCGATGCCGGCCGCTCGCCTTTGTTCCAGGTGTATTTCGCCTATCAGGGACGGGTCGCCGCCGGCGGGCTGATGGACGCGGCGCTGCGCGGGCTGGATAGCCGCTGGGGCGACATGCCGGTGACGGCCTTCGACCTTCCCCAGCAAGAAGGGCAGTTCGACCTCACCCTGGACATCATGGACACCCGCGAGTGTTTCAGCGGCACGCTGGGCTACGACACCGGGCTGTTCGAGCGCGAGACCGTCGAGCGCCTGGCCGCCAGTCTGCTCGGCTTCATCGGCGCCCTGGCCGATGCGCCGCAGGTGCCCCTGGGCTGCCTGCCGGCCATGGACGGCGCGGCCTACCGGCGTATCGTCCACGACTGGAACGACACCGCGGCCGACCTGCCGGCCGAGCGCACGCTGCACGGGCTGATCGCCGCCCGCGTACGCCAATGCCCGGAAGCCACCGCCCTGGTCTGCGGTCATCAGCGGCTGAGCTATGCGGAGCTGGAGGCGCGCGCCAACCGTCTGGCCAATGCTCTGGTCGCCCTGGGGGTGGGGGCGGACCGCCTGGTCGCCGTGCACATGGAGCGATCGGTGGAGATGGTCGTGGCCTTGTATGCCACCCTCAAGGCCGGTGGTGCCTATCTGCCGCTGGACCCGGCCCACCCACCCGAGCGGCTCGCCTATCTGTTGGACGATGCGCGACCGACGGTGGTGCTGAGCCAGGATCACCTGAGCCTGCCGCCCACCGAGATACCGGTATTGACCGTGGATGGGGACTGGCCGCGCATCGCCGAGCATCCTGCCACCTCGCCGGCACAAGCGGTCGAGCCGGACAATCTCGCCTACGTCATCTACACCTCGGGCACCACCGGCCGGCCCAAGGGGGCGATGAACACGCACAAGGCCATCGTCAACCGCCTGTGGTGGATGCAGGCGGCCTACCGCCTGGACAGCACCGACCGTGTGCTGCAAAAGACGCCGTACGGTTTCGATGTGTCGGTGTGGGAGTTCTTCTGGCCGCTGCTGGCCGGCGCCACCCTGGTCATGGCCAAGCCGGACGGGCATCGGGACGCGGACTACCTCACCGAGGTGATCGCCGACCAGGGCATCACCACGCTGCACTTCGTGCCCTCCATGCTGCGGGTGTTCCTGGAGGCGCGCGATGTGCCGCGCTGCCGCAGCGTACGTCGCGTCATCTGCAGCGGCGAGGCCTTGCCGGCGGATCTGGCACAGCGCTTCTTCCAGTGCATGGATGCCGAACTGCACAACCTGTACGGCCCGACCGAGGCTGCCGTGGACGTGAGCTGGCACGTGTGCGACCCGGCACAGGATGTCAGCCGCGTGCCGATCGGCCGGCCCATCGCCAACCTGCGTCTGTATATCCTGGATGCGTACCTGCAACCGCTGCCTGTCGGGGTGCCCGGCGAGCTGTACATCGGCGGCATAGGGTTGGCGCGGGGGTACCTGGGGCGGGCGGCGATGACCGCGGCGAGCTTTATCCCGGACCCCTTCGCGCCGGCGCCGGGCGGGCGCTTGTACAAGACCGGCGACCTGTGCCGTCACGTGCCGGACGGCAGCATCGAGTATCTGGGGCGTAATGACTTCCAGGTGAAGATCCGTGGCCAACGCATCGAGCCGGGCGAGATCGAGGCGGCCCTCAACGCCCATCCGGCGGTGCGCGACAGCGTGGTGAGCGCGTTCGGCGCACGCACCGGCGACACCCAACTGGCGGCGTATTACGTGGCCGACGACGACCCGGGCGAGGCGGCTCTGCGCGAGCACCTGGCCGCACGCCTGCCTGCATCCATGCTGCCCCAGTGTCTGTTGCGCCTGCCCGTGCTGCCGCTGAGCGCGAACGGCAAGCTCGACCGGCGTGCGCTGCCCTCGCCGGAGGCGACGGCCTCAGTTGGCGATGACGCGCCGCTCGGGCCGCTGGAGACGACGCTCGCGGGCATCTGGGCGCGTCTGCTCAAGCTCGATCGCATCGGCCGGCACGACGATTTCTTCGCCCTCGGCGGTCATTCGCTGCTGGCCACACAGGCGGTGTCGCGTGTGCGCGATGCCGTGCAGGTGGAGTTGCAGGTTGCCGATCTACTCACCCATTGCACCGTGGCGACGTTGGCCGAACGACTTGCCGGTGTCGGTCATGCCGCGGCGGATGCGCCGATACCCGGCGAGAACGGCGGCCTGTCTTTCGCTCAGGAGCGTCTGTGGTTTCTGGCGCGGCTGGAGGCGGACCTCGTGCAGCGCGCCGCCGGCGCGAACACGGTGGTGGCATCGACCTACAACGTGCCGCTGCTGCTGCGCTTGCGCGGGCCGCTGGACGCCGGGGCGCTGGAGGCGGCCCTGCAAGCCATCGTGGATCGCCACGACAGCCTGCGCTCGAGCTTTCCGGCCCAGGAGGGCACGCCCGTGCTGCATATCGCGCCACGGCTGGCGTTGCCGCTGACGCGTATCGACCTGGCCGGCCAGGCCGATGACGTGCTGGCCGATACGCTGGCGGGCGAGGTGCTGCGGCCGTTCGATCTGTCGACCGGCCCGCTGATACGGGCCGCGCTGGTGTCGTTGGGCGCAGACGACGCGGTCCTGGCGATCAGTCTGCACCACATCGTCAGCGACGGCTGGTCGCTGGGCGTGCTGCTGCGCGAGCTGACAGCGTTCTATGACGCGGCCGGCGAAGGCGCGGCGCCGCCGCTGCCCGCCCTGGCGCTGCAATACCCCGCGGTGGCGGCCTGGCAGCGGCGGCGCGGCCCGGCACTGGCGCACCAGCTCGACTACTGGCGGGCGCAGTTGGACGGCCTGCCGCCGCTGCTGCCGCTGCCCACCGACCGTCCGCGGCCGGCGGTCCAATCCATGGCCGGGGACTGCGAACGCTTCAGCCTGGGCACCGACCTGACCGCGCAACTACGCGCTCTGGCGCAGCAGACGCACACGACGGTGTTCATGGTGCTGGCCGCGGCCTTTGCCGCGCTGCTGGCGCGTTACAGCGGCGAGTCGGATATCGCCCTGGGCACGCCGGTGGCCAACCGCACACGCAGCGAGTTCGAGCCGCTGATCGGCTTGTTCGTGAACACGCTGGTGTTGCGCGTCGACCTGTCCGGCGACCCCACGGTGACCGAACTGCTGGCGCGGGTGCGGGCGACGGCGCTGGCGGCCTACGCCAACCAGGATGTGCCGTTTGAACAAGTGGTCGCCGCCGTGCAGCCGGTGCGCGCCACCGGGCACACGCCGCTGTTCCAGGTGATGTTCACCTTGCAGAACACACCGATGGACGCGCCGTCGCTGGCTGGTGTGGCGGTGGAGCCCATCCTGGCGCAAAGCCGCGTCGCCAAGTTCGACCTGAGCCTGGACATGTTCGAGCACGGCGATGACATCGTCGGGCTGCTGGAGTACAGCACCGCCTTGTTCGACCATGACTCGGCGAGCCGCTTGGCTGCCCACCTGCGCCAATTGCTGGCCGCCGCCGCGGCAACGCCGCTGCAGCGCGTCAGCCGACTCCCGCTGGTGGATACGGCGACACGCGAGCGCCTGCTGTGTCAGTCGGCGGGCGATACGCCGGTCGATGGCCCCGATACGCTGGTGACCGATGCCATTGCCCGCATGGCTGCCCAACAGCCAAAGGCCCCCGCACTGCATGCGGGCGACACGACGCTTGCTTATGGCGATCTGCAACGACGGGTCGATGCCGTGGCGGCCCGCCTGGGCTCCGGCCGGACCGGGGCCGTGATCGGGCTGTACAGCGACGGTGGCATCGAGGCGGTGGTGGGCCTGCTCGGCATTCTGCGGGCCGGGGCCGTCTACCTGCCGCTGGATCCGTCGCTGCCGGAGGAGCGGCTGCGCCAGATGGTGCGTGACGCCGGCGTGCGCACGGTAGTCAGCGACGGGCGCACACTGCCGTCCGTGCTGGCGATCATGGCCGTGGTCGATGTCGGCGGCGATACCGAGGCGGGCTTGAGCACCACGCTGACGATCGCCCCGCAAAGTCCGGCCTATCTGATCTACACCTCGGGGTCGACCGGCACGCCCAAGGCGGTTTGCGTGGCGCATGGCGCGCTGGCGCGTCATTGCCGCGAGCGGGCGCGTGGCGCCGGCCTGGGCCCGGCCGACCGGGTGATGCAGTTCGGTTCGCTGAGCTTCGATGCGTCACTGGAGCAGATCCTGCCGCCGTTGCTGCACGGCGCAAGCGTGGCCTTGCTGGGTGCCGGTGTGCGCACCGCGGCGGAACTGAGCGTGGCGATGAACAACCACGGCGTAACGGTGGCCGACCTGTCGCCGGCTTATCTGCACGAGCTGCTTGTCCATTGGGTCGATCATCCGGCGCGCGCCCCGGCCGGCCGCCTGCGGCGGATGACCGTCGGCGGCGACGCACTGCGGCCGGCGACCGTGGCGCTATGGCGGCAGTCGCCGCTGGCCGGCGTCGAGCTGGTCAACGCCTACGGCCCCACCGAGGCGACGATCACCGCCACCGCGTGGACGGTGACGGCCGCGGACGCAGCCGATGCGCGCCTGCCGGTGGGCCGGCCGCTGCCCGGGCGCCGCGCCTACGTGCTCGATGTTGCCGGCGAGCCGTGCCCGGTCGGTGTGCCGGGCGAGCTGTACCTGGGCGGCGACGGCCTGGCCGAGGGTTATCTGGGGCGGCCGGGGCAGACCGCGGCCGTGTTCCTGCCCGACCCGTTCGCCCGGGTGCCCGGTGCGCGGATGTACCGCAGCGGCGACCGTGCCCGCTACCGACCCGACGGTACGCTCGACCTGTTGGGGCGATGCGACGGGCAGGTGAAGCTGCGTGGCTTTCGCATCGAGCCCGCGGAGGTGGAGGCGGTGCTCGCGGACATGCCGGGCGTCGCCGCCTGCCTGGTGGCCGTGGATGCCCGCGACAATGGCGAGCGGCAGTTGTGCGCCCGTGTCGTGGCGGCGGATGCGCGCGTGACCGCCGATCGCATCAGGGAGCACCTGATGCAGCGGCTGCCGGCGTACATGGTTCCCGCAGGTCTCGAACTGCTGGATGCCTTGCCGACCACCTTGGCCGGCAAGCTCGACCGGCGCCTGCCCAGCGCGCCGGCCATCCCTGACAGCCCCGCCGCGCACGGGGTCGACGACCCCGTGCACAGGCGCTTGCAGACGATCTGGTGCGAGGTGCTCGGCCGGGCGCACATCGGTGTACGTGAGGATTTCTTCGCCGCCGGCGGCCACTCCCTGCTGGCGGTGCGGCTGATGGCACGGATCGCGAGCGAGTTCGGCATCGACCTGCCGCTGGTGAGCCTGCTGCAAGGCCCGACCATCGCCGAGCAGGCTCGTCTGTTGCGTGCCGGCGAGTCGTCGTACGACCCGCTGGTGTGCCTGGCGGCGCAGGGCGACGAGACGCCGCTGGTCATCGTCCACGGTGCCGCCGGCACGGCCTGGCCGTTCCGTGCACTGGCCGCGGCGCTGGGCAGCGTACGGCCGGTGTATGCGCTGCAATCGCCGGAGGTCGACGGCCAGTCAGTCCCCGACACGGTCGCGGCCATGGCGGCTGTGTATGCGGCGGCGCTGCGCAAGCGCGTGCCGGATGGGCCGGTTCACCTCGCCGGCTGGTCCTTCGGTGGCGCCGTGGCTTTGGAGATGGCCAGCCAGTTGCGCGCGGCCGGACACAGCCTTGGCGCGGTGGTGATGCTGGACAGCTACGCACCGGCCACCGTTGCCGCCTTCGCTGGGCAGGCGGAGCCGCCCGACCCCAGCCTGCCCGCGGGCGCCGAGGGCGAGCGCCTGCTGGCGGTCAGCCATGCCAACGCCCGCCGCCTGGCCCGGCACCAGCCCACGCCCTACGACGGGCCGGTGCGGCTGCTGCGGGCCGCTGAGTGCCCACCGGGCATGGCCGGGCTGCCGCCGCACGGCTGGGAGGCGCATATCGACGGCCCGCTGTCCGTCTCCACGGTCAGCGGCAACCATTACAGCCTGCTCGAGCCGCCGCATGTCGAGGTTTTGGCCGATGCGCTGAACGCCTGCCTGGACATTAATGACCGCATAGCGGCGGACGATAAACGGTGAGGGCTGGCCGAAGCCCGCCGCGCACGGCATTCTGCGCCGACGGCGACGGGTGTGGCCCGCGCTCCTCGCCTTGGGCAGCCACCGCTGAAGCCTGTGGCCGAGCCGGTAGGTCGTGGGCCGACCGTCGGCAGCATGGATGCTGCCGTCGAGCGTACACGGACGTATTTACAGCGCGTCGGAACACGACCTACCGGCTCGGCCGCAGGCGGGTTCGGGCGCCTGACGCCCACCGACGCCACCATGCGGGGAACGCGGGCCACACCCGACGGCGATTGCCCGCACGCCCACTGCTTTCTCTCAGGACGTCAGGACACCAATGAATAACCGCCTCATCCGGTTGTTGCAGCAGGAAACCCATCTCAACCTGTTCAAGCTCTTCATCGGCTTTCTGATCATCGGGGTAACCAACGCATTGGTGCTGGTGTTCATCCACGATGTCACCCAGGCGCAGGATCAGGAGGAGGGCACGTTTCGCCTGCTGATGCTGTTCGTCCTGTGCGTGACCGTGTTCACCGTCACCAAGAAGGCGGTGAACACCTGGCTGACGAAGTATGTCCAGCAGGCGATATTCCAGTTGCGGGTGCGCATTCTCGACAAGATCCGCCACTCCAGCCTGCGCGGCTTCGAGAGCCTGGACCGCTCGCAGCTGATCAACGCGATCTCCGAAAACACGCTGGTCATCGTCGAGGGCACCAAGCACCTGGGCGAGGGAGTGCCGGCGGGGATCATGCTGATCTGCTCGTTCATCTACATCGCCATCATTTCCATGCCCGCGCTGCTGATCGTCGTGATCTGCGTGGCCGGGGCCGCCGTGGTCATCTGGAGCTTCAACCGCTCGGTGGGCGACGATGTGGGCAAGGCGATGCAGAAGGAGGACGAGTTCCTCAACGCTTTTCATCAGTTCCTGGACGGGTTCAAGGAGCTGAAAATGGACCGGCGCAAGAGCGGGGACTTGTTCGAGAACTACCTGGAGCGCAGCTCGCGCGAGGGCTCCGAGCTCAACACCAAAGCCGCGATCAGCATCCTCAACACCGACATCTACACCTACGTGTTCTTTTACATTCTGCTCGCGTCGGTGCTGTTCATCCTGCCCAAGCTCACCCAGACGAGCCCGGATGAGACGCTCAGCATCACCACCATCCTGCTGTTCCTGCTGGGTAACGGCACGGTCTTCGTGCAGGCGCTGCCCAACATCACCAAGACCGACCTGGCCATCAAGAACATTACCCGGCTGGAAGAGGCGCTGGACGATATCGAGACCGACACGCCGCTGGAGACGGCCAACCCCTGGGCGGAGGCGGATGTCTTCGGCGACATTCACGTGCGCAATCTGTATTTCAGCTATTCAGGCCCCAAGCAGGAGCAAGTGTTCTCCGTGCACGTGGACCAGCTCACCATCAAAAAGGGCGAGATTCTCTATATTCAGGGCGGCAACGGCAGTGGGAAATCCACCCTGCTGAAGTTGTTGACCGGCTTGTATCACCCAGCGGTTGGCGATATCGATTGCGGCGGCATTCCGGTTTCGCAGAGCAATCTCCAGCATTACCGCGAGTGTTTTTCGATCATCTTCACCGACTTCCATCTTTTCGACCGGCTCTACGGGATCGAGGATGTCGACGAGGCCGCCGTCACCCGTCTGCTCGGTCAGATGCACCTGGCCGAAAAGACCCGGTTCGCCGAAGGCCGCTTCCAGAACCTCAACCTCTCCACCGGCCAGCGCAAGCGGCTGGCGCTGCTGGTCGCCATGCTGGAAGATCGTCATGTCTGTGTCTTCGATGAGGTCGCCGCCGACCAGGACCCGCCGTTCCGCAAGTACTTCTACGAGGTGTTGCTCAAAGAACTGAAGGCCGCTGGCAAGACCATCATCGCGGTCACCCATGACGATCGCTACTTCCACACTGGCGACAGGGTGCTGAAGATGGAGTACGGTCGCTTGGTGGAAAACGGTTCGGCCAACCATTTGTCAGACTGATGGTCTCTGATGGTCTGCGGTCTATCGGCCATAGGCTTCGGGAGGATGATCAGGCTTGGGTGCATCAGGACAAACCAGCGATGGCCTCGACGACGCCTCGCTGCAATCGACACAAGCAATGGATGTGGGGTTATCGCCCTCTCATCCGTCCTGGCAGCCGCGGGCGGGTGCCGGCGGGGAGGCGCTCGAGATCCCGGGCTACCGCCTGCAGCGGCTGATCGGCCGTGGCGGCATGGCCGATGTCTATCTGGCCGAGCAGGTGTCCTTGTCGCGACCGGTCGCGATAAAGATCCTGCGTAGCGAGTTCTTCCAGGACGAGGGCTTCCGTACCCGCTTTCGTGCGGTCGAGTCGACCGTCGGCGGGGCGCTGGTCCATCCGTCCATCGTGATGGTGTTCGACGGTGGGGTGGTCGAGGACCGCGCCTATCTGGTCATGGAATACCTCGATGGTGGCTGCCTCACCGACCGGATGGATACCGCCTTGCCGATCGTCCAGGCCAAGGCCATTGCCATCCGCATTGCCGAGGCCCTGGCTTTCGCCCATGCCCGTTCGATCATCCATCGCGACGTCAAGCCGGCCAATATCCTGTTCCGTGCCGACGGCAGCGCCGTATTGGCCGATTTCGGCATTGCCAAGCTGGTCAATACGGAAGCCGCCTGCCAGTTGACCGGCACCGGGGTGATCCTCGGCAGCGTCAGTTACATGAGCCCCGAGCAGGTGGAGGGTAGGCCGGTCGATCACCGCGCCGACCTCTACAGCCTGGGTATCGTTCTGTTCCTGATGCTCTCCGGCCGCCTGCCGTACGACTCGACCAACCCGGTGCAAACGGCGGTCAGCCATGCCACCGCACCCATACCACGCCTGCCGGCGGATGTGGCGGCCTACCAGGGGGTGATCGACCGCCTGCTGGCCAAGCGACCGGAAGACCGCATCCAATCGGCGCAGACACTGGTGGGAATCCTGGAGGGCCTGCCCGACCAGCCGGACACCACCATGGCCCACACCCGGCCGCTGATGGCGCTGGGCGCAGCCGGACGGCTCGGACGGCTGCGGGCCATGGCATTGAGCGGGCGGGCGCGGGTTGCCCTGCGGCGCTATCCCCTGTGGGCGGCGGGCCTGGGCGCGGTCGTCCTGACCTGGGCGCTGCTGTTGCGGTTGTCGCTCGATGAGGCGCCGCTGGTACCGTTGGGCGGGGCTCTCGATGCCACCGCACAGGCCGACGTGACCCCCCCTGCGCCGCCGCCCTTGCCGGTAGATGAGCCGCCGCGGACGCTTGAGATCATCGCACCGCCGCCGACGATCGATGTGGCCGACCCGACGCTGGCGCCAGAGGCCCCGCCGCCGACCGTGGACATGGTTCTCGCCGCGGGCGGGACAGCGGATGCGCTCGATGCATCCGCCGCGGACCGGCGGGCGGCCTCGCTGTTCGGCGGCTTCGACGGTGAGGCGCCGCCGCCGGCGGTCTACCTGAGCGTGCGCGTTGTGCCCGAGCAGGCGCGCGTACGCATCATGAACATCGTGCCGCCGTACGAGGAGGGCATGGCGTTGGACCCTGGCGCCTATGATCTGGAGGTCAGCGCACCGGGCTATCGCACGTATCGGCGCTGGCACGAATTCAGCGCTGGGCCGCAGGAGATCGACGTGCAACTGTCGCCGCGACCGCCTGAACCGCAGACGCCAAAGCCGCTTCGCGAAATCGAGCGTTTCCTTCAGCGTATCCTGCCCTCCTGATGAACCGCCCTTATCGGCGGCGCCCCTGTGAATCGGCAAGCGGGCGCTTTACACTGCCGCCCCGGAACACTGTGTAATCGAAACGACGGAGAGAACCGAGGATGCGAAAGATATTTCTGGCCGCGCTGTTGTCCGTGCTGTCGGCGACCACCGCCCTGGCCGATACCGACGGCGTGGCACCGTTCATCGGACTCTGGCAAGTGGATTTCGACCGTACGCTGGCACGGGTGCAAGCACACCCCGAGTACAAAGAAGAGAATGCCGAGCGTACCGTCGAGGTGCTCACCGCGATCGTCAGCGCGCTCCAGGTTCGGCTGACTGAAGACGAGATGATCTACGTCCAGCCCAATGACGAAATGAAACTGCCGTACACGGTCGAATCGACCACCGATGATACCGCGGTGATCAAAGTCAGCCGCGGGCAGTCGGAAGCCACCCTGACCTTCACGCGTATCGACGAAGACCACATGCAGTTGAAGTCCTCGGCCACCGAGGATTTCGATAATTACGTCTGGAAGCGGGCGGGGGCGTCCGAAGCGGCTGACGCCGCCGCTCCGGCACCGGCCAACTGAGCGCGACTACGCGTCGCGTCCCGGCCCGCCGCCTGCGGCGGGCTTTTTGGTTGGTGCCGGCGGTGCCGTTGGTCTGGAGCGCCGGGCTGACGGTGCAGATCGCTACATACCCCGGCGCTGCCACCAGCCCCGAGCATGCCGATGTCGCGCTCGTACTGGGCGCGGCGGTCCATGCGGGCAAACCGTCACCGGTGTTCGAGCAGCGAATCCGCCATGCGGTGGATCTGTACCACGCCGGCCGGGTCGACAAGCTGATGCTCACCGGCGGCGTGGGGGCCGGCGACCGGGTTGCGGAGTCCGAGGCAGCCAGGGCGTATTGCCTGGCCGCCGGCGTAGCCGCCGACGATATCCTGCTCGAAGTCAGATCCCGCACCACACTGCAGAATCTGCTGGAATCCCGCCCGGTGCTCGCCGCCGAAGGCTTGACGACGGTGCTGGTGGTCAGCGATCCACTGCACCTGCGGCGGGCGGTCACGCTGGCGCGCGATATCGGCCTGGACGCTCATCCGTCCGCGGCACCCGGCTCGCGCTACACAAGCCTGCGATCACGTGCTGTTTTCCTGATGCGGGAGACGTACTTCCTGGCCCGTTACAAGCTGCTCGGCCGCGGCTGATTGCGGCTTGTGGTCCGTGGCCAACGACAAAGCGTCGCCAAGAAAAAAAGCCCGGGGGCCGCTCCCTGCAGCGGCCCCCGGGCTCGTCCAAACACGTAATTTGACGTGATCGTCAGGCGACGCCAGCACTAACGAGCGGATCGGGCTCCTGCACCTCATCGCCGGGAAGGGTCGCGGACGATGCGTCGCCACCGACAATCGACAGGACTTGGGCCTTCAGCTCATCGTTGAGCGCCATGAAGCCCTCGCTGTTGATCAACTCGTTCATCGAGCTAATGATGCTGTCGTCGCTATCAGGGATTTCGCTCTCAGGCAGAACCTCGTCTCCCTGGTTGACCGGTTCGACCTCTGACTCCGGCTCAACCACCGGCGCTTCGGGTTCTTGCACCGGCTCGCCAGGCAGCTGTTGGCCACTCGGCGCCTGCTGGCCCTCCGGCGCCTGCTGACCTTCCGGCATCTGCTGGCCTTCCGGTGCCGGTCCGGCACCCATTGCC
>CBFGWV010000042.1:0-23729 GCA_965652545.1 uncultured Candidatus Competibacteraceae bacterium | reverse complement strand
CGATAGCCTAGGAGGCGCTCGAGAGTCCCTCGGTTGCTCGATGTCGCGAGGTGTGTCGAGAGCTGCGCCTCTATGTTGCGCTCCCGTCTACGGGCTCGCTCATCTCGGCCCTTCTGGGTGGAATCTGAAGTGTGATTGCCGAGCTGATATCGACCGCATCCGGGCAAAGGTAAGTCGGTGTTCATCGTCGCGAAGCAGGGCCAGTAGTGGGGGTTACTTCTCCTTCGCACTTTCCTCCCTGACCACCCGCTCATAGGCGGCCTGCAGCTCTGCGAAAACGGAGCGGGCGCCGGCAGGGCGGGGCTGGCTGAGGTGGATGTCGCGCAGTTCGGTCATGAATGCGTCCCACATCTCGGGGCCGCCGTCCTCCAGCAATTGGGCGCGGATGGAGAGCTCGCGCGAGACGGGCAGGTGCCTGCGGCCCCACGCGCCGAGCATGGCGAATACGGGGACGAGCTGGATGGATTTTTCAGTGAGCGAATAGATGGCCTTCTGCTTGTGGCTGGGGTCGTCGGTGCGCGAGATCATGCCGAGCTCTACGAGGCGCTTCAGACGCGCGGCCAGAATGTTCGATGCGATGCCTTCCTCCGAGTGACTCAGAAGCTCGCGGAAGTGGCGGCGGTTGCCGAACATCATGTCGCGCAGGACGATGAGGCTCCAGCGGTCGCCGAAGACCTCCAGGGACAGATTGATCGGGCAGCCGGAGCGGTGAGCGGTCATTGGTGAGCATCCCCCTTTAAAACCAGTTGCAATATGCAACCAACGTGTCTAGACTTCAACTGCTTTCAATATGAAAGCGGTTTTGTGACACCATTGCTGACAGGAGAAGCGTGCGCCATGAGGAAGCTGATCGTTTGGAACGTAATGACGCTGGATGGCTGTTTCGAAGGCCCGACGGCGTGGGACCTGGATATGCACATGACGGTCTGGGGCGAGGAACTTGAGGCGTTTTCGCTCGAACAGGGCGCGGAAATCGGAACCCTGCTGTTCGGGCGCAGAACCTATGAAGGCATGGCGGCGCACTGGATGCAGGAGACTGGCGCGATTGCGGACATGATGAACGGCATCGACAAGGCCGTGACCTCGCGCACGCTCACGAGTGCCGACTGGAACAACACGCGGCTTCTCCCGGGTGACGCGGTGGCGTCGGTAACGGCGCTCAAGGCGGAGGAGGGCAAGGACGTGTTCGTGTTCGGCAGCGCCGACCTGTTGAACACGCTTCTGGCCGCCAACCTGGTGGACGAATACAGGATCTGCCTGGCGCCGGTCGTGCTGGGCAGCGGCAATCCGCTGTTCAAGCCGGGGAGCCCACGCCATGACATGACGCTCCTAGAAAGCCGGCCACTGAAGACCGGCGGGCTGATCCTGCGCTATGGGGTGAAGTGAAAAGATACGGTGTATGGCGTAAGGCTTAACGCTTAAGGATTGGCGCCTACCTCTTCGCTGAATACCGGCCCGAGGGCGATTGCGGGATCATGAAATCCTGCTTCCCGAGACGTCTCGGGTTCCGTACTGACAACCGGAGGCCGGCGCAATGGACCGCATCACGAGCATCGATGCACTGATCGCGCCTTGCGATGCGTTACTCATCGTGCCGCCGTTCGCGCCGCTGGATCGCCCGTGCCTGGGCGTTCATGTGCTTCAAGCCTGCGCGCGCGAGGCGGGCTTCTCGGTCAGCGTCGCCTACGCGAACATCTGGTTCGCACAGTGGATCGGTGAGAAGGCGTACCAGTCCTTGTTGGCCATGCCGCAGGATTGGCTGCTGGGAGAACGTCTGTTCGCCCGTTTCGCCTACGGCACACCGCCGTTGGGGTGGGATGGCGCGGACAATGTCGTCGACGACTACGTGCGGATCACCGGGCGCAGCCGTGTCGCGGTGCGTGGCAGGCTGCGCAGCCTGCTCGATCTGGAGGAACGTGCCGGCCGTTGGCTGAGTACCGGGGCGTCGATGCTGGCCCAGATCGCTCCCGCCATCGTCGGTACCACCGCCGTGTTCGGGCAGACGGCTGCGGGGCTGGCCGTGCTTCGGACCATCGCCCGCAAGCGTCCCGACACGGTGCGTATCATCGGCGGCAGCGGTTGCCAGAGTGAGATGGCCGAGGGTATCCGGGCGGTGGCACCGTTCGTAGATGCCGTGTTCTGTGGCGAGAGCGAGGAGACGTTCCTGGCCTTTCTCATTGAACACGCCGCGGATCGCCTGCCGGCGGATCCGATTATCGCCGGTAGGCCGTGCATGAACCTCGATGCCCTGCCGACGCCGGACTATGCGGAGTATTTCGGGCAGCTGCAGGCACTGATACCCGGCAGCGATATCCTCTCCCGGCGGCAGAGCCGCATTCCCTATGAGTCCAGCCGGGGCAGCCGAATGGCGCGCAGGCGTCGCCGTGTCTTCCGCGAGCCCGACCCTGAGCAGTTGACGCTTCGCCGCAAGTCCACCGACCGGGTGCTGGAGGAGTTGTGGACCATCGCGGCCCGTTACCCGGGTCACAATGTGGCGATCACCGACAGCGCCGTGTCGACCGAGTACTTCCACGCACTGTTGCCGCGTATCCGCGACGAACTGCCGGCGCTGGCGTTTTCGTACCAGGTCGATGCGAGTTTCACGCTCGATCAGATGCGCACGCTGGCGGAGGCGGGTGCGGGCGACATTCAGCCGGGCATCGATACGCTCTCCAGCGGCTTGTCGGGTCTGATGCGCAAAGACACGTCGGTCGGCCAGAGTATCGCCACCCTGCGCTATGCGCGCATGTTCGACATCGACGTCCACTGGCAGCTGTCCTACGGTCTTCCCGGTGACGATCTGGCGTACTACCTGGAGACGCTGGAGTTGCTGCCCCTACTGCGTCACTTGCCGCCAGCGGCGGCGACGGCGCGACAGGCGGTGATCAGCCGCCTTTCAGCCTTCTTCGATCGCCCTGAGGCCTTCGGTATCACCGGGCTGCGCCCTTATCAGGCCTACCAGGACATTCTCCCGGCCGATGCGCCGGTGGATAAACTCGCGTACTTTTTCGAGGCTGAGTTTGCCTGCGCGTCGTTGCGCTTCAACGAGGTCATTCCGGCTATCCAGGATGAGCTTCGGCTGTGGAACAAAGCCTGGCACGGCGCCCCCGGTGGGCGGGCGGTGCTGCACATCGCCCAGCGCGGCAACGCCTTCGAGCTGCGCGATACCCGCGGGATCGAGGGCGGGTCCATCGTCGAGCGCATCACTCGCCAGCAGGCCGAGGTCGCCCTCACCGGGCGCCTACCGGCCGACGATGCCGCCGCGATCCTCGCCTGGGCGCAGGCGCGCAAGGTCATCGTCGAGCGCGACGGCGAGCGCATCCCCCTGGCTACTGCCGACTACTGCCTGCTCAAGCGCATGGAGCAGCAACCGCTTATCGATCACGCCCAGACCGTGGCGGGCATGACGATGGACGCGGTGGCTTGAAGCCTGTGTCGCCCACCCAACGATAGGACGGTAGGGCCTGTAGCGGCTACCATCCTTTCGTAACGACACTGATCGCGTACCCCTTATGGACAGCAGCATGCCCACGTTCAATGACGCCGTTCGCCGGCTGTCGCCTCCCCCCATCCCCTCGGTCCAGCGTTGGGCCCGCGACTACGATGGCAGTCGCGGCCCGCGGGTGGACCTGTCCCAGGCGGTGCCCGGCTATCCGCCGCACGAGCGCATGCTCCACTGCCTGGCGCAGACCGCCGGGTCAGCGGCCTATGCTGGCTATGGCGATATCGAGGGCGAGCCCGACCTGCGCCAAGCCTACGCCGACCAGGTCGGCGAGGTGTACGGCGCCGACATCGGCGCGGGCAACGTCCACATCACCGCCGGCTGCAATCAGGCGTTCGTGGCCACGGTAATGGCCATTGCCGCGGCCGGCGACAGCGTGCTGCTGGTCAGCCCGTTCTACTTCAACCACGATACCAGTCTGGCCATGCTGGGCATCAGGACAGAGGTTGTGGCCAGCCACGCCGAGCACGGGTTCGTTCCGGACCCGCAGGACATCGTCAAGGCCATTCACCCGGGTGTGCGCGCGGTGGTGTTGATCACCCCCAACAACCCCACCGGCGCCATATATCCGGCGGATGTGCTTGAAGACATCTACGAGATCTGCCGCCACCACGGCATCTGGTTGCTGGTCGACGAGACCTATCGCGACTTTCTACCGCGCGGCGGCGAGACCCCGCACGAGCTGCTGTGCATGCCCGGCTGGGAGGAGACGCTCATCCAGCTCTATAGCTTCTCCAAGTCGTTCTGCATTCCCGGTCATCGGCTGGGCGCCGTCACCGCCGGTGAGCCGGTGGTGGCGCAAATCGCCAAGGTCATGGACAACCTGCAGATCTGCGCCCCGCGTGCCGCCCAGGCGGCGGTCGCCAAGGCCATGCCGGCGCTGACGGATTGGCGCGAGGCCAACCGCGAGACGATCCACCAGCGCGCGGACGTGTTCCGTACAGTGATGACCCAGGTACCCGCCTGGCAGGTCGCCGCCGTGGGCGCGTACTTCGCCTACGTGCGCCACCCGTTCAACAGCCAGAGCTCGGCGACAGTGGCCGAGCGGCTTGCCCGAACGGCCGGTGTGCTGACCCTGCCGGGGGAGTATTTCGGAGTGGGGCAGGAGCGCTTTCTACGTATGGCCTTCGCCAATGCGGACGCCGACACCATTCGCTTGCTGGCCGGTCGGCTGGGGTGCTTCCAATGAACGGGATTCGGCAACACCCGGGGGAGCGTCAGCTATGGTGAGCCCACGTCGTGCGACGAAGGCCGAAACGGAAGAGGCGACGCTGCGATTGGCCGTGCTCATCGATGCCGACAACGCACAGGCTAGCGTCATCGAGGGCCTGCTGGCGGAAATCGCCGGCCTCGGCGAGGCCACCGTCAAGCGCATCTATGGGGACTTCACCTCCACCGCGAGCGCGCAATGGAAGAAAGTCCTCAACAAATACGCGATCAAGCCCGTACAGCAATTCGCCTACACCACCGGCAAGAATGCCACCGACAGCACGCTGATCATCGACGCG
The DNA here is from genome assembly GCA_965652545.1 of uncultured Candidatus Competibacteraceae bacterium. Taxonomy (GTDB): domain Bacteria; phylum Pseudomonadota; class Gammaproteobacteria; order Competibacterales; family Competibacteraceae; genus CBFGWV01. Next base: position 18,719 of record CBFGWV010000042.1, on the reverse strand, counting down.
ATGGACTTGCTTTATACCCGGCGATTCGACGGCTTCTGCCTGGTGTCCAGCGACAGCGATTTCACCGGGCTGGCGTTGCGTATACGGGAGGAGGGGCTGGTCGTTTTCGGCTTCGGCGAAGAAAAGACACCGGAGGCGTTCCGCAACGCCTGTCATAAATTCATCTTTACGGAAGTGCTGCGCCCGGTCACGCGCCAGAGCGCCAAAGCACCGGCCCCCAAGTCCGTACCGAACAAGGCCGCCGAGCCGGCGGCACCGGCAAGCGAGGCGAAAACACCCGAGTCGCCAAAGCCTGAGGGCAAGAAGCGACTGCCCAAGGACTTCATCCTGCGTGCCCTGGAGAACGCCAGCGACGACTCCGGGTGGGCGCATCTTGCGGTGTTCGGCAGCTACCTGACCAAGCTGCAGTCGGATTTCGATCCGCGTTTGTACGGGTTCAAGAAACTCAGCGACCTGGTGAAATCGCGTAATGACGTCTTCGTCACCCAGGAACGGGAGGCTCCCGGTTCCGGGCAGAAGGTGTTGTACGTGCGCGCGAAGTGAGCTATTTGCCGGAACGTGTGCGACGACGCGGTGCCCGAGGATCAGCCTAAAGGCGATTCGGCCCCTTCTGGCCGTCCCGGGAATGACCACTCCTTGCGGCCGGCCTTGGAGGGCGGATGGGTCGAGATGCTGTCACCTGAGGCGCCGCGCAGCCCGAAGCAGAGGTACCGCCTTACAGTGAAGGCGCTGCAACGGCACCGATAGGCCCGCGGGCGCGATGGTGGTGTCCATGAAGGAGGCGTTCGAGCGGCTCGATGCAGTGATGCGCGGGACAACCGGGAGAAACGTGAATAGTTGGCTTTGCCGGGCGCGACGGATCAGGCAGGCTACTGCGGGCGCGAATAGGCCCAACGACAATAGCATCAGGACGATCACATGAACGCAGTATCCCGCGTACCGCCCATCGATCCGGACGATCCGGCCACCCAGCAGAAGGTCCGGGAGACGCTGTCCCGAATCGAAGGTTGGCTGGCAGACGCCGCCGCCCATTTCACCGCTTGGCTGATGATGCGCCAGAACGCCGAGGGGACCGCAGGCTCGGTCCTGGAACTGGGCGTCTATCGCGGTAAGTACCTCGCCTTGCTTTACGGCTGTTCCGCACCCATGGCGCGTCGCGTCGTGGGGGTGGATCTTTTTGCCGGTGAGGACAGCCGGCACAACCGGGCGGCGATAGCGGCCGTCAAAGACACCATGCGCAGTGCCTGGGGCGACAGCGACCGGCTCGAACTGATCGCTGCCGATACCCTGAAGCTCACCGCAACGCGGCTCATGGACGCACTGGCAGCAAAAGCCGCATTCGTCAGCGTGGATGGCGGGCACGAGGCGATACACCTCGAGAACGATATCGATCTGGCGGCCCAGGTTCTCGCACCTGGCGGCATCGTGGCCGTGGACGATGCGTTCAACCACACGACGCCTGGGGCTATCGAGGGGACCTGCCGTTACTTCGAAGTCCGCAATGTCGGGCGTCTTGCTCCGTTCGCGCAGTGCTACAACAAGCTGTTCCTGTGCGCTGCCAACGAGCACGAGGCACGGCTGGCGGACGCGAAGTCTTACGTTGATGGCCACGCGAACCTGCCGTTTTGCGCCGCGACGCTGCAACGCATGCGCGAGAACGCCACCATCGGTTTCGCCCCGCGGTTCTTCGGTTGGGAGATCGTGCCGTTTCTTTAAGTACCTTCCACCGATTACCCGGAAAGACGCCATTCGTAGGATGCGTTGAGCGCAGCGATACGCATCGGTCGCTGCGCAGCCCTCGCGAGATCGCCTGATGCGCATCGCTGCGCTCAACGCATCCTACATTTGAGTGGGTTCTGTGACGCCTACCTAGCGCCCCATCATGGTCGAGGGCAACCACAGGGCGATCTGGGGAAAGACCAGCAACAGCGCCAGCCCGCCCAGCAACAGCACCGCATAAGGCACCACGCCGCGCATGATGTGCGCGATCGGTGCCCGTGTGATGCCTTTGATGGTGAACAGATTCATGCCCACCGGTGGGGTGATGAGGGCGAGTTCGAGGTTGACCATCAGCAGGATGCCGTACCAGATCGGGTTGATCTGAAGCGCGATCAGCACCGGCAACACCACCGGGGTGGTGATGAGGATGATCGAGATCGTCTCCAGGAACATGCCCAGGACGAAGATCAAGGCCATCACCGCGAGCAGGAACTCCACCTGGCTCAGGCCCAACGTCGTGACCAGTTCGACGATCTCCTGCGGGATGCGCAGTTTGGTCAACGCATGGCTGAACACGGCCGCGGCGGCCAGGATCATGAACAGCATGGCGGTGGTGCGCGAGGCATCCATCGCGGACTGCCAGATGTCTCGCCAGCCGAGGCTGCGATACACCAGCACGGCCACCAGCAATGCGGCCAAGGCGCCGGCCCCGGCCGCTTCGGTGGCGGTGAACACGCCCATGTACATGCCACCGAGAACGAAGACGGGCAGGGCGAGCGCCCACAGCGAGCGGCGCACTGCGGTGAGCATCTCGCCGGCGCTGGCGCGTGGCTGGCGCACCACGCGGCCGGCTCTGCGCAAAGTCTGGGAGAGCAGGCAGTACAGCGCGAACAGCCCCGCCAGCAACAGCCCGGGGATGATGCCGGCGATGAACATCTGCCCGATGGAGGCATCGGCGATGACCGCATACAACACCATCGGCCCGGACGGCGGGATGAGTATGCCCAGCGTGCCGCCGCCGCCCACCACGCCGTAGGCCTCGTGCGGGCGATAGCCGTAGCGGATCATCTGCGGGATGGCCACCGCGCCGATGGTCAGCGCTGTGGCCACGCTGGAGCCGGAGATCGCCGCGAACAGTGTGCACGCGGCCACCGTGGCGATACCCAGCCCACCCGGCAGGTGACGCAGCAGCACGTTGGCGGTGCTGTACAAGTCGTCCACCACGCGCCCGCGGATCATGAAATGCGCCATCAGCGTGAACAACGGGATGGCCACGAGCAGGTAGATGTTCAGCTTGCCGAACACCAACTCGCCCAAGCCGCCGATGTTGCCTTGGCTCGCGAACATGAGCACGCCGCCGAACAACCCGATGGCGGCGAACACCGGCAGCCCGGTGAGGAGGATCAGCACCAGCGCCAGCAATAGAAACAGGAAGGTCATTCCACCTCCGCCGCCGGCGGTGTCGTGGCGTGCGCCGGTGTCTCGACAAATGGCGGCTGGCCCACGGCCATGCGCAGCAAGCCGCCCAGGGCGGCCAGCGCGAGAAGACCGCCGCCAATGGGGACGAGCAGTTGCGGCAGGTGCATGGGGATGGACAGGTAGCCGGTGGAGACGATGCCCAGCATGCGGGTGAACATCACCGTGTCCCAGCCGCTGATGAGCAAGGCGAGCCCCACCACCAGCACGGCAGCCTGTCCGGCGGCCGCGGTCAGCGTGCGCCCGCGCGGCCCCAGGCGCTCGGTGACCAGGTCCACGCAGATGTGCTCGCCGCGGCGCAGGGCATCGGCCGCCGCCAGCATGACGATGCCCACCAGCAGGTAACCGACCAGTTCGTCCACCCAGGGGATGGGCTGACCTGCGAAGTAGCGCATGCCCACTGAGTAGGCCACCAGCGCAAAGCACACCAGCAGGCCAGCGGCCGACACGGCCAGGCCCAGGGTGCAAAGCAAGCCGACGAGGCGGTCGGCGACGGTGATCACCGACCGCACGGCAGGTCTCAAAGCGCCTCGACCGCGTCGATCACTGCCTGCGCATCGGGTGAAGAGGCTTTAAAGGCCTCCATCACCGGTGGCTGCATGACGGCGCGGAAGGTCTCGACCTCTTCAGGGCTTTGGATGTGGATCTGCATGCCCTCGGCGCGCAGTTGCTCGATGGCCTCTTCCGCGGTGGTCTCGGTCAGGGGAATGGCATCCTGCTCGGCCTGGGCGGCGGCCTCGGCGATGGCAGTGCGCACATCGTCCGGCAGCCCGTCCCACCACTGCGGGTTCACGTACAGGTGAAAGTACACGGTGAAGAAGGGCGCTACGGTGCCGTAGTCCTGCACCTCGAAGTACTTGCGGCTGTAGGCGGCGGACACGTCGGTCAGCCCGGCGTCGATGACACCGGTCTGCAAGGCCTGGTAGACCTCGGACCCGGGCATGGCCGCGGGTGCGGCACCGGCGGCGGCAAGGCCCGCGTCGACCAGTTTGTTCAGGCCGCGGATCTTGGTGCCCTGGAAGTCATCCAGCGTGACCAGCGGCTTGTGTCCAGAGGTGAAGATCGACTGCCGCGTGGTGTAGAACCAGGCGATGTTGCGCACGCCGCGCTCGAGCAGCTTGGCCTCCAGCAGGCCGGCGGCGTCGGATCCGGGGAAGCGCTCGATTTTCCCCAAGTCGGTGAAGTAATAGGGGATGGTCACCACATTGAGCTCGGGGATGGTGTTGCCCCATTGGAAGTTCACCGAAATGGCGCCCTCGACCTGACCACGGGCCACCGCCGGGTGGTTCTGGTCCGGGGCGTAGGCCTGGTTGGCGCCCAGTACCTGAACGTCCACGGCATTGTCGGTGCGCGCTTCTACATCGGCGGCGAACTGGTCCACGAGCTTGGCGATATGGTGCGCCGGCGGAAGCTGATGGCTGATGCGGAACACCACCGGGTCGGCGGCGTGGGCGGTGCCGCCGGCGACGGCCAGGGCGAGTGCGAGCAGGCTGCTTGTCAGTCGTGTCACGGTGTTGTCTCCAGGTTTCCGGCAGTCGCGGGCGGTCCCAGGAGCACTGCGCAGGCAAGGGGTACCGTGCACGCCCGACTCGGCCGTCCATTCGTTGGTGTATTGAACCAAGTGATGATGGTCGAAGGACTGGCGGACTGCAACGCGGAGAACGGTAAGGGGGAATTCAGCCGCCGGCCGAAAGCGCGGCGCGCACTTTGCGCGCCAGCTCGATGCGCCGGTAGGGCTTGCTCAGAATGAACTCGCCGCGTTCGATGCGGGCTTGGTGATTGACGGCGTTCTCGGCATAGCCGGAGGTGAACAACAGGCGCAGCCCCGGTTGCAGGGCACGCGCGGCATCGGCCAGCTCGCGCCCGCTCATGCCTCCGGGCATCACCATGTCAGTGAACAGCAAATCGACCGTGCCGCTGTGGCGGATCGTCTCCAGCGCCGCCGGGCCATCGGCGACCGGTATGACGCGGTACCCCAACGCCGACAGCAGGTTGTCGGCGTGGTTGCGGACCAACTCGTCGTCTTCGACCAGCAGTACCGTTTCGCAGCCCCCGAAGTCGGCCAGGGAGTCGGCGTCCTCGTCGTCCGGTTCCGCGACACCCTCGGCACTGGGCAGGAACATCTTCATGGTCGTGCCGTGGCCCCGCTCGGAGTACACCTTGATGTCGCCCTGGGACTGTTTGACGAAGCCGTACACCATGCTCAGCCCGAGTCCTGTGCCCTTGCCGACCTCTTTGGTGGTGAAAAAGGGGTCGAAGATACGGCTGATGTTCTCGGGGCTGATGCCGCTGCCGGTATCGGATACGGCGATCATCACGTAGCGGCCGCCTGGCAGTGAGGCGGTGGATGATGCGCCGCCCGCGGGGTCGGCTTCCAACACCACGTTTGCCGTCTCGATGGTCAGACGGCCGCCGGCGCTCATCGCGTCGCGGGCGTTGATGCAGAGGTTGAGCAGAGCACTCTCCAACTGCGAGGGGTCGGCCAGTGTCTGCCAAAGCCCGTTGGCGGCATGCACGGTGATGTCGATGTGCTCGCCCAGCGTGCGCCGCAGCAGGCCGCTCATACCGTCGATAAGCTGGTTGGCATCGACGACTTTCGGCTCCAGGGATTGGCGGCCGGCAAAGGCCAGCAGGCGGCGCGTGAGGTCGGCACCGCGCTGGGCGGCCGCGACGGTCATTTGCGCCATCGGCAATAGATCGTCGTTATCGGCGAGTTCTTCGGACAGGAACTCCGCATTGCCGAGGATGACCGTCAGCAGGTTGTTGAAATCGTGGGCCACCCCGCCGGTGAGATGCCCGATGGCATCCAGGCGCTGGGTTTGGTGGAGCTGCTTCTCCAGCGCGACACGGCGGGTGATGTCGGTGTTGATCGACAGAATGGCGGTTGCCTCGCCGCGCTCGTTGCGGATCAGCGTGCCGTGGTCCTCGACGATCAGCGCCCGCCCGTCTTTGTCGTGCTGGGCGACTTGGCCGCTCCACTCGCCGCTGGCCAGCACCTTGCCCGTCACTTTAGCGAATTCGTCCGCGCTGGCGTAGATCAGCTCGCCCAGGTCGCGCCCGGCGGCCTCGCCATCCGTCCAGCCATACAGACGCTCGGCGCTTTTGTTCCAGAAACGCACGCGGTGATCCAACCCGCGCACGATGATGGCATCGTGCGCTTTGTCGATGAACGAGGCCTGCTCGCGGATACGGGCATCGGCCTCTTTGACGGCCGAGAGATCGGTCATCCCGCCGACGATGCGCACCGGCTTGCCGTTGTCGTCGCGCATGATGAAACCGCGATCGAGCACATAGCCCAGGGTGCCGTCATCGCGATTGACACGGTACTCCACGGTGACATTGTCGCTGTGTCCGTCAATGACGGCGTTGAACGCCTGCAATACGCGTGTCCGGTCCTCGGGGTGGATGCGGCTGACCCAGAAGTCCACCGACGAGCTGATCGGCACATCTGGCATGCGGAACAACGCCCGCGTACCGTCGCTGCGCCACACGGTGTCGGCCACCAGGTCCCAGTCCCAGATGGCATCGGTGCTGGCCTTGGCGGCGTAGATGAAGCGCTCTTCGCCGAGGCGTATCGCCTCGCGGTCGTGCTGTCGGTCGCTGACGTCCCGGGCCAGCACCACTTCGGCGCGGCGGTCGTCGAAGTAGATGGTGTGCGAGCACACCTCGGCAAAGACGATGCGGCCGTCCTTGCAGCGGTGCCGCCACACGCCTCCAGGGTCCAGGCCATCGCTGATACGGGTGATGCTTTCGAGCAGGTCCGGCACGTCTTCCTCGGGCCGGATGTCCGCCAGGGTCATGCGCAGAAACTCCGCGCGCGAGAACCCATAGTGGCTTACAGCGGCATTGTTCACGGCCAGGAAGCGCAGGGTTTCCAGGTCGTAGATCCACATGGGGTTGGGGTGTGCCTCGAACAACTGCCGGTAACCGACCTCTGATTCGGACAGTGCCTGACGCTGTTGCTCGATCATATGCGGCCCTGTGGTGCGTCATGCCAGGCGATTCATATGGCAAAACCTGCGCGCAGCCGCGTGAGCAGCGCGGGTATCGACTGTGAGTGTCGGCGCGGAACCGCTTCGTGCTCGCTCCGTCTATGTCCGACATAGGGATAGTAGTACCGGCGGAGCGACGAATAGCGGGTGACAGTGTGACGAATTGTCACAACTGCATGAGCGGTCGATGAGCATTAAGATGCGCGGCCGTCGGTAGCCACAAATGCGCGAGGGGAACGAATGATTCTGTCGATACTGGCGATTGTCGCGGGGCTGGCCCTGCTGGTGTGGAGCGCCGACCGCTTCGTTGACGGGGCGGCGGCTACCGCCGCCCATGCGGGCATGCCGCCGTTGTTGATTGGGATGGTGGTCATCGGCTTCGGTACCTCGGCACCGGAGATGGTCGTCTCAGCGCTGGCCGCCTCCGCCGGCAACCCCGGGCTTGCGCTGGGCAATGCGTATGGCTCGAACATCACCAATATCGCCCTCATCCTCGGGCTGGTCGCGGTGATCAGCCCGATCGCCGTGCACTCGCAGGTGGTGCGCAAGGAACTCCCCATCCTGGCGGTCATCACCGTGCTGGCCGCCGCCCAGTTGTGGGACGGTGAGCTCTCGCGCCTGGACGCACTGGTGCTTCTGCTGGTCTTCGCCGGGGTGATGGTCTGGTCCATCGTGCAAGGTTTCCGCAAGGGCGCCGGCGCTGCGGATGACCATTTCGGCGAAGGGTTGCCCGCCCATCCCATGCCATTGCGAGCGGCCGTGATCTGGTTGGTCATCGGCCTGGTGCTGCTGGTCGTCAGCTCGCGCATCCTGGTCTGGGGCGCGGTGTCCATTGCCCAGGGGCTGGGCGTCAGTGACCTGATCATCGGTCTGACCATCGTGGCCGTCGGTACCTCGCTGCCCGAACTGGCTTCGGCCGTCGCCGCCACGCGCAAGGGCGAGCACGACCTCGCCCTGGGTAATGTCCTGGGTTCCAACCTGTTCAATACGCTGGCGGTGGTCGGTATCGCCGCGGCCATCCACCCGCTGGCGGTGGAACCGGCCGTGCTCTATCGCGACTGGGCGGTGATGGCCGGATTGACGGTCGCGTTGTTCGTAATGAGCTACGGTTTCACCGGTCCGGGGCGAATCAACCGTATCGAAGGCGGTACATTGCTGGCGGTGTATCTGGGCTACACCGGCTATCTGGTGTATTCGGTGATCGGGGGAGGGTGACCCGCTAGAAGCTCGCCCGGACCGGGCTGCGAATCCGCAGAACCGCTTCCTGGTCGAATCGTCGTTTATAAGCCTCGGCGATCTCCTCGATCGCGGCCTCGTCGTCGGCGCCGCCGGGGTGCAGCAGCTCCAGCACAAAGCTGTCCTCGTGGGCGATCACCCCGGACTCGCCCCGCCACTGCCCCTGCGCCGGCCATGCGGTCAGGCCGGCGGGGAAGCGCGGGGTGACGATCTCGGCCAGAAAGGCGCGCCAATCCGCGTCCGAGACCTGCCCGGTATCGCCGATGTTGCGCCCGAAATACAGCCGGTCGAGGACGGCGGCCTCGGTTGTCGGGTCTGCCGCAACCGGGAAGTTCACTTGTGCACAGCTGGCCAACAGCGCCGTCACCAGCACGGCGGAAAGCATGCCGGCACGGGCGCGACTCGGAGTGGGTGGGCGGGTCTCGGTCATGCTTCTTACCTTAGCGCATCGAATCCGTTTGGCACCGATTCGCATTTTCGGCGTCGAACCGCTTGTCGGACGGGTACAAGAAAAAGGTCGCAGGATGCTGATGCAAAACAAGAAGCAGACTGTCCTGATGCTGGCCCCGATGGGCGTGTGGATGCTGGTCGCCGCCGGCTGCGCGACGACTGCACAGCCCGAGAGCGGCGCCGATGCGCAGCCCATGACCATCGCCATGGTGGACACCGACGAGGCGCAGTACGCCTTCCGCCGCCTGGTGGAAATGGCGGAATCGGACCGCCGGTTGCCGGTCTACCAGCACAACGCCGTCGAACCGCTGGTCGATGGACCGCAAACCTACGAGCGCATGCTCGAGGCCATCGCCGCGGCGCGTGAGTCGATCAACCTGGAGACGTACATTTTCGAAGACGGCAGCGTGGGCCTCGAGTTTGCCGACGAGCTCAAGCGCCGCGCCCGCGCCGGCGTGGCCGTCCGTGTGCTCTACGATGCGGTCGGCAGCCTGGAGACGGGCAAGACAGTGTTCGAGGACATGCGCAAGGCCGGTATCCAGGTGGCGGTGTTCAACCCCATCGACCCGGCCGAAGGTGGCAACCCGTTCGCGGCCAACACGCGCGATCACCGCAAACTGCTGATCATCGATCACAGCATCGCCTTCACCGGCGGCATCAACATCTCCGACAACTACTCCAGCACCTCGGATGAGGTCGTCACACCCAACATGGCCGCCGAGGGCTGGCGCGATACGCATGTCGTGGTCAAAGGCCCGGCCGTGGCTGGGCTGGAGCGGGTGTTCTTCGAGAACTGGCTGGAGGCTGGCGGCGTGCTCGTCGGCTCGGTGGATGACCAGATCATCGTGCCCGAGCCCGCCGGGGATCACCTCGTGGCCGTGGTCGCCGCCGAGGGCGGCAATGCCGAGGTGTCGCCCATTTACTCGGTCTACATCGATGCCATGAACCGTGCACGGGAACGAATCTGGATTACACAGGCCTACTTCGTACCCGGGTCGGTTTTCATCGAACAGTTGCAGGCGGCGGCGCAGCGCGGGGTGGATGTGCGGGTGCTGGTGCCGGGATTCACCGATGTGGAGATCGTCCTGAACGCGTCGCGGTCCACCTATGGCGAGCTGCTGGAGTCGGGGGTGAGAATCTTCGAAACCGAAACCACCATGCTGCATGCCAAGACGGCAGTCATCGACAGCCGCTGGTCCACAGTCGGTTCGAGCAACCTCGACAACCGCAGCTTTCTGCACAACGACGAGGTCAATGTAATCGTCTACGGCGAGCCGTTCGCACGCAAACTGGAGGCCCAGTTCGAGAAAGACCTCGAGCGCAGCCGCGAGATCACCTTGGATCAGTGGGGCGAGCGCGGACTGTGGCAGCGTTTGAAGGAAACCGGCGCCCGGGTATTCGAGTACTGGATCTGAAAGGAGAATGACAAATGGGAATCGAAGTCGGCGGTATTTTCGGCCTTATCATCCTCATCCTGGACATCTGGGCCATCATCAAGATCGTCCAGAGCTCCGCGGGGACAGGCACCAAGGTCATCTGGGTCGTGGTCATCGTCCTGCTGCCGATTCTCGGCCTGATCCTGTGGCTGCTGTTCGGCCCCAAATAGCCCGTTAACAATTTGTTGCAACCGACAGCGCCGGCCGCGGCTACCATCTGCCGTGCCGGCGCTGTCGCGTATGGCCGGGTTCTTGGGGGAGACAAGGAATGACACCGAGGGGAATGCCCGACTGGCAGGTCGCGGGGTCATATCCCCGGCCCGACGATCTCGATGGGCGGGGCTGGGCCTGGCAGTTTTTGCGACGCAACCCGCGCTATCGCGAGGCCCATGCCGGGCTGCGTCATGATCTGCTCGATGCGGCCAGGCGCGGGGCCTTGCCCCGACATGCGCCGATCGGGCGCATCGCACGCTACGATCCGCCCGCCCTGGACGGGGAGAGCCTCGAGCAGTACGAATCGCGCATGCACTTTCTCGGCCGCACGCAGTGGTCGTCCACGCCTATCGAGGACGCCCTGGGCGCAGACTTCGGGGTCGAGTGCATCGTCGATCCCTCGTTGGCTCAGGCTCCGGATGCACTGGTCTTTCTCAACGAAGTCAACGTCGTCGTCTACGGCGGCGGCAACCGCCACCTGGGGGATGATCGCGCCGTCCTGGCGATGGACGCCGCCTGGGATGCCTGGGCCAAGTTCGACTGCCGCGTGCCCATCGAGCCGCAGTTGCGGCGCATTCGCGAGGCCTTGATGGCGCGCCAGTGGTCCCTCGCCCAGGAGGGCGTGGAGGTGACCGAATCCAAGCCGCGGCGGGACATGTTGCCTATGTACCTGCGCCTGCTGGATGCCGACGCCGCGGGTGCGACCGTCAGCGCCATGGCGAGTGTCCTGTACCCGCGCCAGAACGACGTCTACGATCGCGTGCGCAGCCAGCTCAAGGCAGCCAAGGAGATGCGCGATCACGGCTATCGACTGCTGTGGTTGACAGTGGGCTGACGCCTGCCAATCAATTGACAGCGCCCGCGCCGGACACGATTGTTGCGCATGGCCCACAGAAAGACCCGTCGCAAGAATGCATCGGCCGTGACGATCAGCGCCGCCGATATCGCCCGTGCCCGCCGCAATGGGCCGCGGGCGGTGCACTATTACCGCGAGCACGGCCTGCGCGAGGCGCGGCATCGGGCGTTCAACATTGCCGCGTCCGGGCTCATTCCGCTCGTTGGCCTGTTCGCCCTGGGCTGGTCACCGCAGGCGATGCTGTTGTTCATGCTGATCGACGCTATGGTGACGGTGGTGGCGGACGTGCCGCGCTATCTGCTGGCCAAACGCTGGATCGCCGCCAGCCATCAGCGCGATCACGACGCCAGCGATGTGCTGCTCATCTGCGATGGCCTCGAGGACGGCACCGGTACACGGCCCGAGCGGGGTAAGGACGCCAATCCGCTGGTGATACTGGTCATTGCACTGGTCTGCTCGCCATTCCTGGTGATCGCCGTCGCGGCGGCAGCGGGGGAGAGCGGCATGGCGTCCTGGCGCACGGTGATTGCCCAGCCGGCCTTCGTCTGGTTGGCCGGGCTGGATGCACTCTGGCGGTTAGGCGGCGGTGTATTCGGTGCTTGGCGGATCCGTGCCAGCGAGCCGGGCGAGGAGCTGATGTTCCTGGAGTCCGGCAGTGTGGCCGCTCTGTATGCCGGCATGCTCATTCTGGTGTGGTTGCCGCTGAACTGGGGTGAGCCGGGACTACTGGCCTTGTTCTTCATTCTGTACCTGGTGCGGTTGGGGTTCGGCATCTTTACGCTGTGGTGGATGCCCCGGGCAGTGGCTACGCTGGCCCGCCGCGTGGCTGAGGACGACTTCGCAGTGCACAAGGCATCGGACGCCGCCGCGGCCTGATTTCTCCCGCGGCGCCGGGCGCCACCGCCATTCTGTGGCGTATGCTGGAGCTTCCGCCGCCATGAAGGGACTGCTGTGAATCGCCTGGCCACCGCCTTCGCCCGCCAGCCGCGCAATCTTCGCGGGGCGTTGTGGATGTTGCTCTCGGCCTTGACCTTCACGGTCATGACCACGCTCATCAAGTTTCTCGGCGACGACTACCCGGCGGCGTTGCAGACCTTCTACCGCCAGGCGGCGGGGATGATCGTGCTGCTGCCGCTGATGCTGCGCGATCCGATCGCCGTGTTCCGCACCAGCCGCCCCGGCATTCTGCTGTTTCGCTCCGCGGCCGGTACCGTGGGCATGATCCTGGCCTTTTACGCGTACCAGGTCATGCCGCTGGCCGAGGCCAACGCCTTATCGTTCACGCGCACGCTGTGGCTGGTGCCGCTGGCAATCTTCGTGCTCGGCGAACGGGTGGGGGTGCGGCGCATCTCGGCGACAGTGGTCGGGTTTCTGGGGGTGTTGCTCATGCTGCAGCCGACCGGGTCCAGCCAGATGATCAGCTGGGCCGCGGCTGCCGCACTGACGGCGTCGTTTCTCTTTGCCCTGACTGTCACCGGCATGAAGATCATGACCCGCGACCACTCCACCATGACGCTGATGGCCTGGTCGGCGGTGCTCGGCCTGGTGCTGTCCATACCGCCGGCCTTGTTCGTGTGGCGCTGGCCGACGCTGCCGGACCTGGGGCTGCTGGCCGCCATGGGCGTGCTCGGCACCCTGACCCAGTGGCTGTACATCAAGGGCATGGCCGAGGGCGACGCGGCGGTCATGTCGCCGATCGACTACACCCGTTTGATCTTCGCCATCGCGCTGGGATATGCCTTGTTCGGCGATATCCCCAACGGCTTGACGATGCTGGGCGCGGGTGTGGTCATTGCCTCAACCTTGTACATCACGGTGCGCGAGATCCGCCTCAAACGGGCGGCCGGCAAGACACCGTCCCCCCCGTCGCAAGGGGTGGATTGATTCCGATACTTTTGCGAGGTCCAGCCATGACACCCCAACCTGGATTCGAACGCGGCGCCGCCTACGTCGATGGGCGCATCGTGCCCATCGAGCAGGCCCGGATCCCGATCCTGGACTGGGGCTTCCTGCACTCCGATGCCACCTATGATGTGGCGCATCTGTGGAAAGGGCGGTTCTTCCGTCTGGACGATCATCTGGATCGTTTCGAGCAAGGCATGCGCGAGCTGCGCATGCGCTTGCCCCTGGATCGGACGGCGATTCGAGAGGTGTTGTTCGATTGTGTGCACAGCGCCGGCCTCGGCGACGCCTATGTGGAGATGATCTGCACCCGCGGTGTTCCGCCGGCCGGTACGCGCGACCCGCGTGAGTGTGCCAACGCCTTTTACGCCTTCGCCATCCCGTTCGTGTGGATTGCATCGCCGGAGAAACAGGAAACTGGGCTTGATCTGGCGATCGTCCCGACGCAGCGCATACCCCCGGCCTCCGTCGACCCGCGGGTGAAGAATTACCACTGGCTCGACATGGTGCGCGGCTTGTTCCAGGCCTACGATCGCGGCGCGGAGACCGCATTGCTGGTCGATGCCCAGGACAATGTGATCGAAGGGCCGGGTTTCAATGTCTTCGCCGTACACGGCGAATGCCTCACCACGCCCGCGAGCGGTGTACTCGAAGGCATCACCCGGCGAACGGTGTTGGAGATTGCCGCGCGACTGGGCCTCGCCGTCCAGTGCCACACGCTACCGGCCGCGCGAGTGCGTACGGCCGGCGAGGTGTTCGTCACCAGCACGGCCGGGGGCATCATGCCGGTGACACGTATCGATGGCGTCGTGGTCGGCGATGGCCGGCCCGGGCCGCTCACCCGCTGGATCCGCGATCACTATTGGGCGTTGCACACGGACCCGACGTTCAGCGAGCCCGTGTGGGATCGCTGACGGGGTCTATTGCCCGGTCAGCGGCGCCAGGGCGATGGCGCGCGGGTTGCCGTTGAAGTCACCGCGGACGATGCCCGGCGCCACCTCGTGGATGTAGGCCACGGCATCCTCGTTGGCGATGAACGGCTGCACATCGCGCAGTGCGACGATCAACTGCGGCGTGAGCGCATCCAGGAGCGGGCGCACATCGCGACCCAGGTCGGGCGCGGAGGCGAACGGCGGCTGGCCCTCGCTGCGCCATTGCGCATGTTGACGCTCCTGAAACTCCTTGCTCGCCTCGAACTGGGCCTGGAAGAAGTCGTGCGCAAACGCCGGGTCTACCCCCGCCGCCGCGGCCTCCGCGGCCACTTGCTGGAGGATCTGCGCCTCACGCTCCGGGGCGCTGATGGGGGCACCGGAGTTCCACTTGGCCTGGGCCACCATGGGGGCGACATCCAGCCGCTGGTCGATGAGAACCAGCAGGCGGTCGATTTTGGCGGTGTCGGTGGAGGATTGGGGGGCGGGAGGCGGCATCTGGCAGCCGGCAAGCAGCAGCACCAGTGCCAAGGCGAGCAAATGGCGAATGTAGTTCGGGGAGCGTGTTCTTGCGTTGTTCATTATCGTTCCTTGTGTCCAGGCGGCAGGGTAGATGACCGGAGCCCGATGCGAATAGTTCTTGAACGCTGCTGGTTTAATCGAGAGTGTGTGACCTGCAGCCCAAGGTAGAGTCCGTGACGAGTCAGCAGCACAGCCTTGAACAGTTGGTCATCCTTCGTACCTTCGCCCTGGCCGGACAGACGATCGTGCTTGTGGTCACCGGCGCGTTCATGGGCGTCGGCTTGCCGATGGGGCCCCTGTTCGCCCTGGTCGGCGGGCTGGCGCTGATCAATGGCCTGACCATGTTGCGCCTGCGCGGTCGCCGGCAGACCCCGGTCGGCGACCGCGAGCTGTTCGTGCAGTTGACCGCGGATGTCATCCAGCTCGCCCTGGTGCTGGCCCTGGCCGGTGGGGCGACCAACCCGTTCACCGTGCTGTTTCTGCTCCCCCTGACTATCGCCGCCGCCGTGTTGCCGGCCGCCTACACCGGCGCCCTGACCGCCCTGGTAGTTGCCGCGTTCAGCGGCCTGCTCGTCGTCTACAAACCCATGGCCATACCCGACCACGTCATCCCTTATCAAATCGTCGGCCTGTGGTTCGGCTTCGTCATCTGCGCCATGGGCGTGGCCTGGTTCGTGGTGCGCATGGCCAACGGCCTGCGCAGGCGCGACCAGGAGCTCGCCCGCGCACGCGAGCAGGCCCTGCGCGATGAGAAGATCCTGGCGCTGGCCACCCAGGCGGCCAGTGCGGCGCACGATCTGGGGACGCCGCTGTCGACCATCCAGGTGCTGGCTGGGGAACTGGCGCGTCACGCCCCCGACGATGCCCAGTTCCAGAGCGAGCTCGCCACCTTGCGCGGGCAGCTCGATCGCTGCAAACAAGTCAGCCGCCGACTGCTCGACCAGGCTGGCTGCGCACCCGCCGAAAGCGGTGCCGCGCAACACCTGCCGGCGTACCTCGACGAGGTGCTCTCGCGCTGGCAACTGCACCACCCGCGTACCGAAATCGTCCTGGACATCGACCCGTTGCCCGACATCCGCTTCCTGGCCGACGACGCCTTGGCACAGGCTTTGTACAACCTGCTCGACAACGCCGCCCAAGCCTCGCCCGCGCGGGTCACCGTGCAGGCGCGGGTGCGTGAGGGCGTACTCGAGCTGATCATCGACGACGAAGGCCCGGGCATTCCCGAGCACGTGCTGTCCCGGCTGGGGCGCGAACCGGTGACCACACGCCCCGAAGGGCGAGGATTCGGCGTGCTGCTGGCCTGTGCCGTCCTCGAGCGCCTTGGTGGCGGTGTACAACTGAAAAACCGGGACGCCGGCGGCGCCTCCACCCGCGTGCGCCTGCCGCTGGTTTCCGTATCCACGATAGAGTAAATGCCGATGAACGAGACACCCGACGTCCTGGTGGTGGACGATGACGAGGTTTTCGCCCAGGTCCTCGCCACCGCCCTGACCCGACGCGGCTGGCCCGCGCGCACCGCCGGCGATGCTGACGCCGCCCGTGCCGCCGTCAGAGCCCGCCGGCCCACCCACGCCGTCGTCGACCTGCGCATGCCTGGCGAGTCCGGCCTCATGCTCGTGCCCTGGCTGGCCCAGCACCACATCGTCACTGTCGTGCTCACCGGCTATGCCAGCGTCAGCACCGCCGTCGAAGCCATCAAACTGGGCGCCATCCACTACCTGGCCAAACCCACCGACGCCGACACCGTCGTCGCCGCCTTCGCCCGCGAGCAGGGCGACCCCGACCACCCCGTCGGCGAACAACCCTGGCCCGTCGACCGCATTGCCTGGGAGCACATTCAGCGCGTACTGGCCGAGAACGACGGAAACATCTCCGCAACCGCAAGGGCGTTGCGCATGCATCGGCGGACGCTACAGCGGAAGTTGGCGAAAAAGCCGGTGCGGGAGTAGTCATCAACGAAACGAACACACCGACATGCCGTTGCGACATCGGCAACGGTCCGACGGAACGGCTCCGCAACATCAAACCGCTCGCACCCTGGGACCACCCCTGGGATCACCGGTTTTCAACCGGTAGCCGCCCAACGGGCGGCCATCCTGAGCGCGCCCGGCCCGGCCGCAAAATCACCCGCAACCGCCCCGACCGATCATGGCACATGGAGCCCACCCCTGTGGCCGATCCGGCGGCATCGAATCTGCCTGTCCAGTCGGTGCTAACAATGCTATACAGAATCCATGTAGCACCGACAAGTTGGCGGGACTGCTAAGCTTGGATCGCCTGATAGCCGCCGGTCTGTGTGAGGAAGCATGAAGCGCTCCTGGGGCTGAGGCTGGCTGTGCACTGGCAAGGAAAAGCAATGATGAACCGCTGGGTTGGTCAGATGACACGCTTGTAAACGAAGAGATGTTTAACTAATTGAATGGTCAGTCATTTCCGTGGTGTCTCAGATCTGTGACGCCTACCTCAGTGTCATTTGTTCGATTTATAGGCGAAGACCTCAAGTGGATATGATCGAGCCGAGTTCATGCAACCCGTGGGAGGTGTTATATGGAGTCGGTATACTCCGAATCGGCCCGATTCCGCCTTGTCAACTGTAGACTCTACACCACTTTCTGAGGCGATCCATGGAAGTCGTGATCTGGCAGCTCTTCGTGATCGCCTCCGTCGTTGTGGCGTACGCATCAAGAGGTAGGAAGGCTGCCTTCTGGGTTTGCTTAGCTTGGACAGTGTGGACTGTTCTAGCCGTCTTTATGTTGCCATTGGTGTTGGTTCAGCTGTTCTTCTGCTGGGGAACTTACAGTGTCTGCAACTGGCTCGCATCGCTCACTTCGAACTTGCGCAGTAAAGATGTGGAGATTGATGATCTAAAGCGCCGTGTTGAGTCAATCCTCGCGTCGAATGACATCACAGACAGACAGGCGCAGGTGCTGAGAGATGCGCTCACTACTTCGAGCGCATCGCTAGAAGTCATCGCTGGCCATGAGCACCTCAATGTGTTGAAGCGCGCATTCGCGGAGGCGAGGAGCAACGTCTACATACTCTCTGGCTGGCTCGGAAGCCCTCTGCTCGACGCCGCAATCCAACAGCTCCTTCGCGCCGCGGTAAAGAGGGGTGTTCGTATATTTATCGGTTTCGGTTGGGAGTCAAGCTGCGGTCACGAAATGACTCCAACCGCCAAGTCCGCACTAAGCTTTCTCGGCAGTCTCGATAAAGCTCGGGTCATGGTTGCGAAGTTCGCAAATCATGAGAAGGTACTTGTGGTTGATAATGCGTATTGCATTATCGGTAGCAACAATTGGTTGTCGAACTATGCGTTTAAAAATAGCGAAAGAAGTGTCCTAGTACGTATTCCAAGCTTTGCGATTGAGGAAGCAAAACGTGTGGAGGCTATTGTTCGGCAGCACATAAGGTGAGGCAACTTTCACGCAGTGGAGACAGAGGCCCCAGGGTTGTCCGGAGGAGGTGAGCGGATGACGTCGATGAGGTGCTGGCCCTGTTTGCGTGCGGTGGAGATGTGGCTGCGGATACGGGCGAAGTGCTGTGCACCCTGAACGTGCCGGAGACTTTCTGTTGGGTCTTGATCCTGCACAGATCGCGTTTTGTACGGTTGTTGTCGAAGGGCAGCACTTAGCCTGCATTTTCACGGTGAAAGCTAGCGAATAGGGTTTCTTGTCCTGATGGAGTGAAGCGCTCTTAATGTCTATTGCCTCAGAGGGCGAGCGGAATATAAGCAGTTTTTCTGTTCAGGGCTCAGGAAAATGAGCTGTTCGGCTTACTTGCGGGATGGGCTAGGCCTTTGACTCTGGTTATTACCGGCGCTCTTGAGGAACAGCTGCGACACAGTCTCCGCCGGTCAGCGATCTGCTGCAATGCAGTAATCACGAGCATGCGCCCGCCGCCATATGCCGAAAGGCGCATGCGACGTTTTGACGAAAGATCCCGTCGTAACCGCAGCCTCTATACGCAGCAGTGGCCAGTGCATTCG
>CBFGWV010000041.1:0-23975 GCA_965652545.1 uncultured Candidatus Competibacteraceae bacterium | reverse complement strand
CCTGGCCGAGGATCACACCACCCACAAATCCATGAAGGCGTTGACCGGCGTCGCTTCCAGCTTGGACTGATCGGCGCACAAGCCGGCGAGCGTACGACAGGCCTTGGGCGAGAGCTTACCGGCCAGGGCGTTCTCAAACTTGGACACCAGCAGCGGGATACCCGCTTCGCGCCGCGTACGGTGACCGATCGGCGCATCGATGCTGATTTTGTCCGTGCTGCTGCCGTCGGTAAAGAACACCTGGATGCTGTTGCCGATGTAGCGCTTGTCGGACTCCAGGTACTCGCGGGTGAAGCGCGGATTCTCCTTCACCGTCATCTTGGCACGCAAAGCATCGATACGCGGGTCGGCGGCAACGGCATCGGAATAGTCATCGGCCGTGAGCGAGCCCTTGATCAGCGGCACCGCCACCATGTACTGGATGCAATGATCGCGGTCGGCGTAATTGTCCAGCGGACCGGTCTTATCGATGATGCGCACCCCCGCTTCCTGCGTCTCGATATCGATGCGCTCGATCTGATCCAATCGGTCCTTGACCAGCGGATGCAAAGCCATGGCGCACTCCACCGCAGTTTGCGCGTGAAACTCCGCCGGGAAGCTGATCTTGAACAGCACGTTCTCCATCACATACGTGCCAAAGGGCTGGCTGTAGCGCAGCGGATTGCCCTTGAACAACACATCCTGGAAGCCCCAGGTTTTCACCGTCAACGCCGAGGGATAACCCATCTCGCCCTTTAGCGCGAACAGCGCCAACCGTACGGCACGGGCCGTGGCATCGCCGGCAGCCCAGCTCTTGCGCGAACCGGTATTCGGCGCATGGCGATACGTGCGCAGCGCGGAGCCGTCGATCCAGGCATGAGAGACGGCGTTGAGCACCTCCTCACGCGTGCCGCCGAGCATCTTTGCCACCACTGCGGTGGAGGCAATGCGCACCAACATCACATGGTCCAGACCGACGCGGTTGAAGCTGTTCTCCAGCGCGGTCACGCCCTGGATCTCGTGCGCCATGACCATCCCGGCGAGCACCTCCCGCATCGTCAGCGGCGCTTGGCCCTCGGCCACGCGCTTGCGCGACAGATAGTCGGCCACCGCCAGGATGCCGCCGAGGTTATCGGACGGATGACCCCACTCGGCCGCAAGCCAGGTGTCATTGAAGTCCAGCCAGCGAATCATGCAGCCAATGTTGAAGGCCGCCGTGACCGGATCGAGCTCGAACGAGGTCCCGGGTACCCGCGCGCCGCCGGGCATGGTGGCGCCGGGCACGACCGGCCCCATCAGCTTGGTGCATTCCGGGTGGGCCAGCGCCATCAGCCCGCATCCCAGCGTATCCATGAGGCAGTAACGAGCGGTCTCCATGGCCAGGGCCGAGCGGGTGACATCGCAGTTCATGACGTAATCGGTGATGGACCGCAAGACCTCATCGAATGCCGGTCGTTTGGCGTCGCGGATATCGTGGGCAGACATGGTGTTCCTCGTCGTTTCGGTGTTGGCGGCACAGCCGCCGGTTGACTGAAATGGAGTTCGTCAGGGGCGCTCGTCGATGGGCACGAAGCGCACATCCTCGGGCCCGACATAGTTCGCCGAAGGGCGGATGATCTTGCCGTCGATGCGCTGCTCGATCACATGGGCGGTCCAGCCGGAGGTGCGCGAGACCACAAACAGCGGTGTGAACATGGCGGTGGGAATACCCATCATGTGGTAGCTCACGGCCGAGAACCAATCGAGGTTGGGGAACATCGACTTCATCTCCCACATGACCGACTCGATACGCTCGGCAATGGCATAGAGCTTCATGCTCCCCGCCTCCTCCGACAGCCGTTTGGCGACGCGCTTGATTACCTGGTTGCGCGGGTCGGCCACCGTGTACACCGGGTGACCGAAGCCGATGACGATCTCCTTGCGTGCAACCCGCTCGCGGATGTCCTTTTCCGCCTCGTCGGGGTCGGCGTAGCGGCCCTGGATATCGAAGGCCACCTCATTGGCACCGCCGTGTTTGGGCCCGCGCAGCGCGCCGATGGCCCCGGTGATGGCGCCGTGCATGTCCGCGCCGGTGCCGGCAATCACGCGGGCGGCGAAGGTGGAGGCGTTGAACTCGTGCTCGGCGTAGAGGTTGAGCGAGGTGTGCATCGCCCGCACCCACGCCGCCGACGCCGGTTTGCCATGCAACAGGTGCAGGAAGTGTCCGCCGATGGAGTCGTCATCGGTCTCCACCTCGATACGCTTGCCGTTGTGGCTGTAGTGGTACCAATACAGCAGCATCGAGCCGAACGAGGCCATGAGGCGATCGGCGATATCGCGGGCACCAGCGACACTGTGGTCATCGCGCTCGGGCAGCGCGCAGCCCAAGGCGGAGCACCCGGTGCGCAGCACATCCATGGGGTGGGCCGCCGCCGGCAGCTGTTCCAGAGTGCCGCGGACGGCCTGCGGCAGACCGCGCAGGGCGCGCAGCCGCGCCTTGTAGGCGGCAAGCTCGGCGCGGTTGGGCAGCTTCTCGTGGACCAGCAGGTGAGCGATTTCCTCGAACTCGCAGGTATCGGCGATATCGAGGATGTCGTAGCCGCGGTAATGCAAGTCGTTGCCGGTGCGGCCGACCGTGCACAAAGCAGTGTTGCCGGCGGCGGTCCCCGATAAGGCCACCGACTTTTTGGGCTTGGGCAGCCCGCTGTTTTCCTGGCTCATACGTGTGTCTCCAGGGTGATATGACGTCCGCGGGGGCTCATCGCCCCTTGGCGAACAAGGCGTCGAGCTTGCGCTCGTAATCGTGATAACCCAGGTGGTCGTACAGCTCGGCCCGGGTCTGCATGCGCTCCACGACCCGCTGCTGGGTGCCATCGCGGCGGATGGCCTGATAGACCTCCAGCGCTGCCTTGCTGGCGGCGCGGAAGGTCGACAGCGGATAAAGTGCCAAGGCCACCCCGGCTTCACGCAGCTCATCCACGGTGAACAAGGGCGTCGAACCGAACTCGGTGATGTTGGCCAGCACCGGCACATCGACCGCCTCGGCAAACTGGCGGTACATGGCCAGTTCGGTGACCGCCTCGGGGAAGATCATGTCAGCACCGGCCTCCACGCAGGCACCGGCGCGGTCGATCGCCGCCTGCAGGCCGTCGACCGCCAGGGCATCGGTGCGCGCCATGATGACGAAGTCCGCATCCAAACGAGCATCGACCGCGGCCTTGATGCGGTCGACCATTTCATCCTGGGCCACGATGGCCTTGTTGGGCCTGTGCCCGCAGCGCTTCTGCTGCACTTGGTCCTCGATATGCACCGCCGCCACCCCGAGCCGATCCAGCGTACGGATGGCGCGGGCGATATTGAAGGCCCCGCCCCAACCAGTATCGATATCGACCAGCAGCGGCAAGTCCGTCACATCGGTAATCCGCCGTGCCTCGGTGGCGACATCCTCCAGCGTGGTGATGCCCAGGTCCGGAATCCCGCACGAACAGGCGGCCACCCCACCGCCGGAGAGGTACAGCGCGCGATAGCCGCTGTGCTCGGCGAGCCGGGCGAAATATGCGTTCACCGCGCCGATGACTTGCAGCGGGCGCTCTTCGCGCACGGCCTGCTTGAACCGTGCACCTGCCGAATCAGGTTTTGCCATGTGAATCTCCGATGTTGTCCTGACCCATCAACGGCCGATGACGCGACGGACCTCGTCCAGGGAGCCGGGGTCGTCCAGCGTCGACAGATCGCCCGGGTCCCGGCCCTCTGCCACCGCTTGTATGGAACGGCGCAACAGCTTGCCCGAGCGGGTCTTGGGCAACGCATTGACGAAATGAACCCTGGCCGGCCGCGCCACCGCACCGAGCATCTCGACCACCTTGGCGAGAATCTCCCGCTCCAGTGCAGCGCGACCCTCGTCGGTCTGCAGGCGCTCGGGCGATTTGACGGTGACGAAGACCACCGGCACTTGCCCTTTGAGCTCATCGTGCACCCCGACCACGGCCACCTCGGCGACCGCCGCATGCGCCGAGACGGCCTCTTCGATCTCCCGCGTGCCGAGACGATGGCCGGCGACATTGATCACATCGTCGGTGCGCCCGAGGATGAAGAAATAGCCCTCGGCATCGCGAACCGCCCAGTCCGACGAGCTGTAAAGCAGCGCATTGAAGGTGGAGAAATAGCTCTTGATGAAACGCTCGTCATCGCCCCACACGGTGCTCAGGCAACCCGGCGGCAGGGGCGGCACCACGGTGAGCACGCCCTTCTCGCCAGCGGCGCAGTCCTGGCCTGTAATCTCATCGATGACGCGGATGTCGTAGCCGTAGTTGGGAAAGCCGGGCGAGCCGAAGCGGTTGGGCTTCAAGTCCACTCCCGGCAGATAGCTGAGCATCGCCCAGCCGGTTTCGGTCTGCCAATAATGGTCGATGACCGGGACACCCAGCGCGTCGGAAATCCAGCGGCTGGTCGGCTCATCCAACGGCTCGCCGGCCAGGAACAAGTAGCGCAGGCTGGAGAGGTCATGCCGTTTGAGATAGGCCGGATCCTGCTTCTTCAGCACGCGAATCGCCGTGGGCGAGCTGAACATGACCGAGACATCGTGCTCCTCGACGATCTCCCACCAGATACCCGGATCGGGGCGGATCGGCAGCCCCTCGTAAACCACTGTCGCCATGCCATGGATCAACGGACCGTAGACGATGTACGAGTGACCCACGACCCAGCCGATATCCGAGGTGGTGAACATCGTCTCGCCGGGATTGGCGCCGTAGACATGGGCCATCGACGCGGCCAGGGCCACGGCGTAGCCGCCGACATCGCGCTGCACGCCCTTGGGCTTGCCGGTCGTGCCGGAGGTGTAGAGCACATAACTGGGCTCGTTCGACTCCAGCCACTCGCACGCCACCTGTGCACCGGCATGGCGGGCGACGAGTTCGCCATAGTCGAGATCGCGACCTTCCGTGCGCGGCACATCGACACCCAACCCGCGATTGACGATCACCACCGTGGCCGGCGGGTGCTCGGCCAACTGGCACGCCTCGTCCACCAAATGCTTGTATGGAACCGGCTTGCCCGCGCGCATGCCGGCATCGGCAGTCACCAGCACCTTGGGCCGGGCATCGTCGATACGCACCGCCAGATTGGGTGCGGCAAAGCCACCGAACACCACCGAATGTACCGCTCCCAGGCGGGCACAGGCGAGCATGGCAAACACCGCCTCGGCAATCATCGGCATGTAGATGACGACGCGATCGCCCTTGCCCACACCCAGCGCCTGCAGCGCGGCGGCAACCTGGTTCACCTCGCGATGCAGGTCGCGAAACGTGTATAGACGCTGCTCGTCGGTTTCGGTGGAGCGATAGATCAGCGCCGTCTGATCCGGACGCGTGTCCAGATGACGGTCCACCGCGTTATGACAGAGATTGGTGGTTCCACCGACAAACCAGCGGCGGAAGGGGGGATTGGAATAATCCAGCACCTGCCGGGGCGGCGTGTGCCAATCGATGCGCTTGGCCTCTTCGCCCCAGAACGCTTCCGGCTCGTCGATCGAGCGACGGTAGAAGTCCTCATAACGCATGAGCTGTCTCCCTCCAGTAGAACCGCACTCGCATGATGATATTGGTTTCACGAGCGACAATTAGATTACCAAATACCTGCGGCACCGTATCTTGGAAATGTCAATGCTGACTATTGCGCGGCGGCGCAGGACACGCGGCCGAAAAGGGCAGGCGGTATCAGTCGTCAGTGAACAGCGAACGCGGGTCGAAACTCGCCCGCCGGCCGATATCATCTGCATGGCCGGCCAACCAGTTCCGGGCCGCATCGGCACCATGACTACGCAAGGTATCCAGCCAGCCGGCGTTTGGATTCAGCTTACTAGCCATGGACAACGCCGTGACCAGCTCATCGCTGACGATACGGTGCAGACGCACTCGACTGCCCGCACGGCCGCGCGTCGTCAGCAGGCGCAGCTCGCTCATCAACACCGCATTGAAGGTGATCTCATTGACCCGGCTGGCAATCGCCTGAGGATCGCGCGGCACCCGGTCACGGACCGAAGGATTGAGCTGTACCAGCAGGACATCGCCGCCCCTGCCTTGCTCAATGAGCGGATACAACACGGGATTGCCGGTGAACCCCCCATCCCAATAAGCCTCACCGTCGATTTCCACCGCCTGGAACCACTGAGGAAGGCACGCCGACGCCAAAACCGCATCCAGGGACAACGTGGCGTTATCGAAAACCCGCACCCGCCCACGACGAACCTCCGTCGCCGCGATATACAACCGCGGTGCTGACGGGCGGCGTAAGGCCTCAAAATCGACGATATCGGCGAGCAGGTCGCGCAGCGGATTGTGATTGAGTGGATTGAGCTGATACGGCGACAACCAGTGACTGAGCAGCATCAGCCAGTGATGGCGCAGACCCGCATCGATCCCAGACCCCCAGCTCAACCCCGCCACGCGCGACCAGAACACCTCCAGCAACACCCGCGCCCGGGCCGGCCCGCCCTCGACCAAGCCCTGTGCCACGACCACCGCATTCATCGCACCGGCACTGGTCCCGCATAGCGCACCGATCGACACCCGCGGCTCATCGAGCAGCACCTCCAGCGCACCCCAGGTAAAGGCACCGTGCGCTCCGCCACCTTGCAGCGCCAAGGCCAGCGGCTTGGCTCGAATACCCCGCCGCCACCGCAACCATTCACGCATCCCGCTGCTCCGAGGGAACTCAGTTCAAAGCATGGTGCGGCGCACAATTACTAAACTCAACCATCTCTGTTGGAAATCTGGCGACCAGACATGGCTCGAAGCCCGTTTAGCGCACCGTAGAACACCCACTGAGGCGAGCCTTTCGGGGCTGGCGGGGTCTTGGTCAGACCGTCGGCCGCAGGGATGCGGCCGTCGAGCTCACACGGACGTGTTCACAGCGCGTCGGACCAAGACCCCGCCAGCCCCGAAAGGCGGAGGTTGGGCGATGCGACGGGGGCCGGCCAAGGACCCAGCCGGATCGTCAGTCGCTACTGCGCCGTCCAGCCACCATCCACCGACCAGCACAGGCCAGTCATGTTGGCGCCACCGGGACCGCACAGGAACGCCACCATGTGCCCGATCTGCTCCGGCGTGGTAAACCGCAGCGACGGCTGTTTCTCAGCCAGCAGCTCGCGCTCCGCCTGCGCCGCGGAACAGCCCGCCTCCGCAGCGCGGGCATCGATCTGCTTCTGAACCAGCGGCGTCAGCACCCAACCCGGGCAAATGGCGTTGCACGTGATATCACTGGCCGCATTCTCCAGCGCAACCACCTTCGTCAACCCATTCAACCCATGCTTGGCGGCAACATAAGCCGACTTGAACGGCGACGCCACCAGCCCATGGGCCGAGGCAATATTCACGATCCGGCCGCGGCCCCGCGCCTGCATACCCGGCAAAGCATGCTTGATGGCATGAAACGCCGACGACAGATTGATCGCGATGATCGCATCCCACCGATCATCCGGGAAATCCTGAACCGGCGCGGTGTACTGAATGCCGGCATTGTTCACCAATACATCCAGCCGACCGAAATCCGACTCCACACGACGAACCAACGCCGCGATGGCCGCAGGCTGAGACATATCCGCATCGGAGTACCCGACACGCACACCGTATTCAGCAGCCAAACCGGCACGCAGTCGCTCGATCTCCCCGGCATCGCCAAAACCGTTGAGCATGACGTCGGCGCCACAAGCGGCCAGATGACGGGCGATGCCCAAACCGATACCGCTGGTCGAGCCGGTCACCAAGGCCACATTGCCATTGAGGGCCATCATCACGCCTCCTTTGTTGTCAGTCGCTTAGTGTAGACGGCCGCGCACACGAAAACGGCGCGGAGGGCCGCGCCGTTTTCGTTGGCTTGAGCTGCGACACTCAACCCTTGAGCAAATCCTCGACCGCCGCGCGCTCCTCGCGCAACTCACTGTCGGTGGCCTGCATCCGCTCACGGCTGAAATCGTCGATCGACAGCCCTTGGACGATCTCATACTTGCCGTTCTTGCAGACGCAGGGATAGGAGTAGATCACACCCTCGGCGATACCGTAGCTGCCGTCGGAGGGCACGCCCATGCTCACCCAATCGCCATCGCGCGTACCCTGGGCCCAGCTGCGCATGTGGTCGATGGCCGCAGACGCCGCCGAGGCCGCGCTGGAGGCACCGCGCGCCTTGATGACCGCCGCCCCGCGCTGCTGCACCTCGGGGATGAACGTATTGCGGTACCACTCCTGCTCGACCAATTCGGCCGCCGGCTGCCCCTTGACCGTGCATTGGCTCAGGTCCGGGTACTGGGTCGAGGAATGGTTGCCCCAGATCGTCATGCGCTTGATGTCGTTGACGTGGGTGCCGGTCTTGTCGGCCAACTGCGACAAGGCGCGGTTGTGATCCAGCCGGGTCATGGCGGTGAACTGGCGCGGATCCAGGTCCGGCGCGTTGGCGGCGGCGATCAGCGCATTGGTGTTGGCCGGGTTGCCGACGACGAGCACTTTCACATCACGCGATGCATGGTCGTTCAGCGCCTTGCCCTGGGGGCCGAAAATGGCGCCATTGGCCGACAGCAAGTCCTTGCGCTCCATGCCCGGGCCGCGCGGACGGGCGCCGACCAGCATTGCGAAGTCCACGTCGCTGAACGCCGTCTTCAAGTCGTCGGTGGCGACGATGCCGGCAAGCAGCGGGAATGCGCAGTCATTGAGCTCCATCACGACGCCCTGCAGCGCGTTGAGCGCCGGTGTGATCTCCAGCAGGTGCAGGATCACGGGCTGATCCGGGCCCAGCATGCCGCCGGCGGCGATCCGGAAGGCCATGGCGTAGCCGATGTTGCCGGCGGCTCCGGTGATGGCGACGCGTACGGGCTGTTTCATCGTGTAATCCTCTTTCACTCGAGTTCAGTCTGAACACACCGGCCGGATGCAACGATCCGGCGGCGGCCGTCATGCCCTGCCCCTTCCCGCCCCCGACCGGTCGCCAGTGAAGCGGACCGCGGCGACGGGCCTGCCGTCCCCGCTCAAGCCGGAGGGTTCACGTATGCAGCGGTGGGCGATGGTACACCTTGCGGTGCGTCAAGTCCGCAAGATCGATGATCGTCGCGGCGATTTCCTCGATGGATTTCAACGTAGTGCGCAGGTGGGGAATGCCATAGCGGCGGTACAAGGCCTCCGCTTGGCGGGTTTCGAAATCGCACTGGCTGAGCGAGGCGTAGCGGCTGTTGGGCAGCCGTTCCTGGCGGATCTGATGTAGCCGCGCCGGGTCGGTGGTCAACCCGAACAGCTTGGTCTTGAAACCTTGCAGCGCCTTGGGCAGATGCAGCTCTTCCAGGTCGTCCGGCGTGAGCGGGAAATTCGCCGCCCGGATGCCGTAGTGCAGGCTCAGGTACAAACAGGTCGGCGTCTTGCCGGTACGCGAGATGCCCACCAGGATGATGTCCGCATCCTCCAGGCGCTTGATGCTCCCGCCATCGTCGTGCGTCAGGGTGAAGTTCAACGCCTCGATACGGGAGGAGTAGGCATCCACATCGGTCATGCCGTGCGAGCGCCCCGCTGTGTGATTGGAGGGCAAGCCAAGCTCCCGCTCCAGCGGCACCAGGAACGTATCGAAGAAATCCAGAAACAGGCACTGGCTCTGCTTGACGATGTCGCGGTAGGCGTCAGTGATCAAGGTACTGAAAACCAGCGGTTTCAGGCCGGTATCACGAAACGCCTGGTCCACCCGCTCGCGGGCGCGCTCGGCCCGCTCGATGCTGTCCACGAAGCGGATGGAGACCTTCTCCAGCGCCACCCCGTCGAACTGGGTCAGCAGGCTGTGGCCGAGCGTCTCGGCCGTGATGCCGGTGCGATCAGAGATGAAAAAGGCAAGACGGCGGCCAGTCATCGGGACGCTCCGCGACAATGGAACAAGAGCGCCAGGATAACGCGGCTTGGCGCTATTTCTGCGTCCCGTTCTTGAGCAGATCGCGTATTTCGGCAAGCAATTTGACGTCGGCAGGAACTTCCGCCGGCGGCGGAGGCGTCTCCTCGGCCTTGGCCTTCAGCCGGTTCATGCCGCGCACCAGCATGAACACCGCGAAGGCCACGATGAGGAAACTGATGACAGTATTGAAGAACGCACCGTAGGCGAGGACGACCGCACCGGCCTCACGCGCGGCCGCCAGCGTCGAATACGGCCCAGGCACCGTCCCTTCGCGGAGCAGGAGGAACAAACCGGTGAAATCGACATTGCCCAACACCATACCGATCGGCGGCATGATCACATCGTTGACCAGTGACTGGACGATCGTACCGAAGGCCGCACCGATGATGATGCCCACCGCCATGTCGACCACATTGCCGCGCATGGCGAACGCTTTGAACTCGTTGACGAACCCACTCATGTGCACTCCTTGTAGGCTATGAAAATGCGTGTTCAACGCGTAACCGGGGTGTCCGAGTGACCCAGGCCACGGTCGGGGGCGACAAGGTCGCGGACGCGCTGTTTGAGCTCCTTGGCCTCGGGAAAGCGCCCTTCATTCTTGCGCGACCAGACCAAGTGGCCATCGACACTGATCTCGAAAATGCCGCCGGTTCCAGGTCGCAGCGCCACCTCGCCCAGCTCCTGCTCAAACGTTGTCAGCAACTCCTGTGCAAGCCATGCAGCTCTGAGCAGCCAACGGCATTGCGTACAGTAGCGTATGTCCACGCGTGGCTTTTTTGTTGGGTCCATGACCTTTGACCTGTGAAGTTTTCACGTGTTATTGACGCGTATCCCCACGCCTGCTATTTGCCTTGGCCACCGCGATGACGATTGCGCGCGTCATCGCGGCTCCGGTGTCCGTGAGAGCGGACGTGTCGTATTTCCCGCCGCCGGAGTCGCGGACCACGAGGAGACAAGGATGTCGTCCTTTTTTGGCCCGCAACGCGCGACTAGTGTCCTGTCCCCGCTTCGGCCACCGGCAAGGTTTCCGCCTCCTCTCGTCCCAGTGCCTCCCAGGCCTGATATGCAGGCTCTTGCGCCCAGGTGGAGACATAGCCGGTTGCCGTCTCATCCAAAGCCACGCCGTAGGTGACAAACCGCGAGACCACCGGCGCAAACATCGCATCAGCCAGCGAGAAACGCCCGAACAGCCACGGGCCATCGCCGCCAAAACGGCCACGGCAATCGCCCCACAGCGCCTGGATGCGCCCGATGTCGGCGGCCAAAGCCGGCGTCATGGCGACCCGTCGTCCACGAGCCCGGCAGTTCATGGGCATCAGGTTGCGCAACTCGCCGAATCCGCTGTGCATTTCAGCACTGGCCGCGCGTGCGATCGCCCGAGCATAGGCATCGCCGGGCAATAGGCCAGCGTCCGGATACTGCCCGGCGAGGTATTCGAGTATGGCCAGCGAATCCCAGATCACACGCCCATCGTCATGCAGGACGGGCACCTTGCCCGTGGGGGACCAATCCTGGATGGCGGTTGGGAACACCTCTGGATGCAAGCTGATACGGTGAGTACGGAAGTCCAGTCCCAGTTTGTGCATTGCCACCCAGGGACGCATAGACCAGGACGAATAATTGGCGTTGCCCACCACAAGAGTCAGTGTCATGCGGCAAAACCTCTACGCAGTGCATGGTTGAGGCGTGCAGTGTGTCCGCCCTACGCCACCAACGGACAATCTGGCGGCAGAATCAGGGTCAGGCTTTCGGCACGCACCGAGAATCGCAACTCTGTACCTTGCATGGGCTCGCCGTCCAGATTCACCGATACCGGAGCGTCTGTACTGACGTGGTAGTTCGCGGCCCGATGGATCACGAGGCGATCCTGCACACCCACGAGCCCGTCGCTCATCAGCCGCGCGAGCGTGGCCAGGCGTTCGCCTTCCGGCGGATCGGGAAGAATGCACAAATCCAGCAACCCGTCATCGATTCGGGCATCGGGGCACAAGCGGTGACCGCCACCGGCCTGCGGCCCATTGCCCACCGCCAGCACTAGAAAGCTGCCCGACCACTCGAAACCCGCGGATCGAACCCGCGCCGGCGCACCATGTACGGCGCCAAAGCGCGTCAGGCCGCTGACCAGATAGGCCGCCGAACCCAACAGACGCTTGAGTTCATCGGATGTCTCCTGGGTGATTTCACTGGCAAACCCGGCGCTGGCGAGGTTCACGAATACCCGCTCGCCCAAGGCGCCCAGATCCACCGCCCGCGAGGGGCCCTCGGCAGCAAGCCGCAATGCCTGCTGTGGATCCAGAGGTATGCCGGCGGCGCAGGCGAAGTCGTTCGCCGTCCCCAAGGGCACGATGGCCATGGCCGGTGCCTCTGCGACGTTGGCCAAGGCCGCAGCGACCGCATTGACCATGCCATCGCCGCCGCAGGCCACCAGCACGTCCGGCTTGCGGCCGAGGACTTCCGCCACGAGTTCGTCCACCTGACCACCCTCCCAGGTGACGCGCACGCTCACCTGATGCCCATCCTGGCGCAACGCCGTCACCCCAAGCCGAATGGCCTCGTCATGCGCGCGTCGTCCATCCAGGATCAACGCCAAGTGTCGGGTCATCATTGAAACTCCCGTTTGCCGCCCGCCAAGAGGCTACCGCCTAAGGCTAACAGCCTCCTGAACGACCAAAAGACCGCGCCGTCCGTCACAGGGTTGCCACCTTTTTTCCAGTCAGGTCCCGGAACCGCCACGCACCCGGGCCGTCCATGAGGGTAGCCTGTGCCGCAGCCATTCAGGCGGCGGTCAGTCAAATCCTACACGCTAAGCGTTTGTTGACTCTTTACCCGCGCTCGAGGAGTGCTTTGCATGGACAAACCGGTTTCTCGATTGATTCCCGCCGCCCTGATGCTGGCGGTCACCGCTGGTGCCTGGCTCCCCGGTGCCGCCGTCGGCCAGCCGCGCCACGAAGGGCGGGGTATGGCACCCATGATCCAGGTCCAGGGTGAAGGCGAAGCCCGCGCCCGCCCCGACGAGGCGGTGGTCCAGGTGGGTGTGGAAACCCGCAACGAGAGCGCCGCGCAGGCCATGGCCGGCAATGCCGATACCGCCCGTCGGCTGCTCGAAACCTTGAAATCCCACGGCGTGGACGATGCCCGGGTGCAAACCGGCAGCCTGTCGCTCACCACCGACTATCGCCCGCAACAAGAGGGTGGCCAGCCGGAGCCGGCCGGCTATGTCGCCAGCCAGATTCTCTCGGTGACCGTGCAACCGGTGGACGACCTTGGTCCGGTGCTGGATGCTCTGGTCGCCGCCGGTGCGAACCAGATCCACGGCATCCAGTTCCGCGTCGCCGACGACTCCGCATTGCTGGATCAGGCACGCGATGCGGCCATCGCCGATGCCCGTAGCCGTGCCGAGCGTTACGCACAAGCCGCCGGTGCCAGCGTCGGGCCGGTAATACGCATCATCGAAGGTGGCAGCAGCGGACCGGGACCCATGCCGATGATGCGGATGATGGCCTCCGAGTCGGCCATGGGCACACCGATCGCCGCGGGCGAGACGACCGTCGGTGTAACCGTCGAAGTCACCTACGGGCTGAAGCGTCCCGAATGACGGTCGCCACACCGGGGCGGTGTTTTCACCAAGCCGCCCCGGACGCTCAAGCCGTACCCGCGCGCCACAGGCCGGCGGCCAGCAGGCACCAACCGGCGATCAGCGCCGTTCCGCCAAACGGCGTGACGGCGCCCAGCCACGGCGTATCGGTCAGCACCAACAGATAAAGACTGCCGGAAAACACCGCCACACCCGCGATCTGCAGCCAACCGGCAACCCGGATCATGCCCGCTTGCGGCCATCGATCGACGGCCCAAGCCACGGCAAACAAACCCAGTGCATGGAACAGGTGATAGCGCACACCGGTCTCGAACACCGCAAGCCGGTCCACACTCACATGAGCCTTGAGCCCATGCGCGCCGAACGCCCCCAGGGCGACACCCAACGCCATCGCGCAGGCGGCAATGAACGCAAAGCGACGGGACAACGGCACGGGCGACTCCACGGCAACATCTACACTCACTCGGCTGCCTCGTCGGAAATCGGCCAACCCACCCGCAACACATTGCCGGAGGGATCCACAAGATGAAACTCCCGCATCCCCCACGGCTGATCCCGAATCGGCCCCAGCCGTGGAATCCCGTTGGATGGCAGACCGATTCGCGCCCACTGACTGTGCAATCCATCGACATCGCGGACACGCAGATAACAACCGGCGTAGCTCGCTGCCGGGTCCAGCCATGACAGACCGTACAGATGCAGCTCCAACTCGCCCCGGCGCAACACCGCGTACTGCGGCGCATTGTCCTGGCGGAACACCGCCGAGAACCCCAGTTGCTGATACAAATCCAAGGTATCCGGCCAACGTGAGGCGGGCAGTTGCGGGATTGCCAGTTCATTGACCATCGAGGCACTCCTTTCGCGACACCTACAGCCTAACCAATTCTGCCCGCCAAACGCGCCTGAATGCACAATACACCGACACAGCGCACCCCAAACCCTCGACGATGGAGGCTACCCATGCCCAAACGAACACTCCTGCCCGACGCGGTGGAAGCCTACCTGCTCGAAACCCTCATACACGAAGACCCCATCGCCGCCGACCTGCGCACCGAAACCGCCGCCCTGCCCGAGGCCGGCATGCAGATCGGCCCCGACCAGGCCGCACTCATGGCCTTGCTGGTCCGGCTCATCAACGCTCGCAACGTCATCGAAATCGGCACCTTCACCGGCTACAGCGCCCTGGCCATGGCCCGCGCACTACCGGCCGACGGACGGATCGTCTGCTGCGACCTCAGCGACACCTGGACCGGACTCGCCCGCCGCTATTGGGAACGCGCCGGCATCGCTGAACGTATCGACCTGCGCCTGGGCCCGGCACAACAGACCCTCGACAGCTTGCGCGAGGCTGGTGAAGACGGCCGCTTCGACCTGGCCTTCATCGATGCGGACAAAACCGGCTACGACGCCTACTACGAGCGCTGCCTGCACCTGATCCGTCCCGGTGGCCTCATCCTGATCGACAACACCTTGTGGTCGGGTAACGTGGCCGACGGGAATGTCAACGACGACACCACCCGTACCCTGCGCGCGCTCAATCTGAAGATCCGGGACGACACACGGGTCGAGAGCGTGCTGCTGAGCATCGGTGACGGCGTAACCTTGGTCCGCGTGAAATAGAAATCCCCCGAACGAACGCCCCACCAAAGCGAGCCTTGCGGGTCGGGCAAAAAAGTCTAACCTGCGCTCCTCGCCTTGGGCGGCCACTGCTGTGAGCCTGTGGACGAGCCGGTAGGTCGTGGGCCGACCGTCGGCAGCATGGATGCTGCCGTCGAGCGTACACGGACGTATTCACAGCGCGTCGGCCCACGACCTACCGGCTCGTCCACAGGCGGGTTCGGGCGCCTGAGACCCACGGATGGCGCCATGCAAGGAACTCGGGTCACACCCCCGCGCTACCCCACAACCACGATATGCAGACTCACCGGCCCATGCGCCCCCATCTGCAGCGTCTGCTCGATGTCCGCACTGCGCGACGGCCCGGTAATGAAATTCACCGTCCGCGGCAGCCCCCCGCGCGCCCGAATACGATCCCACGCATCCTCGTACGGGCCGAGGATATCGGCCGCCGCCAGAACCACAACATGCACATCCACCAGAAAATTCAGCGTCGTCGGACTGTGCGGACCTGACAGCAACACCAACGTACCGGTCTCGGCAACCGCGCAAAACGCCGGTGTCACCGCCACCCGGTCACCGTTGCGCGCCGGCCGTCCATGCTCGACGTTCGGCAGCAGCCCCCAGTCCATCGCCTGTAGATTCGCCGCCCCGGCGACCACCGTCGGCCCCCCGGCAAACGGCGTACCGGACAAATACGCCGCCACCGCCACGGGCACCTCATCCGGCAGCGCCACCCGCGCCACCGTCGCGGCCGCCTCCTGCGCCATAGCGACGAACAACTCGACCCGGCCGGCGAGATCCAGCGCTGCACGCGCCGGCACCGGCCCACGCGGATGCTCTCGCTCGCGCTGCTGCACATCTGTCAGCGCCGCCCCGGACAGCACCTCCCGCCGCAGCTTGCGCCGAATCGTGCCGAGAATGGCATCGCGCGCGCTCATGCGGCCTCCTTGCGCTGACGCTCGGCCCATAGCGACTGGAACGTCCGCCCCTCCGGCGCCGGCAGATCACGCCAGTGCGTCCAGCCCTTGGCGACCAGCGGCAGGCGGCGCAACCGACCGTTACGCCGCCCCATCCAGGCCAACACCCGCGCCTGCACGCCCGTCACCGCCCGATACAGCCCCGGCCTTCTGGCCAGCCAAGCCCACAAGGCCAGCCCGTAGCGATACGCCGTCGGCTGCAAATGCTTCTCGAACTCGCGCTCGCGCCAATGGCGCATCAGCCGCGGCAGGGGAATCCGTACCGGGCAGACCGACTCGCAACGCCCGCAGAACGTCGATGCATTGGGCAGATGACCGGCCTGCTCCACCCCCACCAGTTGCGGGGTCAGCACCGATCCCATCGGGCCGGGATATACCCAGCCATAGGCATGACCACCGATGGCGCTGTACACCGGACAATGATTCATACACGCCGAGCAACGGATGCAGCGCAGCATGTCCTGGAACTCGCCGCCGACCATGCCCGAGCGGCCATTGTCCAGCAGTACCACGTGAAACGCCTCGGGACCATCGGGATCGTCCGCCCGCCGCGGACCGGTGGAGGCGGTCGTATATACGGACATCTCCTGCCCGGTGGCCGAGCGGGCGAGCAGGCGGATCAGCACCGACACATCCTCCAGCGTCGGTACGATCTTCTCGATACTGGCGATGACGACATGCACCCGGGGCAGGATCTGGGTCAGGTCGCCGTTACCCTCGTTGGTGACGATGAACGTGGTGCCCGTCTCGGCCACACAGAAGTTCGCCCCGGTGATGCCGACATCCGCCGCAAGAAACTTGTCGCGCAGAATCTCCCGCGCCTCGCGCAGCATCTCCGGCGGCGTCTCCAGCCGCCTCGTCTTGCCGTATTGGCCATGATGGGCGAGGAATGCATCGGCAACCTGCTCTTTGTTCAGATGGATCGCCGGCGCGATGATGTGGCTGGGATGCTCGCCGCGCAGCTGGATGATGTACTCGCCCAGATCCGTCTCTATGGGTTGGATGCCGTTGGCTTCGAGATGGTCGTTCAGCCCGATCTCTTCGGAGACCATGGACTTGCCCTTGGTCACCGTCCTGGCCCCAGCATCGCGGCAGATGGCGAGAATCGTCTCGCGGGCTTCGGCAGCATCCCGCGCCCAGTGGACATGACCGCCGTTCTCGGTCACCCGCGCCTCGAAACGCTCCAGGTAGTGGTCCAGGTGAGCCAGCGTGTGGTTCTTGATGTCGCGACCGGCATCGCGTAAGGCGTCGAATTCCGGCAGGCGGGCAATAGCTTTGGCGCGCTTGCCGGGGAAACCCTTGCGCAGGTTGTCCATGGCCCGCTGCAAGGGTTCATCGTGCAGCGCTTTGTGGGCGTTGGCGGGAAACGTGCGGCTGGTAACCTGCATGGGTGAGGCTCCTAGGATTCACCAATAGGCGGCGCATCGAGGGTTCCGGCGAGCACCTCGGCCACGTGACGCGCGTGCACGGCGGAGCCTTCTCGCTTGAGCTTGCCGGCCATGTTGAGCAGGCAACCCAGATCACCCGCCAACAACGTGCCGGCACCGCTGGCGGCGATGTTGCGCGTCTTGTCCGACACCATGCGGTTGGAGATTTCCGGGTACTTGACGCAGAACGTGCCACCGAACCCGCAGCACACCTCGCAATCGTCCATCTCGGTGAGCGTCAGGCCGTCGACACTGGCCAGCAGGCGACGAGGCTGGGTCTTTACTCCCAATTCGCGCAGCCCTGAACACGAGTCGTGATAAGTCACGGTACCGTCGAAACGGGCCGCCACGGCGCTCACGCCGCGGATGTCGGTCAAAAAACTGACCAGTTCATGCGTCCTGGCCGCAAGCGCATCGATGCGTTCACGCAATGGATCGCCCTCAGGGAACAGTTCGGCATAGTGGCTGTGAATCATGCCGCCACACGAGCCGGAGGGCACCACAACGTAGTCGTAAGTCTCGAAGGCGGCGAGCACTTGCTCGGCCATCAGGCGGGCATCGGCTTTGTCACCGGAATTGAACGCCGGCTGACCGCAGCAGGTCTGGTTGCGCGGCACCTCCACGCGGCAACCGGCATCCTCCAGCAGCTTGACCGCGGCAAACCCCACGGAGGGACGAAAAAAATCCACCAGGCAAGTGACGAACAACGCCACCCGCGGCTGCGCCGCATCGTCGGTCATCGGGCACCGTTTATTGGTTTGACCATTGGACCAGTGTAGTCAACGACTGTAGACGACTTCGACAGTTTGGCCGTTGGTCAGACCAGCGCCGGAGGTTTACGGTCGATCGAGCGCGGCCGGCTTCAGCACCAAACGAAAGACCGCGGAGGTCTTGACCTGCTCGAAACCCAGCCGCCGATAGAACTGATGCGCCGCTTCGCGATGGGTCTGCGAACTCAGCTCCACGAGCTCGGCACCCAGGCCGCGCCCCCAGTCGGCAGCCGCTGCCATCAACGCCCGACCCACACCCCGCCCACGCCAGGCGGCGCTCACCACCAGCGACGGTACCCGCACCTTGAACGGCCCGGTCAGTCCTGGGGATTGAACCACGTGCACCACACCGATGACCTCGTCGTCTGGCGAGCAGGCGACCAGCAATGCAAGATCGCCGCGAGCCAGCAGCATATCCAGGCGTCGCGTCATCGTTTCGGCGTCGGTTGGGTAGCCAAGCTCGCCACAGAGCACGGCGAGTGCATCCGAATCGGCACGTTCGGCAAGGCGAATGGCAATGTCGTCGTTCATGCACTCACCATAAAAAAGCCCGGCTGTCGCCGGGCTTGGATCTTCAGGCAAGCGACCGCCGCGTCATCAGTCGTGGGGTTCCCAACCGAACTCTTCCACGGCGCGGAACAAGCCGTTGTCGGAGACGATACCCTTGGGCAGGCCGGCGGAGTCGACCACGACGACGCGGCGAATTCCCTTTTCCAGGAGAATCGTGGCGATCGACGACAAGGGCGTGTCTTCGGTGACGGTGACCAGCGGGCGCGTGGCAATGTCGCCGACACGGGTCAGCGTGGGGGACTTGTTGGCACCGATGATCTTCTTGACCACATCGCGTTGGGTCATGATGCCCCACTGACCGGCGGCGCCGGGTTCGACCAGTACCGAACTGATACCGGCCTCGCGCATTTGGTGCATGGCCACATCGACCGTCTGATCGTCCCGTACCGTGCCCTTGGCCGGTGTCATGACACCGGCAGCCGTCGCCGGCTGGCGGCCGGAGGCTTTCATGGCCTGGACGGGGTCGGCGACACGCTGGGCCTCGCGCTCCTGCCGCTCGGCTTCCAACGAGGCGCGACGGGCGTCGGCCTCGGCCGCCAGCTGCGAGGTGGAGCCGGTGATCTTGGCGATCAGGCAATCGGCGAAGCCACTGGTCGACACCTCGGTGGCGCCGTCCATCTGGCGGGCAAAATCGTAGGTGACCGTGCCATCGTCGATGACCTTGGGGAAGGCCGAGTTGATCAAGTCCGCCGCCTCGGTCCAGCCCATGTACTCCAGCATCATTACGCCGGAGAGCAGCAGGGACGAGGGGTTGACCTTATTGAGGTTGGCGTACTTCGGTGCCGTGCCGTGGGTGGCCTCGAACACGGCCACATGGTCAGCGATATTGGCGCCCGGCGCGATACCGATGCCACCGACCTCGGCCGCGGCCGCATCGGAGAGGTAATCGCCGTTGAGATTGAGCGTCGCCAGCACGTCGAACTCGGCGGGGCGAAGCATCAGCAACTGGAAGATGATGTCGGCGATGCGATCCTTGACGACAATCTTGCCCTCGGGCTGCTTACCGCCGTAGACCGAGTACAGCTCCTCTTCGGTG
Source organism: uncultured Candidatus Competibacteraceae bacterium (assembly GCA_965652545.1). Taxonomy (GTDB): domain Bacteria; phylum Pseudomonadota; class Gammaproteobacteria; order Competibacterales; family Competibacteraceae; genus CBFGWV01. Next base: position 4,104 of record CBFGWV010000041.1, on the reverse strand, counting down.
ATGGTGACATCGCCGAACTCGTCCTTGGCGATCTCATAGCCCCAGTTCCGGAACGCGCCTTCCGTGAACTTCATGATGTTGCCCTTGTGTACCAGGGTGACGCTTTCGCGGCCATGGTCGATGGCGAACTGGATCGCCTTGCGCACCAGGCGCTTGGTGCCGAACTCCGATACCGGCTTGACACCGAGGCCCGCACCCTCGAAGAAGTTGGCCTTCATTTCCTCGCGAAGGAATTTGGCCAGTTTCTCGTTCTCGGGCGTACCGGACTTGAACTCGATACCCGAGTACACGTCTTCGGTGTTCTCACGGAAGATCACCACGTCCACTTCTTCGGGTTTGCGCAGCGGCGAGGGCACCCCGTTGTAGTAACGGACCGGGCGCACGCAGGCATACAAGTCCAATTCCTGGCGCAGGGCGACGTTCAGCGAGCGGAATCCGCCGCCGACGGGGGTGGTCAGCGGGCCTTTGATGGCGACGTACAAGTCCTTGATGGCTTCGAGCGTCTCGGCCGGGAAATAGTCTCCGTCGTAGATGGAGGCGGCTTTCTCGCCCATGTACAGCTCGCACCAGCTGATCTTGCGCCTGCCGCCGTAGGCCTGCTCCACCGCCGCATTCCAGACCCGCAGGCAGGCTTTGGTGATATCGGGGCCGATGCCATCGCCTTCGACGTAACCGACGATGGGGTTGTCGGGTACGGACAGTTTCCCGTCCTTTACGGTGATCTTCTCACCGCTTTCAGGGACAACAATGTGCTGGTACGCCATACGACCTCCTCATGCGTCGATTCGATAGGCAAAAGCCCCCCGAACCCGCCGGGATGCCCGGAAGGCCGCGAGTGGGGAGATTCCCCGCAGGGGTGCATTGGGATGAGCGAAACAAGTTTTAACGATCGCGAAAGTCACGCTGGGCCAGGCCTCTAGAGGCACGTGCGCGACCTCTTTTGCACCACGGCAAGCCAGGCGTGGCGCCACATTCGAGTGGAAGGACCACGAATGTGGAGAGGGTGGTGCCGTGCGCCGGCCGCCCCGATTCAAGAAGAGCGAGAAGCTACACGCAAACCCGTTTTGTGTCTATAAGAAGGCTTAAGGAATCAAGTCGTGACGCGGGCTGGAGCCAAGCTGGCCGGCCCGCCTCGCAAACATGATGATGTGCGCCCCACCCCCTGGAGACCCCTCCATAGCCTTAGGGGAATTAAGTACACATTCATCATTGTTATGGTTAAACATAGCCTCTACGCTCAGTGAACTATCGCATGCCCTCCCGCTGCGCGGTTCCCGGGGGATCCATACAGGCGGGGCTTCAAGGTCGCCGGCGTAGCGGCACCGTTTAGGAGAGAGGTATGAACGAGATCGAGCGACTGCTACCTCGTTGCCTGGCTATGGCGCTTCTGGCACTGGCCAGCACGACGGTGGCAGCCGAGGGGAAGTGGTTGGAACGGGGGGCGCCGTTGACTGAGTTTCCGGCGTGCTATCAATTGTGGTCATGTGTGCCGGCGGACGCGGAGGGTGCAGAGGCGCACAATCAGGCCGTCGGGTTGCCCAAGGGTACTTGGGGAACCTGCGAGAACATGATGATCGGCGAACAGGCCGGGTGCGGGCGTTGTGTCGCTCCGCCGCCCGAGGACCAGTGCAATCTTTAGAGGATTCGGCATCGACTCATGACATTGACGGAACTGCGCTATATCGTCGCGGTGGCCAGGGAGCGGCACTTCGGCCGCGCCGCTGAATCCTGTTTCGTCAGCCAACCCACCTTGAGTGTGGCGGTACGTAAACTGGAGGACGAGCTGGGGGTGACCTTGTTCGAGCGCAATCCGGGTGACGTCACCGTCACACCCATTGGCCGCAGGGTCATCGAGCAGGCCCAGCGGGTGCTCGAAGAAGCCGCTGTGGTCACCCAGATCGCCAGCAGCGGTCATGACCAGCTCACCGGTGTGCTGCGGCTGGGGGTGATCTACACCATCGGGCCGTACTTGCTGCCCCATCTCATCCCTTTGCTGCGCAAGAATACACCGCACATGCCGTTACAAATCGAGGAGAGCTTTACTGCGAATCTCGCCGAGCGGCTCAAGCAGGGGGAGCTCGATGTGCTGGTGTTGTCCTTGCCCTTCGACGAGCCCGGTATCCGCACCACTGCGGTTTACCAAGAACCCTTCGTCGTAGTGATGCCCACGGAGCACCGGCTGGCCGCGCGCAAACAGGTTCGCACCGACGAGCTGTCCCAGGAGGACTTGCTGCTGCTTGGCGCCGGCCATTGTTTTCGCGACCAGGTGCTGCAGGTCTGCCCGGAATGCAATCGCAGCAGCGTAGCCTCGGACACCATGCAGCGCACCCTGGAGGGCAGCTCCCTGGAGACCATCCGACTGATGGTCGCCTCAGGGATGGGCGTCACGGTCCTGCCGCAGACCTCGGTCAACGGCACCTCCAGCGAGCTGCTGCAATACCGCCCGTTTGCCGATCCAGCACCACATCGGACCGTTGCCGTGGCTTGGCGAAAGAGTTTCCCACGTCCCAACGCCATCGCAGCGCTGGCGGATGCCATACGCGCCTGCCCATTGGGCCCCGGCGTCGCCGTGTTGCGGTCTCAGCCGGCGGCAGCCTGATCGGCCCTATCCGCCGCGACTTCCAAGGCCTGCGACACCTCGTCCAGATCCTTGCCGCACAAGGTGCCGTGACCGACTTTTCGACCGGGCCGCGGTGATTTTCCGTAGTCGTGCCAGTGCGCGCCCGGCAAGCTGAGAAACGCGGCCCTATCCGGAAGGCAGCCGATGAAGTTCACCATGGCCACATGCCCCCGGCCTTCGGTGCTGCCCAAGGGCAGGCCGAGGACCGCCCGGACGTGGTTCTCGAATTGGCTGGTCTCGGCGCCTTCGATAGTCCAGTGGCCGGAATTGTGCACCCGTGGGGCCATCTCATTCGCCACCAGGCCGTGTTCTGTGTCGAAGAATTCGACCGCCAGGACGCCGACGTAATCGAGATGGGCCAGCAGCCGCTCGGTATGCGAGCGGGCCGCCGCCGCGCGGCCGTTATCGTCGCACGGCGAACGGGACACCCGCAGAATGCCGTCACGATGGACGTTTTCGGTCAATGGATACGCCCGGGTCTCTCCATCGCGGGCGCGAACGGCCACCTGGGAGACCTCCCGGTGGAACGCCACAAAGGCCTCGAGGATCAGCGGTACGCCGCCAAGCTCACTCCAGGCCGCCGCGATATCGGCAGTGTCTCGCAGGACGAACTGCCCCTTGCCGTCGTAACCCAGGCGGCGGGTTTTGAGCACGGCGGGCAAGCCCAGCGCCTCCACGGCGGTCTGGATATCCGCCATGCTGTCGACGGCCCGGAACCCCGGAGTCGGTATACCGAGCTCGACGAAGAGGTTCTTTTCACTCAAGCGGTCCTGGGCGACGGCCAGAGCATGGGCATTGGGGTGAACCGGCAGGTGTTGGGCAAGCGTCGAGGCGCTCTGAGCCGGCACATTCTCGAAATCGAACGTGACCGCATCCAAGCCCTCGGCAAAGCGCGCCAGCGCCTCAGGGTCGTCATACGCCGCCTGCAGGTGCTCGGCATACGGCACCGCGCAGGCATCGGCAGCCGGGTCCAGCACTCTCACCCGCACGCCCAAGGGGGCACCGGCCAGTGCCAACATGCGGGCAAGCTGTCCACCGCCGAGGACACCCAGCCTCATCGCACCACCCGCGGGTCGGGGTCGGCGAGGACCGTGTCCGTCTGGCGGTCGCGGAACGCCCGAACAGCCTCGCGTACCGCCGGATACCGGGCGCCGAGGATGCTGCCGGCGAGCAGGGCGGCGTTGATCGCGCCGGCCTTACCGATCGCCAGCGTCCCCACCGGTATTCCGCCGGGCATTTGCACGATCGACAACAGGGAATCCATGCCATTGAGCGCCTGCGATTGGACGGGTACACCGAGGACCGGCAGAACGGTCTTGGCGGCGACCATGCCAGGAAGGTGAGCCGCTCCGCCGGCACCGGCGATGATGACCTCCAGCCCGCGCCCCTCGGCCTCAGCGGCGTACTGGAACAGCAGATCAGGCGTCCGGTGTGCGGAGACGACACGCACTTCGTGGGGAACGGCCAGCGCTTCCAATGTGGCG
>CBFGWV010000040.1:0-24127 GCA_965652545.1 uncultured Candidatus Competibacteraceae bacterium | reverse complement strand
TCGTTGTTGCGGTTGTTGCGGAAGGTCTGCCATTCCGACTCGTTGGAGTGAGCCAGGATGATGCCGTCGAAGGGCAGGGCAGACAGGCCCTCGGTGCCGTTGTAGTTGCCTTCCTGGGTGGCGGTCAGCAGCGGATGCAGCACCTTGATCGGCGCCTTGAACATCTCGACGAATTCCATCAGGCCGCGGTTGCCGCGGCACAGACCGCCGGAGAAGCTGTAAGCGTCCGGGTCGTTCTGGGCGAAGTGCTCCAACTGGCGGATGTCGACCTTGCCGACCAGGGCCGAGATGTCCTGGTTGTTCTCATCCCCCGGCTCCGTCTTGGAAATGGCGATCTGGTTGAGGATGGAGGGGCGCAGCTTGACCACCTTGAACTTGGTGATGTCGCCGTTGAACTCGTGCAGCCGCTTGACCGCCCACGGCGAGATGATGCCGCGCAGGTAGCGCCGGGGCACACCGTAGTCTTCCTCGAGGATGGGGCCGTCTTCGTCGGCATCGAACAGCGACAGCGGGGACTCGTACACGGGCGAGCCCTGCAGCGCATAGAAGGGCACCTTCTCCATCAGGTGTTTGAGCTGCTCGGCCAGCGACGATTTGCCGCCGCCCACCGGGCCCAACAGGTAGAGGATCTGCTTGCGCTCTTCGAGCCCTTGGGCGGCGTGCTTGAGGTAGGAGACGATCTGCTCGATCGCATCCTCCATGCCGTAGAACTCCCTGAAGGCCGGGTACAGCTTGATGACCTTGTTCATGAAGATGCGCGAGAGGCGGGGATCGTTACGCGTGTCCACCATCTCCGGCTCCCCGATCGCCATCAGTAGCCGTTCGGCGGGACTCGCGTACGCAGCCGGGTCGGTCTTACAGAGATCCAGGTACTCCTGAATGGTCAAGACTTCTTCGCGGCTTTCTTCGTAGCGTGTCACATAGCGGTCGAACAGACTCATCGTGAAACCTCCTCACAGTGCACGCGGATAGAGCTTGTCTGCATTTGTGCAAGTCCCACGCCAATCCGCGCCTGGTCCGGCTCTCGTGCCGGGAATCGCCGTATCATCCGTCGGGGGAAAGAACGTATGGGCCCGGACGCTGGACCCACATCGTCCATGGGCAGCGCTCTGCCCGCTTGTGGTGAGCCATGGTCCAAGATGGTGCCTCAGATTGGTGCTCACACCGTCACCTTTGACTATAGCCCAACACATCAAAGCTCAACCTGAACTGAATCACTTGATCGACCCGTTTCATCACAGCGCTCGATCTGGCCTCAGCGGCCGTAATTACTGGGACGGCGCTCACCCGGGTCAGGTTCCGGTCACGCTCGTCACTTGTGTAGTTGTGACCGTTTTTAACGATCTTGTCATCCCCCCGTCACCACATCCGCTCACACTCGCGCCGCGTTTCCACAGCAAGGGGGAGAGGGGCCGATGTCGACACCCAGGGATGCGACACAACGGGCACGATTGGTGGAGGCGCTATGGGCGCTCAAGCAGGGCTACCGCAAGACGGGTGGGACCCAGGTCGGCTTCGTTCAGTTCAATCTACTGCTGGCTGATGAGCACTACCGGGAATCCGTGCTGGCCGATGCGGAGCGCGCCAATGACCCTACCCTGCGGCGTCTTGCCGGCGCTGCGCGCGAGCTCAATCTCCCCGGTACGTTGATGGCCGGTCCACGGCAGCCGCGCACGCCCGATGTGGCTGCAGCGGCGCCTGCGATTCAACCGGGTGGGGTGAGCAATGGGCGGGGGCGCTTTCACACCGGTGTGGCGATGGTGGCCGTGCTGGTCGCACTGGTGGGCGGTGTGCTGGGCTTTGTCGTGGCCGGTACCAGCGGGTTGACGCTGGGCGGACCGACGCAGGTGTCAGGGTCAATCGTCTCGGACACGGTCTGGAGCGCGGAGCGTCCGATCGAGCTCCAGGGCATCGTGTATGTGGAAGGCGGCGCCAAACTCACTATCGAGGCCGGTGCCACGGTGCTCGGCACGCCCGGTGCGGCACTCGTGGTGACCCGGGAGGGGAGTCTCTATGCCCGTGGACGGCCGGATGCGCCAGTGGTGTTTACCAGCGCCCGCCCGCCCGGCGAGCGCAAGCGCGGCGACTGGGGTGGGGTCGTGTTGCTCGGCAGTGCGCCGGTCAACCGGCCCAACCCGCAGATCGAAGGTCTGGACCCGGCCGACACACGGGGCTATTTCGGCGGCGCGGACGCCGGGTCCAACTGCGGTGTGCTCGAATATGTGCGTATCGAGTTCGCCGGCTACGAGATCGGTGCTGACAACGAGCTCAACGGCCTGACGCTCGGCGGTTGCGGCTACACCACCATTCTGCGGCACATTCAAGTTCACAAAGCGCTGGACGATGGGATCGAGTTCTTCGGCGGCAATGCAGACCTGCGCAATGTCATCGTCAGCGGGGCCGGGGACGATGGCCTCGACTGGGACATGGGCTGGACCGGCCGGGTGCAGTTCTTCGTCGCCCAACAGCATGATGACGATGGCGATAACGCCATTGAGGCCGATAACGACAAGGACAACCCCGATGGCCTGCCCATGTCGCAGCCGCTGATTTACAACATCACCCTGGTGGGGGCCAACAACCCGCGTCAGGCGCACCGCGGGATGACTCTGCGGCGCGGCACCGGTGGCGTCATCCGCAACCTCATCATGACCGGCTTCCCAGTCGAGGCCATAGACTTCCAGGGCGCTCATACGGCGGCGCGATTTCAATCCGGCGCGCTGGATATCGGCCACGCGGTGTTGGCGGCCATCGGTCCCGACGGCCGCAGCTTCTTCCAGGCGGAGGCCGGCGACGCAGATGACGACAATGCGTTCGATGAGATGCACCATTTCGTGACCCGGGTACCGTCGGTGCGCTTTGACGAGGCACCGTTGCTGGCTAACCCTTACGATCCGCTCGCGCCTGACTTTACCCCGGCCGTCCAGTCCCCGGCCGCTACGGGTGCCGCCGTGGTCCCCAAGGGGGAGTTCTGGGACGAGGCGGCCAACTATCTGGGAGCGATACGGCCGGGCAGCACCACCGATTGGCTCCAGGGCTGGACCGCCTTTCCCGTGGACTGACCAGCGAGGGCAGGTTTAGCGCTATCATTGCCGGCCGCGACTGAAAGGTAAGGAGAGCGTCGATGGTGTGGCCGGACTGGTTGCGTTTGTTTGTATTGATTTCCATCCTGGGCGGCTGTGCCGCAGGCCCCCAACGGGTGGACCTGGCACCGTTTCCTCAAACACCTTTAGCTGCCGCAGGTGGCGGACGCACCGTTGCACTGACTGTCGTCGATGCCCGAACTGAGCGCAGCCTGGGCGAAGCGCCGGGGTACTCCGCCGGTGTGCCCTTGTATGCCGGCAACCCGCCTGAACAGGCGATCGACGAGGCCTTGCGACGCAAACTCACCGATGTCGGTTTCGTCGTAGCCGCGCCCGGTTCGACGGCACCGCTGTCGATGGAGGTCACGCTGCTGGCGCTGCGCTACAGCAGCGAGGGCGAGCCGTTGGTCAACACCGTACGCGCCAACGCGGCCGTGAGCGTGCGGCTCAGTGGGGCCAGCCAGACGGTCAGCGGCGAGTACGAGGCCAACAGTGCACGGCGGGTGGTGACGCCGCCGACGGCCACGGCCAACGCCTATCTGCTCAACGAGGCCCTGGGGCGGGTATTGGAGCGCCTGCTCGCCGATCCCAAAGTCACGAACCTCTTGTCCACAGGCTGAGGCTCACTATGCGATTGATCACCGACTGGTTCCGGGGGCTGTTCCACGACCCTCAATCCGTCGTTCTGGCGTTGATCCTGCTGGTGCTCACCGGCATCGTCATTTTCTTTGGCCAGATGTTGGCGCCGGCGCTCGGAGCCTTGGTGATCGCATACCTGCTGGAGGGGCTGATTCAGCGCATCGAGCGTTGGCACATGCCGCGGCTGCCGGCGGTGTATCTCGTGTTCTGCGCCTTCAGCGTGTTCGTGCTGGTGCTTGTGTTTGGATTGATGCCGCTGGTGTCGCGACAGTTGGCGCAGTTGGTCCAGCAATTACCCTCGATGCTGCGTGCGGGACAGGATCTCATCCTCGCGCTGCCGGCCAAATACCCCAGCCTATTCAGTGAGGCGCAGGTATCGCAGCTGTTGAACTCGCTACGCTCGGAGCTGCTGTCGCTGAGCCAGGGGGCGGTCACGTGGTCGTTGTCGGCCGGGTTGGGCGTGATCACCCTGGTTGTTTACCTCATCCTGGTACCGTTCCTGGTGTTCTTCTTTCTCAAGGACAAGTCCCGGTTGATTGCCTGGTTGCGGCGCTTCCTGCCGCCGGATTATTCCCTGGCTCAACAGGTCTGGGTCGAGGTCGACCAGCAGCTGGGTAACTACGTGCGTGGCAAGTTCTGGGAGATCATCATCGTATGGTCGGTCACGTACGTAACGTTCACGTTCATGGGTTTGCAGTTCAGCCTGCTGCTGGGGCTGATGGTCGGGCTGTCGGTGATCGTGCCCTACGTGGGGGCGGCTGTGGTGACGATACCCGTTGCGATCGTCGCGTTCTTCCAGTGGGGCTGGGGGCCGGATTTCATCTGGCTGATGGCTGCCTACACCATCATCCAGGGGCTGGATGGCAACGTGCTGGTCCCGGTACTGTTCTCCGAGGTGGTCAACCTGCACCCGGTGGCGATCATCATCGCGATCCTGGTCTTCGGCGGCATCTGGGGGTTCTGGGGGGTCTTCTTCGCCATTCCGCTGGCGACGGTGGTGCAGGCGGTGCTCAATGCTTGGCCCGAGAGCCGTCAGAAGCTGGTTTATCGAGCCCCCGACATCACGGTCGCTACCGAACACGAGCGAGCCCCTGCCGAGTGATCGACAGGGGCTGCCTGGAAGCGAGCCGGCTACAACATGTCCGAGGCGAATTCCGCCAAGCGTGAGCGCTCGCCACGACGCAAGGTGACGTGGCCGCCATGCGGCCAGCCCTTGAAGCGGTCGACCACATACGTCAGGCCTGAGGTGGTCTCGGTCAGGTAAGGCGTGTCGATCTGCGCGATGTTGCCCAGGCAGATCACCTTGGTGCCCGGGCCGGCGCGGGTGATCAACGTTTTCATCTGCTTGCTGGTGAGGTTCTGGGCCTCATCGAGGATCAGATAGCGGTTCTGGAAGGTTCGTCCGCGCATGAAGTTCAGCGAGCGGATCTTGATCCGGTTGGACAACAAGTCCTGTGTAGCCTGCCGGCCCCAGTCCCCACCCTCGGTCTGTGACAGCACCTCGAGGTTGTCCATCAGCGCGCCCATCCACGGCGTCATCTTTTCTTCTTCCGTGCCGGGCAGGAAGCCGATGTCTTCGCCGACGGGCACGGTGACCCGGGTCATGATGATTTCCACATAGCGCTTCTCGTCCAACACCTGCGCTAGCCCCGCTGCCAGGGCCAGGAGCGTCTTGCCGGTGCCGGCGGCGCCGAGCAGGGTGACGAAATCGATCTCCGGGTCCAACAGCAGGTTCAGTGCGAAGTTCTGCTCCGGGTTGCGTGCGCTGATGCCCCATACCGCGTGGTTTGGGGCACCGAAATCGCGCAGCACTTCGATCAGCGCGGATTGCGGCTGGACCTCGCGCACGACGAATCCGGACGTGGCTTCGCCCTCCAGTACCAGGCACTGATTCGGATACCAGGCTGCGACCTCGGGGCCTTGTATCCGGTAGTACGTGCGGCCCGATTCCTGCCAGGAGGCCATATCCTTGCTGTGCAGCTCCCAGAAGTCCGAGGGTAGCTCGCGCACGCCCGAGTACAGTAGATCGACGTCTTCCAGCGCCTGGTCGTTGAAGTAGTCCTCGGCGTGGATACCCAGCACCGTAGCCTTGATGCGCAGGTTGATGTCCTTGGACACCAGGGTGACGCGCCCATCGCCGGCCTCGCGGCTCAGTGCCGTGGCAATGCCCAGGATGGCGTTGTCCGCGGTGTTGCCGGGCAGGGGTACGGGCAGTTCGGCGCTCAAAGGACGGATCTGGAAGAACAGGCGACCGGCCGGCGGGGCTTGGTCGTTGTCCAGGAACGTCACTGTCGGCAGGGGCAGGCCTTGACCGATTTCCTCCGGAGTGGCGTCAGCGAGCAATTCGTCGAGAAAGCGGCTGACTTGGCGAACGTTGCGCGCCACTTCGGAGGTGCCCTTCTTTGCCCGATCGAGCTCCTCCAACACCACCATGGGGATGTGGATGTCGTGTTCCTTGAACCGGAACATGGCCGTGGGGTCGTGCATGAGCACATTGGTGTCCAGCACGAACACACGCTTTCCGCTGTACTCCGGACGTGGATTCATGCGCCTGCCTTGAGGGCGGTCAACGCCTCCAGGACCTCGGCGGCATGGCCTTTGACCTTCACACCACGCCATGCCTTGCGGATCACGCCGGCATCATCGACCAGGAAGGTGCTGCGCTCCACGCCCAGGCTTTCGCGGCCGTACATTTTCTTGACTTTGATCACATCGAAGGCCTTGCAGACGCTTTCATCCGGGTCCGAGAGCAGCGGAAACGGCAAGTCGTGCTTGGTCCTGAAATTGGCGTGGCTTTTGAGCGAATCGCGCGAGACGCCGATTACCTCGGCGCCCTGCGCCTGAAACTGCGGATAGAGGTCTCGGAAATCCTGTCCCTCCAACGTGCAGCCGGGGGTGTTGTCCTTGGGGTAGAAGTAGATCACGAACCACCGGCCGGAGAGGCTCTCGCGGCTGATATGAGTGTCATCGGTCGCATTGGCGGCGAAGGCGGGCGCGGCATGTCCGACGTCGGGTGTACTCATGCTTTGACGGGCTCCAGTACGGCGTCGAGGTTGAGGTGGTCGCAATAGTCCATGAATTCCTCGCGCAGCACGGCCAAGTGCAGCGTCGTTGGAACCCCGACCACCAGGTTTACGGAAAACATCGCCGTACCGGTATGCGGCGCCTGGTAGCGGCGGCAGACCAAGTCCTCGATATTTATCGAGCGGCCGGCGAAAAATGCGGCCAAACCGTTGACGATGCCGGGCTGGTCGGGCGCGATGACCTCCACCGCGTACGGCATGACATCGCCGTGGCGGCGCTGGCCGTCGCAGCGCTTGACGCTGATGGACAGATGCTCGTTCTGCTCCAGCCGGCGCAGTTGCGCCTCCAGCTTGGCCAGCGTGCTCCAGTTGCCCTGGATCAACATCAGAATGCCGAATTCACTGGCCATCGCGGCCATCCGGCTCTCCACGATGGCGCAGCCTGCTTCGCTGATGATCTGGGTCAGATTGGCGACCAGACCAGTGCGGTCCTCGCCTTGTACAGTGATGGTCAGATAGTTTTTCACAGTCGGTTCTAATCGGCGTGCAGGCCGTTTTGCGGGGCAGTGTAACCTGCCACCGGGGGGCTGAAAACGGGCGCGGAAGGGGTAAGTGCCGTCGCTTGTCTTCGCACGAGGGGCTGCGTACCATGCCCAGGATTTCCGAACGCATACGCGGAGTGGCAGCCCATGTTTCACGGCAGTATGGTGGCCCTGGTGACGCCCATGGCGGACGACGGCAGCGTCGACTACCCCGCTCTGGAGCGACTGGTCGCCTTCCACCTGGAGCAGGGCACCGACGCCATCGTGGCGGTTGGGACGACCGGCGAGTCGGCCACCCTGGGCTTCGAGGAGCATCGCATCGTGGTGCGCAAGGTCGTCCAGATGGTCGCCGGGCGCATACCGGTCATCGCCGGTACGGGTGCCAACGCCACCTCCGAGGCTGTGGATCTCACCCGCTGGGCGATGGAGGACGGTGCCGACGCCTGCCTTCTGGTGACGCCGTACTACAACAAGCCCACGCAGGAAGGTCTATACCGACACTACCGGCATATCGCCGAGAGCGTCCCGATTCCGCAAATCCTATACAACGTACCCGGCCGCACCGCGTGCGATCTGCTGCCCGAGACCGTCGAGCGCCTGGCCGACATTCCCAATATCGTCGGCATCAAGGAAGCCTGCGGCAAGATCGATCGGGCCGTGGAGATCATGCGCCGCTGCGGCAGCCGGCTGGATGTCTACAGCGGTGAAGACGGTATCGCCTGCGAGATGATGCTTGCCGGGGGCAAGGGCGTGATCTCGGTGACTGCCAACGTGGCACCGCGCCTGATGCACCAGATGTGCGCGGCCGCTCTGGCCGGCGATGCCGACAAGGCCCGCGCGCTGGATGCGCAGTTGGCGCCGCTGCACAAGGCCTTGTTCATCGAGTCCAACCCCATTCCGACCAAATGGGCACTGATGGATATGGGCTTGATCGGCCCGGGCATTCGGCTTCCGATGACCCCGTTGTCCGTGGATTGCCACGAATCCGTGCGCGCAGCCATGCGCGATGCGGGTATCCAAAGCGCTTGAGGATCGTATCGATGACCGTTAGGGGGAACCTCTTTCCCGCGCTGCTTGCGCTGAGCCTCGCTGCCTGTACCACCGACAGCATCCTGCCCGATCGCCGGCCCGACTACCGGGGCAGCCAGACGACGCCCACGCTGGAGGTACCCCCTGACCTGACCTCATCCACCCTGGATGACACCCTTGCCGTGCCCGAGCTACAGGGTGCCGGCACCGCCTCGCTGTCGGCCTACGCCGGCGAGCGCCAGGCCGGCTCACAGGCCGCCGGCGGGTCCAGCGTGCTCATACAGCCGGAAGGCATGAGCATCCGCAGCGAGGGCGAGCAGCGCTGGCTGTCGATCCAGGCTCCGCCCGATGTCGTCTGGTCCCGGGTGCAGGATTTCTGGCTCAGCGCCGGTATCGGACTGACCCAGCAGGATGCCCGCATCGGCATCATGGAAACCGAATGGTTGGAGAACCGGGCCGATATCCCGGGTGGGCCGATCCGCGCGTTGTTGTCCAAAGCCATCGACTTTGCCTATTCGGCACCGACGCGTGACAAGTTCCGCGTTCGCCTGGAACGCTCCGACGCCGGCACGGACGTCTTCTTGACCCACTACGGGTTGGAAGAGGTCCTCGATGGCCCGGACCGCGCCGTCGCGACCCCCGGTACGCGATGGCAGAGTCGGCCGCGCGACCCTGAGCTTGAAGCCGAAATGCTGCGCCGCTTGATGGTGTCGCTGGGTGCCTCCGAAGCCCGCGCTGAGGCACAGTTGACAGCCGGTGGTGGCGATGGCCGCTCCGGCCCGGCCACGCAAATGGACTCCGGTCCCGGCGGGGAGCCCCGCCTGATCGTCATGCGCGACTACAACACGGCGTGGCGGTTGGTCGGCCTGGCTCTCGACGGTGGTGACTTCGTCGTCGAAGACCAGAATCGCGGTGCCGGTCGCTACATCGTCGAGTACCGTGATCCGCAACTGATCGGCGAACAGCAGGACGAGGACGGACTGCTCTCGTCGCTGGCCTTCTGGCGCGACACCGACCGCAAGGAAGGCAGCCGTCATCAGGTGCGGCTGGCGGGCCAGGGCGACCGTACCGTCGTTGTGGTGCAGGACATGAACGATCAACCCGAGACGCCCGACCGTGCCCGGGCCATTCTCGAGCATGTCGATCGCACCATCCGCTGAGCGAGTACCCGGCCCATCGACGAGGACTCATAAGGATACCGATGCCTATTCGGCCGCTACCGGCCCATCTGGTCAATCAGATCGCCGCAGGCGAGGTGGTTGAACGACCGGCGTCGGTGGTCAAGGAGCTCGTCGAGAACAGCCTCGATGCCGGTGCGCGACGGATCGTCGTCGTCATCGAGGAGGGCGGCACCCGGCTGATTCGCATCACTGACGATGGCAGCGGCATCCAGCGTGATGAGTTGCCCCTGGCCCTGGCCAGTCATGCCACCAGCAAGATCGCTTCGCTGGACGATCTGGAATCGGTGGCGACCCTCGGTTTCCGTGGCGAAGCGCTGGCCAGTATTGCGTCGGTGTCCCGCTTCTCGCTCACCTCCGCTACCGAGGACGCCGATCACGGCTGGCGCCTGGCATTCGGCGACCCGGATGCCGTGCCCGCCCGTCATGCCCGCGGGACCACGGTCGAGGTACGGGATCTGTTCTTCAACGTGCCGGCGCGGCGCAAGTTCCTGCGCACGCCACGCACGGAGTTCGGCCACCTCGAGGAGGTCGTACGTCGCATCGCCCTGGCGGCGCATGGGACGGCCTTCGAACTGATCCACAACGACAAAGCTGTGTTCAGCCTGCGCGGCGCGACGGACCGCGCCGGCCGCGAAGCGCGCGTCGCGCAGCTGTGTTCCGACGATTTCATCGCGGAGGCTTTCCATCTCCAGCGCGAGGCATCCGGCTTGACACTGCATGGCTGGGTTGCGCCGCCGACCTACAACCGGGCGCAGGCCGACCAGCAGTTTTTCTTCGTCAACGGACGCATGGTGCGCGACAAGCTGGTGGCGCACGCGGTGCGCCAGGCGTTTGCCGATGTGCTTTTCCATGGCCGCCATCCGGCCTTCGTGCTGTATCTGGAGCTGGATCCGAAGCTGGTGGACGTCAACGCCCACCCGGCCAAGCACGAGGTGCGCTTCCGCGAGGGGCGCATGGTGCACGACTTTCTCTACCGCACGCTGCACCATGCCATCGCGGAGCTTCGCCCCGGCGCCCCGATGCCGGCGGCGGGCACGCCGCCCGTTGAACGTCCGGTTGGTGCCGGTGTGCCGGTATCGTCGCCCGGACCTCAGCGCCAGAGCGCATTGGGGCTTGGCGTCGGCGAACAAATGGCGCGGTATCAAGGCTTGGCCGGTCGCCCGGCAGCGCCGTCACCCGCCATGCCCGCCGCGCCGTTCGCAGACGACGGAGAGATCCCGCCGCTGGGGTTTGCCATCGCCCAGTTGCACGGCATCTACGTGCTGGCCCAGAACACGCACGGCCTCGTTCTCGTCGACATGCACGCCGCCCATGAGCGCATCACCTATGAGCGCCTCAAGAGCGCCGTACACGGCGAGGGCATCAAGGTGCAGCCGCTTCTGGTGCCCCTGGGTCTGAGCCTGACGCCGGCGGAGATGGCGGCCGTGGAAACTCATGCGTCATCCCTGGCCGAGATGGGTCTGGACATTACTCCGACCGGCCCACAGCACGTCATGGTGCGCGGTGTGCCCGGTGCGCTGGCGGGCGCAGATGTGGCCGCCCTGGTGCGCGATGTGCTGGCCGATCTCGCCGGGCTGGGCGACTCCAGCCGGGTGCGCGAGGCCATCGACCGGCTGCTCGGCGGCATGGCCTGCCACGGCTCCGTGCGGGCCAACAGGCGCCTGACCATCGAAGAAATGAACGGCCTGCTACGCGACATGGAGCGCACCGAGCGCAGCGGCCAGTGCAACCACGGCCGGCCGACCTGGGTGCAGTTGGGGCTTGACGAGCTCGACCGGCTGTTCCTGCGGGGGCGCTAGTGGACCAGGGTGTCTCCCCGGGGCGTGTGGTCTTTCTCATGGGACCGACAGCCAGTGGCAAGACCGATCTGGCCGTCAAACTTGCCGCCAGTGGGCCGTTCGATGTCATTAGTGTGGACTCGGCACTGATCTACCGGGGGATGGACATCGGCACGGCAAAGCCTGATGCCGCGACCCTCGCGCAGACGCCGCACCAGTTGATCGACATCCGCGACCCGGCCGAGGCTTACTCGGCGGCCGAGTTTGCTCAGGATGCCCGCGTGGCGATCGCAGCGAGCTTCGCACGCCAACGCATTCCACTCCTGGTCGGTGGCACGTTTCTCTATTATTCTGCGTTGCAGCATGGATTGTCGCCGCTGCCGCCCAGTGACCCCGACATACGCCGCGAGCTTACCGACGAGTTGGTGCGTTCTGGCCCCGCCGCTCTGCATGCGCGTCTGGCCCGTGTGGACCCTGTCGCGGCCGAGCGTATCAAGCCGGGTGATCGGCAGCGGATTCTCAGAGCGCTGGAGGTGCATCGGCAAACCGGCCGGAGTCTGACGGAACTTTGCCGAGGTGGCCGCACCCAAGCGCTAGCATGGCCTTTGACCAAGCTGGCGCTGCTGCCGCCCGGGCGGGATTGGTTGAGGGCACGGATTGCCGAGCGGTTTGGGCAGATGCTTGACGCGGGGTTCGAGGCGGAGGTCCGTCATCTGATGAAGCGGGCGGATCTGCACCCCGAGTTGCCGTCCATGCGTGCTGTGGGGTATCGACAGATGTGGCAGTATCTTGAGGGCAGAATGGGTGAGGCAGAGATGATCGAGCGTGGCATCATCGCCACTGGCCAGTACGCCAAGAGGCAGCTGACCTGGTTGCGACGCGAGGCGGACGCGACCGTGCTGCCGGGCGGCTCGCCAAGCGTTTTCGATGAGCTGGTGCGAAAGCTCTCGATCGATGGCATTCGCTGGTAACCGACGCGGCGGGCCGGTGCTAAACTGCGCACCGCCGGCACATTTTTAATTAAGACAGCCTTATAAAAAAACAAGGAGTCACTACATGGCAAAAGGCCATTCGCTTCAGGAGCCTTTCCTTAACGCGCTGCGCAAGGAGCGGATCCCGGTCTCGATTTACCTTGTGAATGGAATCAAGCTTCAGGGCCAGATCGAGTCATTCGATCAGTTCGTTGTGCTTTTGAAGAACAGCGTCAGCCAGATGATTTACAAGCATGCCATCTCCACGGTGGTGCCGGCTCGCAACGTGCGCCTGAACCTGGGCACCGAGGACGGCCATGGCGACGGCGAGGGGCGTTGAGCCTGGATACCATCTTTGACCGACCGCAAGGGGGCGAGCGTGCGTTGCTGGTGCACGTCGTCATCGACGGCGTCGCCAATGAACGTGACCTGACCGAGTTTCGCGAGCTCGCACGGGCGGCGGGTGCCGACTGTGTGGCCGAGGTCACCGCCGCCAGGCGCACGCCCGACCCCCGGTATTTCATCGGCAGCGGCAAGGTCGAGACCATTCGTACCCTGGTTGCCGCCGAGGATGTCGGGCTGGTGATGGTTGATCACCAACTCTCGCCCAGTCAGGAACGAAACCTAGAACGTGCGCTGTCTTGCCGGGTGGTCGATCGTACCGGCTTGATTCTCGATATCTTCGCCCAACGCGCACGCAGCCACGAAGGCAAGCTCCAGGTCGAGTTGGCGCAGTTGCGCCATTTGTCCACCCGTTTGGTTCGGGGCTGGACCCACCTTGAACGGCAAAAAGGTGGTATCGGCCTGCGCGGTCCCGGTGAGACCCAGTTGGAGACCGACCGCCGATTGCTTGGCGAGCGCATCAAGATGCTGCGCCGGCGTCTGGAACGGGTGGATCGGCAGCGAGACCAGGGCCGGCAGTCGCGACGCAAGCGTGAGATCCCCACTGTCTCTCTGGTGGGGTATACCAACGCGGGCAAGAGCACGCTATTCAACAGGTTGACCCAATCGTCGGTGTACGCGGCCGATCAACTGTTCGCTACGCTGGACCCGACGTTGCGCCGGCTCGAGTTGCCGGGCGGCCGGCATGTCGTTCTGGCCGATACGGTCGGCTTCGTCAGCCAGTTGCCGCATGATCTGGTCGCCGCCTTCCGGGCCACCTTGCAGGAGACTTGCGAGGCCGACCTCATCCTCCACGTGGTGGATGCCAGCGACCCGGATCGAGAGCGGCAGGAGCAGGAAGTATTCTCTGTGCTGGACCAGATCGGGGCGCAGGACGTACCGCGCTTGACCGTACTGAACAAGATCGATTGCATGGAGGCGCTCGAACCGGGACAGGATCTCGATGCCGAAGGCGATGTACGAGGCGTGCGCTTGTCGGCGCTCACCGGTGCCGGGATCGATGATCTGCGTCAAGCGCTCGATCGCTGGTTCGCCGAGGATACCGTCAGCGGCGAGATCGACCTGCCGCCGAGCGCAGGAAGAGTCCATGCCCGCCTGTACGCCCTGGGGTTGGTGGACGACGAGCATGATGCACAGGATGGCGGTTGGCGGGTCCGTGTCCGGGGCCCACGCCGTGAATTCGAGCAATGGTGCCGCCACGATGCGCAGGCGGCCCATTGGCTGGGCGGTTTGGTGCCCGGTCGATAAACGATCCCACGACAGCGGACCGACTGCTAGAATCGGCGGTCTTTTGACAAAAACCATCTGGCTTGGAGTACGACATGGCCTGGAATGAACCGGGCGGCGGCAATCGCGACCCCTGGGGTGGAAACGGACGCGATAAGGGACCGCCGGACCTGGACGAGGTGGTGCGCAAGCTCACCGGTAAGTTCGGAGGGTTGTTCGGCGGACGCAAGTCCGGCGGTGGCGGCAGTGGCGGCGGTAGTTCTGGCCCCGTAAGCCTGGGTGGCCGCGGTGTTCTTTTCATCGTCGCCCTTGCGCTGATCGGCTGGGCGCTGTCGGGCATCTACATCGTCCAAGAGGGTACCCGTGGTGTGGTACTTCGTTTTGGCGAGTACAAGGCCACCACGCTTCCCGGTCCGCATTGGCGTTTGCCATACCCCATCGAAGCCCATGAAATCGTCGATGTCGAAACCCGTTACGCGAAGGAAATCGGCTATCGCTCGACGGGCGCCGGTCGTGGCGCGTTGCGCTCGGTACCCGAAGAGGCGCTGATGCTGACCCAGGACGAGAACATCGTCGATGTCCGGGTCAACGTGCAGTACCAGGTCGGCGATCCCGAGGCGTTCCTGTTCAATGTGGTCAACCCCGAGGAAACGCTCGTTCAGGTGGCCGAGAGTGCAATACGCGAGACCGTCGGCAAGAGCAGCATGGATTTCGTGCTCACAGAAGGCCGGGCCGACCTGGTTGCCGACGTCAAGGTTTTGAGCCAGGCCATGCTCGACAGCTATGGCACCGGGCTCATCATCACCAACGTCAACCTCCAGGACGTCCAGCCGCCCGACGAGGTTCAGGACTCCTTTGCCGATGCGATCAAGGCGCGTGAGGACGAGGTTCGCCAGCGCAACGAGGCCGAGGCCTATGCCAATGAGGTGCTTCCCAGGGCCCGTGGCGCGGCTGCCCGCCAGTTGGAAGAAGCCGCAGCGTACAGGGAGCAGGTCATCGCCCAGGCCGAGGGTGAGGCCGCCCGTTTCGAACAGCTCTATACCGAGTATGCGAAAGCCCCTGAGGTCACCGGCCGACGCCTGTACCTGGAAACGATGGAAACCGTGCTCGGTCGCACCAACAAGGTCCTCATGGATGCCGATGGTGGAAACAACGTCTTCTACCTGCCGCTGGATCGCCTGATGCGACCGAACTCCGGCAACGACGGGGCGGGAACATCACCGATGTCACAGATCGACGAAGCCGCGGGGCGTTTCCTCAACGGTGGGGTCGTAGAGAGCCCCTCGCGCACCCGTGATACCAGCCGCACGCGGGGAACACGCTGATGGGTAAAGTTAATCTGATCATTGCCCTGGTCGTGGTGGCCTTGTTGGTGGCTTCCATGTCCTTGTTTACCGTCCAGGAGTACCAAACGGCCGTGCGTTTCCGGCTCGGTGAGGTCGTCCAGACCGACTACGAACCCGGGTTGCATTGGAAGGTGCCGCTGATCAACAGCGTGCGCATATTCGATGCCCGCGTTCACACCTTGGATACCGAACCCGAGCGTTTCCTGACCGCCGAGAAGAAAAACGTCATCGTGGACTCCTTCGTCAAGTGGAGACTGCGCGACGTGACCCGCTACTACACAGCTGTGGGCGGCGATCCGGCCTTGGCCAACCTGCGCCTGGATCAGTTGATCAAAGACGCCATGCGCAGCGAGTTCAGTAAGCGGACGCTGACAGAGGTCGTCTCGGGCGATCGCGTGCAGATCATGGAAGTGCTATCGGCCAGTGCCAACCGTGAGGCCAATTCGCTGGGCCTCGAGGTGCTGGAGGTGCGCGTCAAGCGCATCGACCTGCCGGCGGACGTGAGTAACTCGGTGTTCGCCCGCATGCGCGCAGAGCGTGAGCGTGTGGCACGCGACTTCCGCTCCCGCGGTGCCGAAGCGGCCGAGCGCATTCGTGCCGATGCCGATCGCCAGCGGACGATCACTCTGGCGGAAGCCTATCGCGATGCCGAGCGCACACGCGGTGAAGGCGATGCCATCGCCGCAGAGATCTACGCCAGCGCGTACAATCGTTCGCCGGAGTTTTACGCGTTCTACCGTAGCCTCGATGCCTACCGCAACGCGTTCAATGGCAGCGAGGACGTCATGGTGCTGAAACCCGACTCCGAGTTTTTCCAGTTCTTCCAGGCGAACCCGCAGGTGAGCCCCCGGACGAATCCGTAGTCGCCGGGCGTTCTTCTACCCGGGGCAGTGCCGGACTTGTGCGAGCCGGGCGGCAGCAATGACCGCCCGGCTCGCTTTTGTGGATTGTGGCCATGTGGCAGGATCTTTTTGCGGCATTGGGTCTGATGCTGGTGCTGGAGGGCTTGTTGCCCTTTCTCAGCCCCGGTTCGGTGCGCGAGGCCTTGAAGCGTCTGGATGCGATGGACGACCGCACGTTGCGCGGGCTGGGTCTGGGCTCCATGGCGCTGGGGTTGATCGCGCTCTACGTGCTGCGATGAATAAAACGGAAACTCCATGATGGACGATGATTTGTGGCTGTTGCCCGAGGGGATCGAGGACATCCTTCCGCCCGCGGCGTATCGGCTCGAGTACACGCGACGTCAACTGCTGGATCTGTTCGATCGCTGGGGATACGACCTCGTCGTACCGCCGGTCATCGATTTTCTCGATGGTCTGTTGCGTGGCACCGGACCCGATGTCGACCTGCTGACGTTCAAGGTCACTGACCAGGCCAGCGGTCGCCTGCTCGGCCTGCGCGCGGACATGACGCCCCAGGTGGCGCGCATCGACGCCCAGCATCGCGCAGCGCATGTGCCCAGCCGGCTGTGCTACATCGGTACGGTATTGCATGCCCGTGGCGATGGCTTTGGCGGCTCGCGCAGCCCCATCCAGGTGGGTGCAGAGCTCTATGGACACCCGGGGCCGGCCAGTGATATCGAGATCATCCGCCTGATGCTGAGCGTGCTGGCATTGGTCGAAGCCGGTACTGTTCATTTGGCGATCGGGCACATGGGCGTGTACCGCGCGCTGGTCGGGGCCTGCAATCTGTCGGCCGAGAACGAGCGCGCCTTGTTCGCCGCCATGCGCCGCAAGGCCGTGCCGGATGTACGCGAGGTACTCGATGCCGCCGGTGTGCCCCAAGCGCTCGCCGATTCGTTGCTCGCGATCTGCGAATGCACGGGTGATGTCAGTGTGCTCGATGCTCTGCGCACCCGTCTCGTTGCAGCGCCTGCACCGGTGAAGACCGCCCTGGAGACGTTGGGCACCCTGGTTGCCGCCCTGGCTCGCAGCCATCCGCGGGTACCGGTGCATCTGGATCTGGGCGATCTGAGTGGCTACGCCTATCACAGCGGTGTGGTCTTTGCGGCGTTCGTTCCCGGACGCGGTCAGGCCATCGCCAAGGGTGGCCGTTATGACGACGTGGAGCGGGCGTTTGGGCGCGCGCGGCCCGCAACCGGTTTCAGCAGTGACCTGCGTGCATTGCTCGCATGCGCTGCCGGCGACGATGTCGACCGCATGGGCATCTATGCACCGGCGGACGACGACGAGGGCCTGGCCGCGGCGATTGCTGCCTTGCGCGAGAGCGGCGAGCGCGTGGTGCAGGGGCTGCCGGGCTCGGCTGCCGAAGCCTTCGAATTGGGCTGTGATCGGATGTTGTGCCGGCAAGCGGATGAATGGGTAGTGCGCTTGCTGGCAAGCGCTAACTGACGGTGGAGTCTGGCATGGGTAAGAACGTAGTGGTCATCGGCACCCAATGGGGTGACGAGGGCAAGGGCAAGATCGTCGATCTGCTCACCGATCGCACCGCCGCGGTGGTGCGCTTTCAGGGTGGGCACAACGCGGGCCACACGCTGGTCATCGACGGCAAGAAGACGGTGCTCCACCTGATCCCATCAGGCATTCTGCGCGACAACGTGGACTGTCTGATCGGCAATGGCGTGGTGCTCTCGCCCGAGGCGTTGCTGCATGAAATCGACACCCTCGCGCAGACCGGCGTTGGGGTCGACGGTCGCTTGTTCATCAGCGAGGCATGTCCGTTGATTCTGCCTTATCACGTCGCCCTGGATCAGGCGCGCGAGAAGGCCCGCGGTACCCGTGCCATCGGTACCACCGGCCGCGGTATCGGCCCTGCCTACGAGGATAAAGTCGCCCGCCGCGCGGTGCGTTTGGGTGATGTGTTCCATCGCGAACGCTTCGCCGCCAAGCTCGGCGAGGTGCTGGACTTCCACAACTTCGTTCTCCAGCACTATTTCAAGGCCGAGCCGCTGGATTTCCAGCAGATACTCGATACGACGCTCGCCTTGGCGGAGCGGCTGAAGCCCATGGTGGCCGATGTCACCGAGCGGCTTCACCAGCTGTCGCTCGCTGGCCACAACATTCTGTTCGAGGGCGCCCAGGGCACCTTGCTGGATGTGGACCACGGCACCTACCCCTACGTGACTTCGTCCAACACGACCGCGGGCGGTGCGGCCACGGGTACCGGTGTCGGGCCGCGCAACCTGCACTATGTGCTGGGTATCACCAAGGCCTACACCACCCGGGTTGGTTCGGGGCCGTTTCCGACCGAGCTCTTCGATGAGACCGGAGAGCACCTTGCGCGCCGTGGCCATGAATTCGGCGCCACCACCGGGCGGCCGCGCCGCTGCGGCTGGTTCGATGCGGTGGCGTTGCGACGGGCCATTCTCAACAACAGTGTCTCGGGAATCTGCGTCACCAAGCTGGATGTGCTCGATGGCCTGGACAGCATTCGCCTGTGTGTCGGTTACCGTTGCGGTGGACAGGTGTTGTCGGCGCCACCGGTGGGGGCGGAAGCCTACGAGGTGTGCGAGGCGGTCTATGAGGAAATGCCCGGCTGGAGCGAGTCGACCGTCGGTATTCGCAGTTATGACGATCTGCCGGCCAATGCCCGGGCCTACCTCAGTCGCCTGTCCGAGGTGATCGATGCGCCCATCGACTTGATCTCCACCGGTCCGGATCGGGACGAGACCATCGTCCTGCGGGATCCATTTGCTTGATGCGAGGTCACTTACGACGAAAGCGGCTGATCAGCCGCTTTCGCTTCGCCGGCTTTCGGGCGGGCAACAAAAAAGCCCCTTTCGGGGCTTCTTCGTTACTTGTTTGGTGCCGAGAAGAGGACTCGAACCTCCACGGGTATTCCCCACTAACACCTGAAGCTAGCGCGTCTACCAATTCCGCCATCTCGGCTTTTCTGCCGCTTGAGGGAACTCCCCGTCACGGCAGGCGCGCACTATACGAAGTTGCCGATACGGTGTCAACGCCGTGCGGTAAGGAAAATCGAACGCCCGAAAGCGGGCTTGAAGGAAGTGATTGATGACACGACGGAAACCCCAGCCGGCCTGGCAAAAACTCGACCCCAACTTTGCCGCGGAAGAGGCGAAATACGGCCGGGCCGCTCCCAGCCGCCCCTTTCTGTATGACTTTCTGGCCAAGCACGATGCCCCGATGAGTTGGGACGCGGTGTGTGCGGAGCTGGAACTGGATGACGAGTGGTTGTGCGAGGCCGTGCGCCGCCGCCTCAAGGCCATGGTGCGCGACGGTGAGGTCATCCTCAACCGCAAGAACGGCTACGGCGTGGCCAGCCGCATGGACCTGGTGCGTGGGCGGGTGATCGGGCACCCGGAAGGCTTCGGCTTTCTGGTGCCCGAGGACAGCAGTCCGGACCTGTTCCTCTCTGCCCGCGAAATGCGCTCGCTGATGCACGGCGATCGTATCGTTGCCCGGGTATCGGGCGTGGATCACCGTGGTCGACGCGAAGGCGGCCTGGTCGAGGTGCTCGAGCGCAATACGCTGCGGGTGGTCGGTCGCTTCGTCGAATCCAAAGGCGTCACCTTCATCGAGCCGGACAATCGCCGCATCGCGCATGAGATCCTCGTCCCCCCGGATGGCCGCCTGGAGGCTAGCAACGGCCAGATCGTGGTGGCCGAGATCATCCAGCAGCCTGACAAACGCCAGCCGCCGATGGGGCGGGTGATCGAGGTGTTGGGCGATCACATGGCCCCGGGCATGGAGGTGGAGATCGCCATCGTCAAGTACGAGATTCCTACCGAGTGGCCCGAGGCGGCCCTGGAGGAAGCGGCAGCCTTCGGCGAGACGGTGCCGGAGGCGGCATACGAGGGGCGGGAAGACCTGCGCGATACACCCCTGGTCACTATCGATGGCATCACCGCGCGCGATTTCGACGATGCGGTGTTCTGCGAGCGACGTGGACGCCATTGGCGGGTACTGGTGGCCATCGCCGATGTGAGCTGGTACGTGCGCCCCGGCTCCGCCCTGGATCTGGAGGCCCAGCGTCGCGGCAACTCGGTGTACTTCCCCGACCGGGTGGTGCCGATGCTGCCAGAGGCCTTGTCCAACGGCCTGTGCTCGCTCAACCCCGATGTCGACCGCTTGTGCATGGTTTGCGAAATGACCATCAATGACGGCGGGCACATCGTGCGCTCGCGCTTCTTCGACGCCGTCATGCGTTCGCACGCCCGGCTCACTTACGACGCTGTCGCCGCGATGCTGGTCGATGGCGAACCCTCGCTGTGCGCGCAGTACGCGGAGATCCTGCCCCACCTGCACAACCTCTACGGTGTGTTCCAGGTGTTGACCAAAGCGCGCGGCATGCGCGGTGCGCTGGATTTCGACACGGCCGAAACGGTCATCGAGTACGGTGCGGATCGCAAGATCGAGCGTATCGTCCCCTCCAGCCGCAACGATGCGCACCGGCTTATCGAGGAATGCATGATCGCGGCCAACGTTGCGGCGGCAACGTTCCTGAGCAACAAACGCATACCGGCGCTGTACCGGGTGCACCCGGGGCCGACGCAGGAGCGCCTGGAGAACCTGCGCATCTTTCTGGGCGAGCTGGGCCTGGGCCTGGGGGGCGGTGATACTCCCGATGCGCTGGACTATGCCGCCACGTTGGAGCGCGCCCGTGAGCGGCCGGATTTTCACCTTATCCAGACCGTAATGCTGCGTTCGCTGGCGCAGGCGGTCTACAGCCCGGAGAACGAGGGGCACTTCGGCCTGGCCCTGGAGGCGTATGCCCATTACACCTCGCCGATCCGTCGCTATCCGGACCTGCAGGTGCACCGGGCCCTTCGCCACGCCGTCAACGGTGGCAAGGCACGCGGCTTCGACTACACAGCCGGTGATCTGCAGCGCCTTGGGGATCAGTGTTCCATGACCGAGCGCCGTGCCGATGAGGCCACGCGCGATGCCGTCGAGTGGCTCAAGTGCGAGTTCATGATGGACAAGGTCGGCGAGGTCTATCCCGGCACGGTCTCCGCCGTGACGTCGTTCGGGCTGTTCGTGCAACTGGATGAGGTGTTTGTCGAAGGCCTGGTGCATATCACCGCGTTGCCCAACGACTACTATCATTTCGATCCGGCCGGGCATCGCCTGCAAGGCGAGCGTGGTGGCCGGGTATACCGTTTGGGCGACCGTTTGCAGGTGCGTGTAATGCGCGTCGATCTGGATTCGCGCAAGATCGATTTCGAACTCATCGAGGCCGACAGCAGTGGCAAAGGGCGAAAACGCCGTGACCGATGACCGCTGGATCTACGGGCTGCACGCCGTCACCGCCGCGCTCGATGGCCAGGGTGGGCGCATCGAGCGGGTCATCCTGGCCAGCGGACGCGGGGATGGGCGCATCGATCGCATCCGACGGCTGGCCGAAGACCTGGACGTGACGGTCCAGGTTCGTCCACGCAGTGCCCTGGACGAACTCACCGGTGGTGCCCGCCACCAGGGTGCGGTGGCGGAGCGAGCCGTGGCGGCCCTTGCCGAGGCGCCCGCGGAGGACTTGCTGGATGTCGTCGCAAAAGCCGGCCGCGATGCGCTGGTGCTGGTCCTCGACGGCGTGCAGGACCCGCACAACCTGGGCGCCTGCCTGCGCAGCGCCGACGCGGCGGGTGTCTGCGCGGTGGTCGTGCCGGCCGACGGTGCGGTGGGGTTGACGGCCACGGTGCGCAAAGTCGCCTGCGGCGGCGCCGAGCATGTGCCGTTCTACCGCGTCCCCAACCTTGCCCGGACACTGGATACGCTGAAGGACGCCGGCCTCTGGCTGGTAGGCCTTGCCGGCGAAGCCCCGCTATCGATCTACGAACATGACCTGCGCGGGCCTATAGTGTTGGTCATGGGGGCGGAGGAAAAAGGCATGCGCCGGTTGACGCGGGAGCGTTGCGACTATCTGGCCGCCATCCCCATGCTAGGCTCGGTGGAGAGCCTGAATGTCTCGGTCGCCACAGGCATTTGCTTGTTCGAGGCGCTGCGGCAACGGCGGACTCAGGGGCGGGGGTAAGGAATTGCCATGATCAACCTGAAACGGACCGAGGAAATGGTCTATCGCTGGTGTAACGGGGACGGGCGCAACGACCCCAGCGGTCCGGCGATGGCCAACCTGTATGTCGGGGCGTGCTATCCCGACCTGCCGCTGATCCGGCTGTCCGATTTCAAGCAGCTCGATGTCATCCGTCATACCTGGGCCATGGCCTTGATCAACGGCGTGCGTGACGGGTCGTTGGAGATTCCAACCGAGCGGGCCAGTAAACTGGCCGCCGTCTATCACATCCACATCACCTACGATGCATCCCCTGAGCTGATGTCGGATGTCCCGATGGCGCGCTCTCATGCCAGCATACGGCGGATGGCCGAGACGGTTGCGGAGGAGGTGATACCCGAACCGGTGGAAACCACTCCGATCGGGCCGGCCGAGCCCATTTCCGTCGATGAGGTCGAGCATGCCATGAACCTGACCAGCGTCCACGGCGTCATCCTGCGGTGGTGGGAAGAAGAGCAAGTCCGGGCGCGCAAGCCCAAGGCCCGGGTAGACAGTACGATGGACGGTGCAAGCTGGGCCTTGCTCGGGCACCTGCGGACCTACAACAAGCCCTATGTGCAGCACCTGAAGCGCTATGCCGAGGCGGGTTGGAGCATCCCCAACCTGGCTACCACCTTGCAACGCTACTACGAGCAGATCGCGGCCAAGGAGCGCAACCACTTCAACGTCGAGGAGCGTACCCTGGTGGAATGCACGCTCACCGAGGTGGATTGGGAAGCCATCGTCAAGACGATGTGATCCGCGCTTCGCTTGCTAAGCGCCTGATTCGCCACTATCCTTGCGCGTTCGCCGGCAGGAGTATTCTGCGTCTGTCGGTGACTCCTTGCCTCACTGGACCGGTTTGCCTGGCTCTCGAGTTCTCCAGGCCGGTTACGGGAGGCTGCTTTCAATCCGTAAGGAGTGACAATGCGTCATTACGAAGTCGTGTTCCTGGTCCATCCGGACCAGAGTGAGCAAGTGCCCGCCATGGTCGAGCGCTACCGCGCCATGATCGAAGAAGACGGCGGTCAGATTCATCGCCTGGAAGACTGGGGCCGTCGCCAACTGGCCTTCCCCATCTCCAAAATGCACAAAGCGCACTACGTGCTCATGAACATCGAATGCACCCAGGCGGTGCTCGATGAGCTCAATGCTGCGTTCCGCTTCAACGATGCCGTCCTGCGCAACCTGGTCATCGCCCGTGACGAGGCGGTCACCGAGCCATCACCGCTGATCAAGCCCCGCGAAGAGAAAGAAGGGCGTGATCGCGACCTTGACGATCGCCTCGACGATTGAGCGGACAGGCCGCCACCGGGATCAACCGGGTCGCCATTGCCGGGCAACTCATCGCCCGGGCGCCGGTTCGTATAAGCCCGGCGGGCATACCCGTCAATCGTCTTCGCATCGACCACCGGTCGACCCAGCACGAAGCCGGCAATGACCGCGACGTGCGCTGCCGGGTCGATGTGGTCGCCGCCGGGTCGGCGCTGGCCGATGCATTGACCGGCGTGGACGTCGGCGATTGGCTCGGGGTTCGCGGGTTTCTGTCCTGGGCCGATTATCGGCAAGGGCGGGACCGGTTGGTGGTTCACGCAGAACGCATCGAACGCATTGAGTTCAACGAATAACAGAGGATAAAACCATGTCGCGATTCTTCCGTCGCAGAAAGTATTGCCGCTTCACCGCCGAAGGCGTGAAGGAAATCGATTACAAGGACATCAACACCTTGAAGGGCTACGTCACCGAGACCGGTAAGATCGTGCCCAGCCGCATCACCGGGACCAAGGCGAAGTACCAGCGCCAGCTGGCCGTGGCCGTCAAGCGCGCCCGCTTCCTGGCTTTGTTGCCGTACACCGACCGTCACTGATCGGCAAGGCTGACGACCACCCATGCTCTGGCTCGCCCGCACCGCCCAACGCGGCCGCCTTCAGGCGGCC
>CBFGWV010000039.1:0-24208 GCA_965652545.1 uncultured Candidatus Competibacteraceae bacterium | reverse complement strand
CCATGCCGCACAAGGTCAACCCGATCGACTTCGAAAACGCCGAGGGCAACTTCGGTATCGCCAATGCGCTGTTGGAGCATTTCGCGGCCAAGCTGCCGATCTCCCGCTGGCAGCGCGATCTCACCGACTCCACCGTTCTGCGCACCCTGGGCGTCGCCCTCGGTCACAGCCTGATCGCCTTCGAGTCCCTGATCAAAGGCCTGGGCAAGCTGGAGGTCGAACCGCAGCGTCTGGCGGCCGATCTCGACGGCAACTGGGAAGTCCTGGCTGAGGCCATTCAGACGGTCATGCGTCGCTACGGCGTACCCGAGCCCTACGAGAAGCTCAAGGCACTGACCCGCGGACAGCGTGTTGACGGCCCGCGGATACGCGCCTTCGTGGCCGAGTTGCCGATCCCCGACGAGGTCAAGGCGCGGCTGCTGGAGATGACGCCGGCGACCTACATCGGCAACGCCATCGCTCAGGCCCGTACCCTGTGACCGAAACCGTCTTCGATCCGACAGTGGTTCTCGGCGGTCTGTCCGCCGAGCGGTTTCTGGCCGAGTTCTGGCAGCGCAAGCCGCTGCTGGTGCGTGGGGCGTTCCCAGGGTTCAGCGACCCGATCTCACCCGAGGAGCTCGCCGGTCTGGCCTGCGAACCGGAGGTGGAATCCCGTCTGGTGCTGGAGCGTGGCGGCGACACGCCCTGGGCGCTGCAAACCGGCCCGTTTGCCGAGGAGACTTTCCTCGGCCTGGCCGAGACCCACTGGTCGCTGCTGGTGCAGGATGCGGAAAAACACCTGCCTGCCCTGCGTGGCTTGCTGGAGCCGTTCCGCTTCATTCCCGATTGGCGGATCGACGATCTGCAGATCAGCTACTCAGCACCCGGCGGCGGCGTCGGCCCGCATTGGGACGATTACGACGTCTTCCTGGTCCAGGGGTTGGGGCGTAAGCGCTGGTCGATCAGCACGGCGGCCATCGACCCGGACAATCAGCGGGACGATACCCAACTGCGGATCCTGCGCGACTTCGACCCCGAGCACACCTGGGACCTGGAGCCGGGCGACCTGCTCTACTTGCCGCCGCGGGTGGCCCATCACGGCATCGCGCTCGAGGGCTGCCTGACCTACTCCATCGGCTTCCGCGCGCCCGCCCACGCGGAGATCGTCCAGGGCTACTTCGATTTTCTGGCGCAGGATGTCGACCCCGGTGCCCGCTACGGCGACGCCGGTCTCAAGCCGGCCACTCGCCACGGCCGTATCGATGCCGGCGTGGTGGACAGCGTGCGCGAGATCATCCTCAAGCATCTGACCGCCGACACCGACGCCATCGCTCAGTGGCTGGGCGGTCTGCTGACCGAGACCAAGCCACAGCTGGCCGCCGAACCCATGGACGAGCCCTGGGACGCGGACGATCTGGCCGCCCACCTCAAGACCGGGGCCACTCTGGAGCGCCATCCCGGATCGCGTCTGGCGTATATGGACCACGACCCGGATCAGGTTCTACTCTTTGTGGACGGTCAGGCACTGGCCCTGAGCCCGAGCTTGCTCTCGCTGGCGGAGTTCCTGTGCGAGGACACGGTGTACTCCGCGGCCAGCCTGCGCCGGATGTTCAAGGTCGAGGGCGCCGAAGACTTGGTGCTGGACTTGATCAACGAGGGAGTCCTGGTGGCCTATGACGACTGAAACCGGTGACCGACGACCGTTCCGGGTCGAAACCGTGGATTGGGCACAGGACGGCCAGGCCATCGCGGGCTTGCGGCGTGCGGTGTTCGAGGCCGACTACGGCGTCATCCCGTTTGAGAACGAGCAAGCCGATCAGCACGCCCTGCACGTGGCCGCGCGCCTGGATGACGGGCTGATCGTCGCCTGTGGCCGCTTGCTCGATGGGGACGGTGGCAATGCCCGCGTCGGTCAACTGGTGGTGCATCCGGATTGGCGCACTCACGGGGTCGGCCGGGCGGTGCTCGACGCCCTGGTCGCCGCGGCCAGGCAGCGCAGAGCCGACGCGGTGCGGCTGGACGCCCTGGTCGATGTACTGGCGTTCTATCGTGCCTGCGGTTTCACCCCCATCGGCGATACCTTCACCGAGGCGGGGCTCGAGCACCGTGCATTGTGGATGCCGCTGGGCGACGAAGGCCGGTTCGACGACACCGACCTGGCCCGGGCGTCGCTGGTGCGCTTGATCGAGTCCACCGGGCGGGTGTTGCGCGGGTATTTTCCCTCGATGGACAAGCGGCTCGTCGATCACGAGGACGTGGTCGAGGCCTTGCGCCGGCTGGTCGTCGACCAGCCGCGAATCCGCGTGGAATGGCTGGTCCCACCGGCGGCCGAGTGGCGTCGGCAATGCCCACGCCTGGGCGAGCTGAACGAGCGCCTGACCACCGCGATCATCTTTCAGCGACTGCGCCCGGGCAAAACACGCGACCGGCCGGAGATGGGCCACGCCTTCGTCATCAGTGACGAGCGCGCCCTGCTGCGCGAACTCGACCCCTTGCGCCATATCGGCGACTGGAGCCTGTCCGGCAGCCCCGACAGCCGCACATATGGCCAGTTGTTCACCGATTTGTGGACTCACAGCGAGCCCGACCCCAACCTGCGGCGCATGCGTATTTAAACGGTTGGGCCAAGCACCCGTAGGAGCCCTGCCCTCAGGGCGATTTCCGCAGATGGTGCCGAAACCCGCAGGTGTGGCGCCATCCCGAGCGGATCGCGCACAGGGGTGCGCTCCTACGGATGCCAGATTTGAGGTTTGGTGCTAGAGCGCGAGAGCGGGGTTCTTTCGGCGGACCCAGGGAACCCCACAACGGTTAAAACGCCTTGCGCTGCTGCGCCGCCTGCCAGCGCTGCGCTGCCGCGGCATCCGCCGCCTGCCCGAGTTCGCCCTTGGTATAGACCTGAACAAGCCGCTGCATGGCCTTTGCGTGCCCGAAACCAGCGGCCTGGGTGTACCACTGGACGGCTTTGTCCTGCATTTCAAGAACTTCCGCCCACTCCCCGGCACGCCACATGGCCGCGATGACCTGTTGGCCGGCAACACGCTCCATCAAGGCCAAGGCCTCCGGGCGGTTCTCGTCCCGCCCCGTCCCGTGCCAGGCGAGTTCGGCCAGGTAGTACAGCCCACCGGGGTCGTTCTGCTCCGCGGCGCGCGCCAGCCAGACCGCGGCCGCTTCGGCGTCACGGCTTACCCCCACACCGGTAAGGTACAACAACCCCATGTGACGCTCGGCGCGGGCATAGCCCTCGTCCGCCAGCGTTTGGATGGCCTGCAGCGCCGCATCGCCCTCACCACTGGCCATTTGCCGCATGGCGGCGTTGTAACGGGTACCGAACTCATCGCTGCACCCACCAAGCAGCAACACGAGTGCAATACAAATGCTTGCGCGGGTCATGAGGGCTTGCCCGCCCGACCGCGCAGCCAACCGGCGCCGCGGCCCATGATGGTGATCATCAGGTCACGATGGAACACCATCCACACGACCACCGGGGCGAAGATCGGCCCCACCAGCAGGGACACTTGTCGCCCCAGGGCCAGCAGGTAGTAGGCCACCGGCCCGGTTGCCGGTGCCAGCAGGTAGCCGGTGTCCGGCGGTTGGTGGCCGACGATGGCTTGCTGGTTGATCGTCAGTGCAAACAGAAAATGCACATACACGAGCAGGAATACCGTCACCAGCGCCCAGATGATCAGCGTCCCCCACACCAGTTCGATGAAGCGGCGCGACCACGTCAGCGGCGTTGCCAGCATAAGCGCCCAGAACAAGGGGAAGGACAAGGTGAAGCGGGTGCCGTCCAGGGTGAATATCTGCGGGTGCAGCGGGTTCTCCACGGCCATCAGCGTCGTGTAGAACAGCCACTTGCCACCGGCGGACTTCACCTGGAACACCGTATCGCTCAGAAAGAGCTGGATACCCAATTGCGCCCACGGCTGGATCATCCAGGCGGTGAACGGCTTGAGCCAAAACCCCCACAGCGTGAGCAGAAGGGGGATGGCGATGACTCCCCGCCAGAACAGCTGGCGGGTCAGGTCAGGCTGCGGCAAGCGGTGCTCCGTCGTCCGACCCGCTGTCTTCGCGTGCCGGCATCAGCCGCAGCCACACCAGGAAGACCACCAGAATGTCCAGCATGATCACCGCATCCCAGATGTAGTTGTGGAACCAGTGAAACCAGTCCTGGTTGTAGGCGCCCAGGAACAGCAGGCTGATGATCCGCCCGATATTGAGGGCATGAACGGTGAAGGTGCCGATGAGCAGGCCTTTGAACTTGTACATACCCGGTGCCGGGAAGGCGAGGATGGCGGCCCACAGGATCAGCGTGGCCTCCACGCCGTTGCACATATCCAGCACTTGCACGGCGAAGCCGGGGATCGAGAGCATGTTCCCGGACATCCACACCTCGCCACCGAAGAGCCGGATCAGATGACCGGACAATTGGGTGATGCCGACCGTAAACGGGCCGATGACATGATCGCGCACGGGTGGCAGGTACACGATCCCGTACGCCACCGCGATCACGACGACGAACAAGATTAGAAATCGGCGCATGAGACGTTCAATCCCCCGGTCAACACTGCGCGAACTATCGCATAGGCCGCCGGCCATCTCCACCTGCGCGAGCTCCTAGGCACGATTTGCGGCACCATAGGCATTTTCAACCCCCGGAACCCGTCCATGCGTATAGCCGTAGTGTTCGGAGCGTGTGTCCTGATGGCCGCCTCGGCGGCCCTGGCGCAATCACAGTCACTGCCCACGCAAATCATCGAGGTCGATCGCCAGGCGATCGTCGCGGAGATCGCCGACGAGGCCGGCGAGCGCCAGATCGGCCTGATGAACCGGCGCAGCATGCCCGAGGGCCACGGCATGCTGTTTGTATTCGAGCACGCCGAGCCCGTAGCGTTCTGGATGCGCAACACCTTGATCCCACTCGATATGCTGTTCTTCGGCGCGGATGGCGTGGTACACACGGTGCACAGCTACGTCCCCCCCTGCACTACGCCGGACTGCCCGCTGTATCCCGCTGAAAAGCCGACCAAATACGTGCTGGAGCTCAACGCCGGCGAGGCCGCCTCGCTGAGCTTGGGCGTCGGCAGCACGCTCGCCCCCCTGCCGCCGGATTCCTGAATCCGGCCCGCGCAGGCCGCGATTTCGGCGACTATGCTTTAGCCCTGAACGCCGCCCGCAGAGGCGGCGACACACGCAACCCGCCATTGGCGCGCCGTCATTGGACCGGGTCTACCGCAATAGGCCGGCCAGTCCCCGGCCAGGGAACAAGGGAGGCGGTTATGGACGCAGCGATTGCGCGTCGTACCGGTCGTTTCGGGGGTGTCGTACTTCTTGCTGCCGCTGTCGTACCCACGGTATGGGCGGCCCTGCCGCCGGACCCACAGGCATGGGTCTGCCCGGGCACCGACGAGCCGGTCTCGGAGGCACAGATCAAAACCTGGTGCGATGCGCGGGTGCGCAAGGCATCCGCCGTATTGCCGCCACCGGCGACCATCGAAGACCTCGAGGCCAAGAACCGCTACGACATCGCCCTGCGCGACTGGCTGCGTAGCGGTGCCTACACCAGTTGGTACCACGACCAGGACTGGCGGCTGACCGGGCCGTACGTCGGCCCCATCGGCAGTGGCGAGTCCTACGGCGTGCACCCGCTGGTACGCATCTACTATTCGCCCGAGATGATGGACTGGTTGTGCAACGACCGTCAGGGCGAGATCGAGGACGGCGCGATCATCATCAAGGAGATGCATTCGATCGATGCCGACCTGGTCGATGTGGACGGCCAATCCTGCATGCGCGTGGACAGCCAGGATATCAAGCCCACCTCCTGGGCGGTCATGACTCGCCACAGCGGTGTTGCACACGATGGCTGGTACTGGGCCAACCCAACCGCATCGGGCGATGGCAACCCCCCGATTCTCGATGCATCGGCCGTGGTGCAGGACGACTTCTTCGGCAAGCCGCCGATCCAGCGCAACCCCGACTGGTACCCCACCGGAACGGTGTTCCAGAAGCTTGCCAACGGCAACGCGAAGCTGCCGGATGTGGTGTACCCGTACAACGGCTTCGGCGCCTATTGTGTCAACTGCCATGCCTCGGCTGAGCGCCAGCTGACCTACTCGTCCATGGACAACATCCTGGGCGATGGCATCCGCTACAAGCAGTTTGCCGACCACGACGGCACCGACGATGCGCTGCCAGCGGGCAGCCAGCACGAGGATGTCCCGGCCGCGGCACCCGGTTACGTCTCGCCGTTCTCGCAACCGCTGGCCAAGCCCAACGACGACTTCATGGCGTTTTACGGGCGGCTTGGCACGGCGTCGTTCCACGAGGCTCTGGGGCTGCGCTTTCCGGCAGAGACCTTCGACCATGCCTTCTCCGCGGCCGACGACCCTGGCGGTTTCGTCACCTCCGACCAATGCATCGGCTGCCACGACGCCACCGCCTCCAACGACAGCACGCCGAACATGCTCATCCCCAACCCGGATGAAGCCGGCAGCATGGTCAACGTGTCGCCCTACGGCGAGTGGCGGGTGTCGCCCATGGGCCTGGCCGGCCGCGACCCGATCTTCTTCGCCCAGTTGCAGAGCGAGACCAACCACCTGCCCGAGCAGGCCGCCTGCATCGAGAACACTTGCCTGCACTGCCACGGCGTCATGGGCCAGCGCGAGTTCGCCAAGGACACGGCCGACCAAGGCGAGGAATGCAAAGACATTTTCGCCATCGAACCGCCCGCCGGCGTGCCCTTCGGGCAACCCTACCGGCGCGACATGGTCGCCACCTACCAGCACGGCGATGGCATCGACCCCAAGTACGGCGCTCTCTCGCGCGATGGCATCTCCTGCACTGTCTGTCACCGCATGACCGACGATGACTTCGGCAAGGAGGCCAGCTTCACCGGCAACTGGGTGGCCGGCCCGGCGGACACCTTGTACGGCCCGTTCAAGGACGACACCATCGTACCCAAGCCCATGGAGAACACCCTGGGCGTGACACCCAAGTTCGGTGCACAGATCACCGACTCGGCCATGTGCGGCACCTGCCACAACATCCTGCTGCCGGTGTTCAACAACGACGGCAGCTTGCACAACCTGACCGCGCCCGATGGCCAGGTCATCAACCACACTTACGAGCAGACCACGCACCTGGAATGGGTCAACAGCGACTTCGCCAAAGAGGGCACGTTCGAGTCCTGCCAGGATTGCCATATGCCCAAGACGTTCCACGGGCAAGCCGCCGACGCCGCGCCAATCGACCTCTCCGGCATGCTCATCGCCAATATCGAAAGCGATGAGTTCGCCCCCACCACCCATCGGCTGCCCGATGAGGACATTACGCTCACCCCGCGGGAGGACTTCACCCGTCATTCGCTGCATGGCCTGAATGTCTTCCTCAACGAGATGTTCCAGCAGTTCCCGCTCATTCTCGGGCTGCGCCAGATCGACTACATGATCAGTCCCAGCGTGCAGCCGGCGCTGATCACGGGGCGTAATTCCATGCTGCGCATGGCCGCGCACGAAACCGCCGAGGTGGCCGTCGACGCGGTGTCCATCGACGCCTCGGGGCAGTTACGCGCGGATATCCGGGTGGTCAACAAGACCGGGCATTTCCTGCCCTCGGGCGTGGGTTTCCGCCGGGTGTTCGTGGAGTTCGGCGTGTACGACGACGCCGGCGAAGCGCTGTGGATCTCCGGCAAGACCAATGCCCTCGGGGTGATTGTCGACCCGGCCACCGGCGAGCCGATCAAGGGCGAGACGGGCCAGGCGGCCAGCACCGACTTCCAGCCCCACTACACGGTGGTCACAGCGCAGAACCAGGCGCAGATCTACCAGGAGGTCATCGCCGACTCCGCCGGGGTGATCAACACCAGCTTCCTGCGCCGGGTGACGCACCTGAAGGACAACCGCCTGCGCGGCAAGGGCTACGACCCCATGGTCTATCGCAAGAACCCCTCCCCGTACATTCAGGAGCTGTCCATCCTCATCGGCAATACCGCCAAGGACCCCGACTACTTCCTGCCCGATCTCACCGGCACCGACCGACTGCGCTACATCGCCGCCCTCGGCGAAGCCGCCAGCCGCGCCGCCACGGTGCGCGTGCGCTTGTACAGCCAGTCGATACCGCCCTACTACCTGGAGGACCGCTTCGACGACGGGCGCATGGGGCCGGGCTCCGACGATATTGCGCGCTTGTACTACTTGACCAGCCATCTGAACACCGGCAACGACGGTGGCGACAACGCGCCCACGCACATCAAGGACTGGAAGCTTCAGATCGGAGAGACCTGCATGGGGGTGAACGGGCAGGCGTGCCCCTAAGAGGCTTGACACATTGTCACAGGCGCAGCCATCAGGGCGCCTGTGGCCTGTGATACGTTCAGCGCCGATCCCTTTTCACCACAGGCGCACCTATGCTGGAGAAGGCCACTCTGGAGAAGCCGCGTTGGCTACGCGATCTGCTTCGCTTTCTGCCGCTGAAGAGCCAGTTCGTGCTCTCGGGCAACGTCCGCGACCTCCAGGCCCGGGAGGTCGCGCCCGGTGTGGTCGCGGCGGTGGCATTCAATACCGCATTGGGCGCCGAGCTGCGCGAGGCCGGCTACGCGCATGTCGTCATCTGGGAGCCATTGGCCGGCTTTCGGGTGCTCGACACGACCGGCACCGGCGATACCGCAGCGAGTGATGACCTGCTGCGCCGACTCGGCCTCACGCCGGTCAACGGTATAGCCCCCGCCGGCGTCGATCTGCTCGGCGCCACACTGGAGCGCTTGATCGCATGGCCGGCGGAGCCGCTGGCCTTCATCGTCGACTTCGCCTCACGCCTGGTCGTGCGCAATGACGTACTCACACCCGCCGAGCATCAGTTGTTCACTCGCGCGCTGGTGCTTTCGCATCAGGCCAAGATCCGCCCGTCCGGTGACGCCCGCAAGCCGTTCTTCAACAGCATTCTCTGGGTCGTGGACAAGGAAGGCGACCTGCCGGACTGGGTGCTGATCGACAACCCGCGGCTGCGCCACATACCGGTGTCCCGTCCCGATGGGCCGGTGCGCCGCGCGCTGGCGCCGGCGCTGTTGCGCAGCCTGCCGGGGGCCGCGCAGACCGCGCCGGCGGCCATCGAGGCGGCGCAGAACGCCTTCGTCGATGCCACCGAGGGCTTGCTGCTGCTCGATCTGAACGCCATCGCCCTGCTGGCACGGGTCGAAGGCGTGGCGGTGGAACGCATCGGCGACGCCGTGCGCCGGTACAAAGTCGGCGTCGCCGACGACCCCTGGCTCAAGATCGACCGTGACAAGGTCCGCCAGGGTGAGGCCTTCGTACACCGTCGGGTCAAGGGCCAGGACCACGCCGTGACCCACATGCTGGATATCGTCAAACGGGCAATGACCGGCGTGGGGGCAGGCCGGCGGGGCAGCCGCCCACGCGGCGTGGCCTTTCTCGCCGGTCCCACCGGTGTCGGCAAGACGGAGCTGGCCAAGACGATCACCAGCCTGTTGTTCGGCGACGAGGGGGCATACATTCGCTTCGACATGTCGGAGTTCAGCGCCGAGCACGCCGATGCGCGGTTGATCGGCGCGCCGCCGGGCTACATCGGCTATGACGTCGGTGGCGAGCTCACCAATGCGATTCGAGAAAAGCCGTTCAGCGTGGTGTTGTTCGATGAGATCGAAAAAGCCCACCCGCGCATTCTCGATAAGTTCCTGCAGATCCTCGACGATGGTGTGCTGACGTCCGGTCGAGGAGACCGCGTGTACTTCTCCGAGGCGTTGATCGTCTTCACCTCCAACCTGGGTATTTACCGGGTGGACGCCACGGGCGAGCGTGTCGCCAACGTCTACCCGGAGGAGGCGTTCGACACGGTGCATAGCAAGGTGCGCCACGAAATCGAACGGCACTTCAAGCTGGTGATCAACCGCCCGGAGCTGCTTAACCGGATCGGCGAGAACATCATCGTTTTCGATTTTATCCGCAGCGATGTGGCTGAGCAGATCTTCCGACAGATGGTCGACACCATCCTCGCCGACCTGCGCGAGCAGCAGTTCGACGTGACGCTGAACGACGCCTCGTTGGAAGCCTTGCGCCAGCGCTGCCTGCGCGACCTCTCGCATGGCGGGCGCGGCATCCGCAACCAGATGGAAGCCCATTTGCTCAACCCCCTGGCGCGCGCCTTGTTCGACCGCGGCGCGCAGCCGGGCGGACGCTTCGAAGTCTGCCGCCTGGGCGAGGCGGACATCACCCTGGAGCCGCGCTGAACATGGCACCGGCCGCCGATCCTGCCGATGCCGCCATCGGGCTCTCGCGGGTGCACTTTCCGGTGACTACCCTGGGTCCCGGTCGCCGGCTCGGTCTCTGGTTCCAGGGCTGCGCCATCCGCTGCCCCGGGTGCATCTCCGCCGACACCTGGGCGGCACCCAGGCAGCGGGTGGAGGTGCCAACCCTGCTGGCACGCATCGCGCCCTGGCTGGCCGAGGCCGACGGCATCACCGTGTCCGGTGGCGAGCCCTTTGACCAGCCGCAGGCCTTGCTCGGCTTACTAAAGGGCATCCGGCGGCTGCGCCCGATCGACATCCTGGTCTACACCGGCTACCCCATCGAGCGCCTGGAGGAGACCCTGGCGACGGCCGACGGCTTGATCGATGCGCTGATCAGCGACCCCTTCGACCCGGGCTTTGGCCAGACACGGGCTTTGCGCGGCAGCGACAACCAGCGCCTGCACCTGCTCACCGCCCTGGGACGCGCCCGCTTCGCCGCGTATGAGCGCCAGCGGCAGGCCGGCGACGAGGCGCTGGATATCATGTTCGACAACGACGGCAGCGTGTGGCTGGCCGGCATCCCGCGCCTTGCGGATTTGCAGCGGCTGCGCGAGCGGCTGGCAAGCCAGGGCCATCACATTCAAACCAGCGACCACCGTTAGTCGGATACCTCCGTCGATGATACGTTTCTGCCCCAACTGCCGGTCCGAGCGTGTTCCGGACGAGATTTTCTGCGAAGGCCGGATCGGCGACGCGCCGTGCAACTGGGATCTGAGCGGCGAGCCGTTGCGCCCACCCGGCCTGTCGCTGCCGACCACCTCACCGGAGCCGGCACCCGAGCCCGCAACGCCGACGCCACCGGAGCCCAGCCTGCGCTGCACGAGCGGCC
Source organism: uncultured Candidatus Competibacteraceae bacterium (assembly GCA_965652545.1). GTDB lineage: Bacteria > Pseudomonadota > Gammaproteobacteria > Competibacterales > Competibacteraceae > CBFGWV01. Next base: position 13,100 of record CBFGWV010000039.1, on the reverse strand, counting down.
ACGCCATGGCCGCCGGCGACCTGATGTGCCTGGTCTGCGGTGCCGACCTGCAAACCGACCTGCCCCTCCCCGCCGAGCCACAGCCGGACCCCAGCCCGGAGCCCCTCGTCGACGGCTGGCGCCTGCTGCGCCCGATCAGCCACACCGATGGGGTGCGCGAACGCTACATCGCCGAGCACACCCTGGACGGACGCCGCGGCGTGCTGACCCTCTACCACGCTGGCGCCGAACCGGACCCCGAGATCTACCAGGTGCTTCGCCACCTGCCGCGTGAGCACGTGCCGGAAGTGCTCGCCACCGGCCGCTGGGACGACCGCGCCTACGAGGTGTTCGAGGAACTGACCGGCGGCACCCTGGCCGATCTGGGCATCGTCGCCGACGACATGGAGGCGGTGCGCCACATCGTGACCGAGCTCGGCTGTGCCTTGCACAGCCTGTCCGAGGCCGGGTTGCGCCATCGCGACCTGCGCCCGGCCACCTTGCTGGTGCGCCGGCGCGAGCCGCTGGATCTGGTCATCGGCGGCTTCGGCTCGGCACGCTTGTCCGAGTTCGACCTGGATATCGTCTCTCCGCTGGACACCAGCCCCTACATGGCGCCGGAAGCCATTGCCGGTGCGGTGGCCGCCGCCTCGGACTGGTGGAGCCTGGGCATGATCCTGCTGGAACAACTGACCCGGGGCTCGTGCTTCGAGGGGGTCAACCCGCAGGCGTTCCTGATCCATGTCCTGGCCAACGGTGTCACGCTGCCGGAGAATCTCGACCCTGCGTTGAATCTCCTGCTGCGCGGGCTGCTCGCGCGCGATCGGCATCACCGCTGGCAATGGAAAGAGGTCCAGGCCTGGCTGGCCGGCGAGCCGGTCGCCGCCCCCGAACAGCCGGCGCCCGCGCCTGATGGCGACGGCGCGGTCATCACCCTTGCCGGGCGGCGTTTCACCTCACCATCCCTATTCGCCCTCACAGCGGCGGAGGCCGCCCACTGGCCCGAGGCGCTGGATCTTCTCCTGCGCGGCGCCGTAGCCACCTGGGCGGAGTACGCGCGTTTGCCGCCGACGCGCCTGGCCGGTCTGCGTGAAGTCGGCGGGCATGAGGGGCTGGCGGACGATGCCCGCCTGATGCTGGCCTTGACGTTGCTCAACCCGGACATGCCGCTGATCCACCGCGGTGAGATCGTCACCCCCGGCTGGCTGCTCAACCATCCGGCCGAGGGTTACGCGCTGATCAGCGGGCCGGCGCCCGACCTGCTGGAGCGCATGGGCAGCGAGGACTGGCTGTGCCGTCTCAAACGACGCGATGCACAGGTGCGCCAGCGGGCCCGCAGCCTGGGTATTGACCTCAACGAGGAGCAGTTGCGCGTCCTGCTGCTGTCCACCTCGCGCGCCCGCTTGTCGGCCTTGTGGGAAGAGCGTCGGCGCATGCTGCCCGATGCGCGTCACCGCGCCCTCGCCTCCCTGGCCGAACGGCGCACGATCAGCGAAGAGGACTTGATCGTCCTGCTCGCGGCTACCCTCGACCAGTTCCGCACCATCGACGAGGTGATCGACGAGGCCGCAAACCTAGCCACCGCGCAGGATGTGCTGCTGTTCGAGCCCAGCGAGGCCCGGGCCGTGCTGCGCCTGCCACGGCTGGAGATCGCCCGCCTCGTGGATGAACGCACCGCCGGCTTCGCGCGCTGCCAGATTGCGGTCATCGACGGCTGGGTGGAGCAGTTCCGTCTGGAGCGTCGGCTGCCCCTGGCCCAGGCACTGGTCATCCTGGCGATTCCCGCGCACCAATGGCTGGAGCCCAAGAAGCAACAGTACATTGGCGATATTCTCGACTTCTTCGAGAAGAAGGTCGCCGTCGCCGTGCTACGCGGCCCCCTGGTGCGCATGCGCATCGGCAAGACCACCGCGCGGGTGGACCTGCGCGAGCTGGACAGCGAACGCAACCCCGCCCCGGCGTTGCTGGATCACCTGCTGCAACGCAATACCCGGCAGGTGACACTCGACCCGTCGGTGTTCACCGCCGATGCGATGCTGGAGCATCGGCTGCACCGCTTATATCGCCAGGCGGTCCTATACAAGCGCGACACCGGCATCGACGGGCTGTACCTGGGTTTTCCCTTCCTGCTCACGCGCGAGACGCGAAGCACGGCGCGCACTCGCATCGCACCGGTTCTGCTGTGGCCGGTGACGCTGGTCATGGAGGCCGGCACGCACGGACTGGTGTCGCTGGCTTTCGATGGCGAGCGCGAAGAGGTCCGCCTCAACCCGGCACTGGAGACGCTCAAGGGGCTGGAGGCGTGCAAGCTCTGGCGCAAGACCGCGGACGAACTGCTCGGCCGTTCGGCCTTGAAGGCCGCCGACGTGATGGACGCCTTCGGCATGCTTGCGGCGGCCAACTCGCGCATCCTCGACGCCCTGCCCTCGCCGACTGACGAGACGGCCGCGCGCCAGGATGTGCTCGCCTGTAGCGCCGTGCTGTTTCACGTCACCTTCATGGGCCAGGCGATCGGCGAGGACCTACGCCAGCTCACCCGCTGCTCGCCCGCCGATACTGGGCTGGAAACCCTGCTGCGCCTGCGCGAGACCGGCACGCACGAGCCAGTGGTGGAGAAACCGGCGGAGTCCTCACGCTTCTTCACCGTGGCCAGCGACCCCTCGCAGGAGACGGCGGTGTTGCAGGCGCGGCAGGCCCCCGGCCTGTTGGTCGAAGGGCCGCCCGGCACCGGCAAGAGCCAGACCATCGTCAACATGGTGGCCGATGCCATCGGGCACGGGCGCAGCCTGCTCATCGTCTGCCAAAAGCACGCTGCGCTGGAGGTCGTGTACAAGCGCTTGGTCGCCGAGCGGCTGGATAACCGCGTCGTCATGCTCAACGACGTGAACAAGGACCGGGAGCCGGTCATCCGCGCGATTCGCGAACAATTGGACACGCTGTTTCGCGCCACCGACTTGGACCCGGGCTACCGCAGCCAACGCGAGCGGCTGGCCGCGCGCATCGAAGCCCTGGAGGGCGAACTTGACCGCCAGCACACGGCCTTGCACCGGCGCGATGCGCAGATCGGCCTGAGCTATCGCGAAATATTGGGTGACCTGGTCGGCTTGGAGGCCGGCACGCCGGCGGTGGATGCACCCATGCTGCGCCAGCGCCTGGCCGCTCTGGACAGCGGTGCGCTGGCGGTGCTGGAAGAGGGCTGCGCACCGCTGGCCCGCTATTGGCTGCCGGCGCATTTCGAGAGCAGCCCGCTGGTCCGCTTGCGCGCGTTCACGGCCGATCAGGCCACGCTCAGCGCCTACGATGAGGCATTCACCGTCCTCGACCAGGCCGAGCAGACGCGCGACCAAGCGCTGGTCGCCCGCGCGGCGAGCTTCGACCTGGACGACCCGGCCGACCACCAGCGCTGGATCCTCGACAACGCGGCAACGCTGCTTGGGTTGGATCAGGTACATCGGCAACGCCTGGCGCAGTGGCTGCCGTTGTTTCGCCCGGCGAATGCGCCCGACGCCCCGGGTCGGCTTGCATTGCAGACGCTGCAACGGCTTTGCGACGAGCTGGAGCAGTGCGACATCAGTGCCTACGCCCCCGCGCTGTCACCGGCCCTGGCGACCCTGCCGTCGAACACACTGGCGCGGATGGCGAATCATGCAGCCAAAGTGACTGCACCGGTGTCGTGGCTCGGCCGACTCGGCCCGATTCGTCATATCCGCCGGCGCAAGCTGGCCGCCTTTATCGCCCAGCACGGCCCGTTCGATGGCGACGAAAGCCTGGGCGCCTTGCTGAGGGCCGCACGCCTGGAGCAACAATGGCGGCCGCTGCGCGAGGCATTGGACACGCAGCGCGGCAGCCTGGGCCTGCCGGCCATGGAGTTCGGTGACGGCCCGGCCCAGATCAACCAGGCCCGGCGCACGCTCGGCCTGCTAACGCATATCGCCGACCTGACGCAGCGCCTGGCCGCGGCGCCATGGGCCGAGCGCCTCGATGCTGCGATGCTCACCGGCCAGAAGCCGGTGTTGGAGACATTGCTGGCGGACTTCGACACGGCCTTTGTCCGCCACCATGCGCGCAGCCAGAGCCGGGCGGCGCTGAAGGCTATGCAGGCCTGGTTCGAGGACAGTCTGCTGGCCGATGTCCTGGCGGCCATCGACCAGAACCGTAGCGCGCAAAACTTGCTGAGACCGTTGGCCGCGGCACGCGAACAGCTTGCGGCCTACCAGCAGTTCCGTACTCGGGCGGCACGGCTCAGCCCGCTGGCATTGGAGGTGTTCGCCCTGCTGGCCAACCGCCGGTCGGTGCTGGAGGCCGTGCCGGGCACTGCGCTGGAGACGGCGGTACGCCGCCTGATCAATCGCGAGGCGCGGCTGGCCTGGAAGCATCGCCTGGAGCAGGAGACCCCGGAGCTACTGCTGGAGCGCTCGGAAACGATGGCCAAGATCGCCGCATTGGCGCAGGCCGATGAGGAGATCCGCCAGCTCAATCGGCGCCTGCTGCGCGATGGCATCGACATGGCCGGCATTCGTCCATCGCGCGAGTGGGACGACATCACCCGGCTCACGGGGCGACGTGCCCGCCGTCTGCGCGAGTTCATCGAGCTGGGCAAAAACCTTGGGCTGATGCGTCTGCGACCGGTCTGGTTGATGAACCCCGATGTGGCCAGCCGGGTGCTGCCGTTGCAGCCGGGGCTGTTCGACACGGTCATCTACGACGAGGCCTCGCAGATGCCGGTCGAGTTCGCCCTGCCCACGCTGTTTCGCGCCCGCATCGCCGTGGTCAGTGGCGATGAGAAGCAAATGCCGCCCACAGCTTTCTTTGCAAGCCAGGTGGACAACGAGGAGTCGGGCGACTTCGACGGCGACACGCCCGATGAGGATGCCAGCGACGAAGAGCGCGAGCAGTTCGAGGACACCTGGAACCGGCGCGAGATCAAAGACTGCCCAGACCTGCTGCAACTGGCGCGCACTGCTCTGCCGGTGACCACCCTGCAAATCCACTACCGCTCCGAGTACCGCGAGTTGATTGGCTTCTCGAACGCCTCGTTCTACGGCAACCGCCTGAGCGTCCCGGTACGCCACCCGCCGCAGGAGATCCACCGCGTCAAACCGCTGGAGCTAATCCAGGTGGACGGGGTGTATCACGAGCAGAGCAACGAGGACGAGGCGCGGCAGGTCGTGGACTGGCTGGCCGCGCTGTGGACGCAACCGGCCGATGCACGGCCGTCGGTCGGTGTGGTCACTTTCAACCGCAAGCAGGCCGACCTGATCGAAGACTGCCTGGAGCAACGCGCCGAGGAGGACGATGCCTTTCGCTCCAGCTACAGCCAGGAGCGTGGCCGCACCGACGGCGGCGAAGACATGGGGGTTTTCGTCAAGAACGTCGAGAACGTGCAGGGCGACGAACGCGACATCATCGTGTTCTCCTCCACATTCGGTCGTAACCGCCAGGGCAGTTTCCGTCGCAACTTCGGCGTGCTGGGGCAGTCCGGCGGCGAGCGCCGGCTGAATGTCGCCGTGACCCGCGCACGCCGGCGTGTAGTGATGCTCACCTCCATGCCGATCGGTGAGATTTCCGACATGCTCGCCACCCGCCACCCGCCGGCCACGCCACGCGACTACCTCCAAGCCTACATGGCCTACGCCCGCGCCTTGTCCGTGGGCGAGTTCGCCACTGCCAAGGCCCTGCTGGATAGGCTGGTGACCGACCGCCAGGCCGAGCGGCGCTCCGCCGCGTTGGCTGCCGATGGCTTCAGCACGGCCGTGGCCGACTTCATTCAAGCCCAGGGCTGGCCCCTGGTACCGGCGGACGACGGTGATGCCTTCGGCCTGGATTTCGCCATCGAGGACGCAAGCACCGGGTTGTACGCCATCGGCATCGAGTGTGACGCACCCCGCCATCGCCTGCTGAGCACCGCCCGCGCGCGCGAGATCTGGCGGCCCTCGGTGCTGCGGCGAGCCGTACCGCGCGTGCACCGCGTCTCGTCCCAGGCCTGGTACCACGACGGCGACCGCGAGCGGGAACGCCTCCAAACAGCCATTGAATCCGCCCTGCGCGGGGGAGGCACCGCATGAGCGGGCCCAAAGTTGTGCGGGTGGTCACCCGCGACGAGGTCATCGCCACCTGCAACGGCCACCTGGCCCGGCTGGAGCAGGCCATTGCGCGATGGCAGCGCGACGGCACGCGCCTGAAGGCGATGACACCGCAGATCGCCGCCGCGACCCAAGCGCGCGCCACCGCCCTGCGCGCGCTCCTGGCCCAGGATGCCTTCTTGGACCTGCAGAAAGCGGTGCCCAACGAAATCGCGTTTCTACAGAGCCAGATCCAGGCGTGGGAGCAGCAAGCGGTCGACAATGCGGCCCAGGCCCGCGGGCGGCAGCGCGCCCTGCGCCACATCGCCGCCGGCCTGTTGGCGGATATCGAGGGCAAGGACGGCGTCGTGGACGACAGCCTGAGGGCACAGATCGCCACCGTCCGCGACGGTCGGGCCGGCGAGGCCGCCGAGGGCATCCTGGCTCGGGCGTTCAATGCATTATCGGCGGTGGGAACCGACGACACCGTCAGCGAGGCCCAGCGCCAGTTGGCCGAGCGTCTCAACGAGGGCAGCGATTCGCCATCCTTGGCGGCGCAGTTGGCGCTGCTCGGACGGGGCGACGTCCGCGAGCCGCGGTTCGAGCGGATCGACCGGCACATCGCCGAGCTCGATGTCTTGGGCGCCGCCGACGAGGCCGTCGAGTTCAAACACCGTCTGGCGACCATCGAGCGCGACGACGACAACCCGACGCGCAACCTGCTGCTCGACAGCCTCGTGCTAGACCTCGCCAACGCCGTCACCCGTTACCGCGAGCGGCTGGCCGTGTTCGAGCGCCTTGATGAGGTGGCATCCCGGCTGCAGCAAATCGGCGGGCAACCGGCGGACGAGATCGCCGCACAGATCGCCACCGCCCAGTCGCAGACCGACCCCGTTGCCGCCAACGCACTGATTGACCGTTGGCAGGCATTGATCGCCGCCCATGACAAACGAGGCGCCGGCGAGGCCCGTCGTCAGGCCGTTCTCGAAGGGCTCGCCAGCCTGGGCTACGAGGTGCGTGAGGGCATGAGTACCCTCACGCCGGCCAACAACACCGTGATCGTGCGCCGGCCCTCAACGCCAGGTTACGGCGTGGAGCTGGGTGGCGATGCCGAAAACGGCAGGCTTCAGGTCCGCCTCGTGGCCTTCAGCGACACCCGCGACACCAGTCGCGACCGGGACGTCGAAACCCTGTGGTGCGACGAGGTCCAGCGCCTTCAGGCGCTATTGGCGGCGCAAGGCGATGAGCTGGCCATCAAGCGGTCCCTGCCCGTGGGGGCCGTACCGTTGAAGGTGATCGATCCGGGCGACGCTGAACCGGCTACTGATGGGATACGGCAGCCCAACACAAAGCAGCGTTGAAGCCCCCTGGGATCGCCGAGTTGTACTCGGCAGCCGAGCAACGCTCGGCCAAGGCCGGTGGCGGAGAGCTAGCAATAGCCGAGCATTTCCAGGTGCCATCCAGGATGGCGACCTGCGGTCGCCTGCCGAGTACAACTCGGCGATCCCAGGGGGTGCCGACCTCAATGTTTGGTGCCGCCGTCCAGGCTGGGCGCTGCCCAGGTCACGAGGCGGCTAGCGAACACCCTCCCCGACATGCCGCCGCCGTCCGGAGAACAGCGCCACACAGCCGACCGTCTCCACCGTCACATCGGTCAAACACGTCTCAAGCGCCCGCACCAGGTCCGCCAGCCCGTCCTCTCGATTGCTGAACACCCGCCGCCTGTTCAGCAGATACATAAACCCACGGGCGAGCGGCCCACAAGGCACGCCGGAGCCCAGTACCGTCGACCCAAACAGCACCCCGCCGGGCTCGAGCAACGCCGACAAATGGCGCAATGCATTGCCTTTGTCGCCACCCAGACTCCCCGGCAGACAATGCAGCACGTAGTTGACACCGACGGACGCGAATGGCGCGGTGTCGATGCGGATCGGCTCCAGAACATTGCCCCGATACACCTCGGGTGCACGGCGCGCGAGCCGGGCGGCGGTATGGCGCAGGCAGTTGTCGTTGAGGTCCAGCAGGCCCAGGCGCACCGGCAATGCGGGAAACCCGCTGCGGTCGAGAAAGAACCCCGTCCCCACACCGGCTTCCAGGTGGTTGACCGACAAGTGCTTGCGATAGTGCGCCAGCACCCGCTCCACCGGGCACCGCCACAGATATCGGCACACCAACCCGAGCACCGCATCGTCGTAGACCGACAAGGTCAGCCGGTTGAACGCCGCCTGCCCAGCGTGGACGGCTTCAGGCGTCGCGGACATCGTCGCCGGCCTCCGCATCGGGGACCGCATCGAGCGCGCCGTGATAACGCAATACCGTCCCGATCAACGGCAAGGCGATGGTGACGCTGAACACATAGCGCCCATCCTCGATGCGCTTGTACGCACCGGGCCCGGGGAACAGCCACAAGGGCACCCGCCACCCATTGTGGGTCACGCCCAAGGGCCGCCAGTACCACCCACCATCGCGCACATCCACAGTCAGGCGGATGTGGGTCTTGCCAGTGATCTCCTCCCAATAGCCATCGGGCCAACGGCCCACGGGGCGGAACACCGTCGGCACCGCGACCTGTCCATCGAAGTGGCGGGTCCACAGCAAAGCACCGTCACGGTGACGGATATCCACATGGAAGCCACAGCCCGCCCGGTCGGTCGGCACACCGCGCTTGCGTGCAATGCGGCGGCCGATCCAGCCGGCCAGGCCACGGCCGACGTCCACGTTGACCGTGCCTGACAAGCGGCCGCCGTGACGGTGCAGGTCCTGGAGCAAGGGATGAAGCTGGCCGAACTGGGAACCGAACCAGTCGACAACCGGGTTGGTCGTCATCCGTGCGGCTCCCGCGGCCGCGAGCCTGGATCGCACACCCCGCTGTCGCACGGGGCTTGCGCCGCCCTCGCAGGAAGCAGCCAGCCCAACCAACGCGACACCCGATAGCGGTGTTTGGCCAGCAACGGGTAGGCCCAGCCGGCGATCTGCCGCACCCCGGGCACACCCAATACCCAGGCCACAGGCCCCAAGCCCGCCGCCGCATAGGACAGGCGGATGGCGTCAATGGCGGTGACCACGGAACCGTCGGCCCGTACCCCGTGCATGATGCGCATGATCTCGGCACGCTCGACACCGTAGCGGGCCGGGTCGAACGATGGCGCCGAGGCATCCACGAAGCGCAACAAGCCGCGACGGTTGCGGGCCATCAGACGGCCCATCTCCGCGACACACAGCGGGCAGGCCCCGTCGTACAGCAACGTCAGTGGGTAATCGCTCATGATTGCGTCTCGCGATGGCGGGCGGTTGGCGGAAAGAACGTGCGGCAAAGGGACGCCGGATGGCGGCTCCAGGTATGGAACAGGATGAGCCAGAACGGCACCCACCAAACGATGTCACTGGCGATCACCAGCAACCAGCTCTTAGCGGTGAACACCCCGGCGACGGTGCCGTGTATGAAACCCATCGGTCCGAGGGTCTTGCCCACCAACCCGGCAGCGACCAGCGGCCAGTACAGCACCGGGTCGCCGGCCGCTATCCAGTAGCACAAGGCGTAGACGCCGACCATCATGCCGATGCAGCGGATCATCACATCCGGTGTCGGCGGCAGCTCCAGCCAGGCGAAGGTCGCCGCCGGCGCAATGGCCAGGAGAATACCGAAGCCCAGGTTGTAGAGCGCGGCGATACGCAGCACATGTACCATCCAGGACGGACTGGCGTTCATCGCGCACCCTCCCCGTCCGTCTCCAGGCGCAGCACGCCGCGGTAGTGCAGCAGGCAACCCAGCAAGGGGGAGCGCAGCCGCACGTCGAAACGGAAGGACGTCTCGTCCACCGCACACTCGCGCGCGACCACCTGCAAACCCAGCAACGCCGGCAGGCGCATGCCGAAGAGTGTGGTGCGGAACGAGCGCTGGTGCAGTTGCTTGTGCAGCACCCGTGTCGAGAGGTGGATCGCCAAGGGCCCGATCTGCTCGACGACAACCCCGGCGCCGCCATAGCGCTGCATGCTGACCATGTGCCGGGTACCGATGCGGCGTGCCCAGCGCTCGGCATTGCCACGCGGCGAGAGGCGGATCATCGTCGGCACGTCATCGCCGGACACCGGCATACGCGCGGCCCAGAGTAAGGCTTTGACCAGGGGGCGGCGCCCCACCCGCACTCTCAAGCGCCCGCTGAGGCGTCGCTCGCCAGCCTCGTGTACCCAGGCCAGCACCGGCGCCAGGCGATGAAACCACGGCCCCAACACCTGTGCGTACAACGGTCTGCTGGCTACGACGACACCGTCCAAGGGGGGTGCGATAGCGATCATGACGGCTCTCCTTGCAGGTCGATCAAGGCGGCATTGAGACGGGGAAAACGGAAGCGGTAGCCGCTTTGCGCCAGGCGGGCCGGGTACACCCGCGCACCGTCCAGCATCAGCGTCGCCTGCTCGCCCAGCAGCCAACGGAACACCGCCCCCGGCACGCGCATGACACTGGGCCGGCGGCAGATCCGCCCCAGCGCTCGGGCGAACTCCGCCTGGGTGACCGGGTGCGGGGCGGTGACGTTGTACACACCCTGCGCGCCGCGAGGGTCCGGATGCCGCATCAGGTGTGCGATGACCCCCAGCACATCGTCGATGTGCACCCAGCTCATTACCTGCCGCCCGCCGCCGATCGGCCCACCCAGCCCCAGCAGAAACGGCAGCCGCATCGCCGGCAGCGCGCCTTGATGACCGAACACCAGCCCCAGGCGCAGCAACGCCAGCGGCACCCCATGAACGGCAACCCCGGCGGCGCAGGCCTCCCAGCGCTGGCACATCTCCGACACGAACACCGGCTGGGCCGCGTCCTCCTCGCACAGGTCGCGGGTCTCCTCCGGTGCCTGCACGCCGTAATACCCCACCGCCGAGGCCGAGATCATCAGACGCGGCTTGTGCGCGGCGCCGGCCACCCAGGCCACCAGTTCCCGCGTGGTCTGCAAGCGGCTGTCGATGAGCGCCTGCTTGCGCGCCGGCGTCCAACGCGGACCGGTGATGCGCTCACCGGCCAGGTTGATGACCACATCCACCCGCGTGGACGGGTGCAAGTCACGCAGGCTGCGGATACACCGCACCCGACCGTCGAACTGGTACGCGGCTTTCAAAGGATCGCGCGTCAGTACCGTAACCGTTTGAGCACCCGCCAACAGCGCCCTGCTCAAGGTCTCGCCAATGAACCCCGTGCCGCCGGTGATCAACACATGCTGTGCCGGCTGCCCAAAATCCAGTGCCTTGGCCGCGGCATTCCGGCGCGTCAGCATCCGGCTCGCCAGCCCATCGCGAACACCTGAGGCAGTGACGCCGATTGCCATGGCGGTCAGTACCCACGACACCCAGCCATGCGAGGTCTGTTGCAGTCCGGTAGGCAGCGCCCACCACAGCGGCGCGTGGACGCAGAGCAGACCAAATGCAGCCCCGCCGTTGATGGCCAGGATGGTGTGCAGCACCCGCTCGCTGGGCGGCAGCAACCGGCTGCGGTCTTCCTCGATGAAGTCCCACAACGTGAGCACCACCTCGACCAGGACGATCGCGCCGAGCGCCAGCAGCGCAAACCCGCCCCAGACAAACCAGGCCAGCCCGCCAAAGAGGATGCCGTAGAGGACGGCGCGAATGGCATGGATACGCAGCTCAGTGGCGGCGCCGGGCTGTCGCGGCAAGGCCACCCGCAACTCGTGGTGGTAGATCACGTCGAACGCGCCGAGCAGCCCCTGCACGACCAACAGCGTCAACACGATGGACAAGGTATCCATGGGACGTCACTCCAGGTTGGGGATCAGTTGAGCCGCTGACGCGGCATGCTCACGCGGGGGTATCAGGTGGCGGGTAGAGGCGGCGGCGTTCATTGTTGTTCTCCGTTTTCGATATTTCAGTCAATACAGAAATTGCCAAGCAAAAAAATTTGCTAATCGGTGATCAGTGCCGTACTCCGCACGAGCGGTGCCTCAGCCTCACCGCGGTCGGTTTGGCGTGGTGCCGGGTAGCCGGGTTGGGCGCCACCCCCAGCTATCGCCCTGAGGGCAGGGCTCCTACGGGTGCTGTTCGCGAGGTCCGGTGTGGTCGATACGGCCCACCCGACCGCCGGGGTTCTTACGCATGAAGACACCCCGCACTCATTCATCGTCGGCTCCATCGTGCTTGCCGCTGCCGCGTAGGAGTTTCTGAATCCGCGCACCGAGCCTCATGACCTTCACCAGCGTCTCGGGTGACAGGCGCAGCATCTCGTCCGCCCAGCTGGAGAGTGTTTCCATCAACTGCAAGGTCTCGCGGATGCGCTGCTGGGCGCCGGCGTCTTCGAGCTTGAGATTGGGGCTGGCGAGGCAATCGCGCAGCACATTGATCGTCGGATCGAATTCACGCTGCTTACGCTCAGAGACCACCGTACGGAACAGCCCCCACACGTCCGTGGTGGTCTGGAAGTGGTCGCGCCGATCGCTCATCAGGTGCACCACCTGGATCAGGCGCCAGTTCTGCAATTCTTTCAGGCTGTTACTGACGTTGGAGCGCGCCACGCCCAGGGTTTCGGAGATTTCCTCGGCGTGCATCGGCCGCCCGGCGATGAATAGCAGGGCGTGGATTTGAGAGACGGTGCGGTTGACGCCCCAGGTGGAGCCCATCTCGCCCCAGTGGAGAATGAATCGCTTGGCAACGGGTTTAAGTTCCATGGGAGGAAGCGTGAGTCAGTCCGTAATTTCTGTCAAGACAGAAATTACGGAAATCAGATTGCCCTGGCATATGGGAATACGATTCAGGTCGTACCGGATTCGCTTGGTGCTGGATCCTGTCGGCGAGCGATGGGTCGGCCGCGCCGTTCTTTACCAGCGGGCTCGCCCCCTCTCCCCCGGCCCCTCCCCCGCCAGGGGGGAGGGGAGTCGCTCGTCGAGGCGGTGGTGACGCGGCCGATATCCCGCTGCCGTTGGTCGAAGCAAGCCCCTCGCCCCTCGCGGGAGAGGGGTTGGGGAGAGGGGGACGTCACGGCGGGCGTCTACCCCTTGCCCGGACGGAACGGGTTGGCCCATGACGCAAAGGCGTTCACGCCCCGGGTCTGCAACCACA
>CBFGWV010000038.1:0-24881 GCA_965652545.1 uncultured Candidatus Competibacteraceae bacterium | reverse complement strand
TCGCCGGCCAGAAAGCGCCGCAACATGTCCTCGGATGCGTCCGGCTGGGTGAAGGGCAGCATGTGGCTGCCGCCGATGACCATAAGGTAGGTCAGGTTGCCGTAGGCGCGGCCGTAGCCGACCGGTTGATCGGCGAGCATCCACACCCCCCGCTCGACCTGTGCGAAGCCCTCGCGACCGGTCCAGTCCAGCGCGGCGAGCAGGCGTTCCTGGCCGATGTGGTTGCTCATCATGTCCCACTGCCCGGCGGCCATCAGCACGGGGAGCTCCTCCAACAGCCCGGCCAGAACTGGGGCGGTGGAGACGTAGAAATACGGCATGAGGTCTTCGAAGACGGTTTCCGAAAACCCGCCGAACTCGCCGCTGAAGTCGCCCACATGGATGGCCTGGCGCACGTCCTCGCGGTTGAGGTAGGCCGTCATGGCGCCCATCTCCTCTGCCGGCCAGAGAAAACCGGCGGCCACGTCATAGCGGGAGATGTCGTACATGTTCACGCCCACCGTCGTGCTGCCGGTGTACTGGAGGATGCTGCCGAGCATGGCGTTGAAACTGTCCTGGTCGGCGGTACCGTCATCGATAGCGGCCTTGAAGATCGTGAACTGGTCTTCCACGACCGTCCGCTGGCGCGCGTCGATCAGGCCGGCACCCTGGGCGTAGTCGATGTCGGCATGAAACTGGATGAGCGGGTCGACCATCGCGCTGATGATGAGCAAGCCCTCAAGACGCAGCGCCGCCGGGGCCTCGCCGCGGGCGTTGCGATCGATGATGGCGCGGGCGAAGTCCGGGATGTAATGACCGGCGAAGCTCTCGCCCGAGAGGTACAGCGGGCGCTCGCGCTTGTCTGGAAACACAGCGTAAAAGGCATCGAGGAAGGCCAGGAAATCCTCGACGACCTGCTCGCGTGTCGTGACTGCGCCGGCGGTGTCGACCACCGAGAAACCGGTGCCCAGCGGCTGGTCCACGTAGACCATGTCGGCATGGCGGTTCCAGCGTGCATCGGCCAGCGTGACAGTGCCCGCCAAATCCACGCGCAGGGGGCCGTTTTCCCAGAACAAGGCATTGAGGCTGGAGTCCCCGGGGCCACCGTCCAGCCAGATGACCACCGGCGTATCCTCGGTCTGGACGTCGGCTTCGGTCATCCAGAAGAACATCCTCCCGCCGCGCTGCGGGGCGACATCCAGGTAGCCTGCGTACTGCGCGAAGCCCGGGTTGCCCTGCAACCCGGGCAGGTCATCGACCCGATAACCCGTGGCGTTCATCCCGTCTCCTGCCGCTACCGCGGTCGTCAGCAGCAGCGACAGCCCCGCCATTGCCCCGGAAACCCACACCGTAAACAGCGTCCCTGGTCTTTCCTTTGTCACCGGTGAGTCTCCCATGCATCCATATTCCGTGGACCGGTACGGTCCCCCCGCTCGCAACCATAGCGGGTTATGGGGCGCCTAGCGAACCTCGACGGTCAACGGCGGCAGCCCGTCGATGGTCGCCGTCAGGGTATCGCCGCTCACCACCGCGCCGACGCCCTCGGGCGTGCCGGTGAAGATCACATCGCCCGGACGCAGCGTCCAGTAGCGGGACAAGTGGGCGATGATCTCCGGGACCGACCAGATCAGCTGCGACAGGTCGCTGGCCTGGCGGCTCTGGCCGTTGACCGTGAGGCGGATGGCCGCATTCTCTGCCGGGCGAACGTTGGCGGCACGGACCATGTGCCCTATGGGCGCTGCATCGTCGAAGCTCTTGCCGACCTCCCAGGGCCGCCCCAGATCGCGCGCGGCGATCTGCAAATCACGCCGGGTCATGTCCAGGCCCACGGCGTAGCCGAAGATATAGTCCTGGGCGTCGTCCGCGGTGATATCGCGCCCGCCGCGGCCGATGGCGACCACCAGCTCGACCTCATGATGCAGGTTGGCGGTTTGCGGCGGGTAGGCGATAGCCCCGGTCTCACCGGGGGCCACCGGTCGCAGGCTGTCGGCCGGCTTGAGGAAGAAGAACGGATCCTCGCGGCCGCTGAAGCCCATCTCGGCGGCATGGGCGCGGTAATTGCGGCCCACGCAGTACACGCGGCCGACGGGAAAGGCCGCAGCCTCGTCCAGCAGCGGAATCGCCGCCGGCGACGGCGGCTCGAAGACGTAGTCAGGCATTGGGGGCATCCTCCAGGCGGACGACGGGGATTTGGGCGTCGAGCACCGCCATTTCGTCAATGTATGAGGCCATGTACGCCTTCATGGCCAGATGGGCATCGCTGACCTGATAGGCGTCGTGGTCCTCGCGGGTGTCGAAGCAACCGACGACCGCGTGGGTGAAGCCGCTGTGGCGATCGGCCTCGTTGGCGCCGTACCAGTAGGCGCGCACCCCCGTGCAATCGGCCAGTATGCGCCGGCAGTAGCCAGCCACCCGGGCGTCGAACTCCGCCCCTGCGCGAGGGTTCAAGCGCATCAGTACCGTGTGTACGAACATCGTAGGCTCGCTTGCGTGGACAGCGCTCATGAGGACTCGGGGTGTGCGTTGGCCGGGGGCTTTGCCGTGGTCGCTTGAGCGCGGCGCGGGCCGACGGCACCGGAGGGTAGCAATCGCGCCATCACACCGACAATGCCGTCACGGAACAGCAGCACACAGACGATGAACACGACGCCCTGAATGATCAACACCCAAGAGCCGAAGGGTGCCAGAAAATTCTGCAGAGAGACGAAGACGAATGAGCCGACGATGGGCCCGGCCAGTGTGCCGATACCGCCCAGCAGCGTCATCAACACC
The DNA here is from genome assembly GCA_965652545.1 of uncultured Candidatus Competibacteraceae bacterium. Lineage (GTDB taxonomy): Bacteria > Pseudomonadota > Gammaproteobacteria > Competibacterales > Competibacteraceae > CBFGWV01. The sequence continues at coordinate 22,130 of CBFGWV010000038.1, read as the reverse complement.
ACCTCGCCGCTGGCGTGCCAATGCACGTCCGTGAGCGAGGCCACGCCGAACACCAACACCTTCAGGCTGCCGGCCAGCCCCGCCAGCGCCGCCGACAATGTGAACGCCAGGAGTTTTATCCGCTGGCTGGAGTAGCCCAGCGAGATTGCCCGCTGCTCGTTGTCGCGCACCGAGCGCAGGATCTCGCCGAAGGGCGAGGAGACGATACGCGCCACGAAGGCAAAGGCCAGCACCACCACCGCGAGCACGAAGAAGTACATCACCAGGCTGTTGGACAGGTCGATCACGCCGAACAACGTGCCGCGCGGCACCGACTGCAAGCCGTCCTCACCGCCGGTGAAGCCCGCCTGCACGGCGATGAAGTAGACCACCTGCGACAGTGCCAGGGTGATCATGGCGAAGTAGATTCCCTGACGGCGGATGGCGAGCGCGCCGAACGCCAGCCCCAGGACCGCTGCCATGCCGGTGCCCACCAGCAGACCCAGTTCCGGGCTCAGGCCCCAGTGTTTCATGGCCAACCCGGTGGCATAGGCGGCCGAGCCGAAGAACGCCGCGTGGCCGAAGCTCAGCAGGCCTGCATACCCCACCAGCAGGTTGAATGCCGCCGCGTACAAGGCGAAGCACAACACTTTCATCAGGAAGGTGGGGTAGAGCAGAAACGGTGCAGCCAGGCTGGCGATGATCAGGACCACCAGGCCGATGTGCTTCAGGCGCGGGGCATAGACCACCGTCTGGCGCAGGGCTTCCGCCGCGAGGCTGTTCTGCACCGTCAACGGACGGCCGAACAGGCCCGCCGGCTTGACCAGCAGCACGATGGCCATGATCACGAAGATGATGAAGTTCGAGGCCTCCGGGTAGAACGTCTTGGTCAGCCCCTCGATAATTCCCAGCCCGAAGCCTGAGACGATCGCCCCCAGAATCGACCCCATGCCGCCGATGACCACCACGGCAAAGACCACGACGATGAGGTTGGAGCCCATCAGCGGGTTGACCTGGTAGATCGGCGCGGCAATGACGCCGGCGAATGCCGCCAGGGCCACGCCCAGCCCGTAGGTGAGCGTGATCAGCAAAGGCACATTGATGCCGAAGGCCTTGACCATGGCCGGGTTTTCGGTGGCCGCGCGCAGGTTGGCACCCAGTCGCGTGCGCTCGATCAGCAGCCACACGCCCAGGCAGATCAGCAGCGCGGCGAGCACGGCCCAGGCGCGGTAGAAGGGCAGGTACATGAAGCCGAGGTTCACCCCGCCGTTGAGCTGGCTGGGAATGGAGTACGGGATACCGCTGACGCCATAGGCCTGGCGGAAGCCGCCCTCGATCACCAACGCCATGCCGAAGGTCAGCAACAGGCCGTAGAGATGGTCCATGCGGTAAGTACGCTGGATCAGCAAGCGTTCGAGCAGCATGCCGAACGCGGCGACGATCAGCGGTGCAAGGATCAACGCGCCCCAGTAGCCCACGCCCAGGAAATGCAGCAGCATCCAGGCCACGAAGGCACCGGCGGTGTACAACGCCCCGTGGGCGAAGTTGATGATATTCAGCAGGCCGAAGATCACCGCCAGCCCCAGCGATAAAGTGGCGTAGAAGGCGCCGTTGATCATGCCCAGCATCAACTGGCCCAGCAGCGCCTGGATCGGTATTCCAAACAGTTCAGTCATGGTGGTGGTCCCCCTAGACGCCAAGCACGCTGCGCAGGCGGTCGGCATCGCGACGGGCCTCGGCGTTGGTGAGCTGGTCGATGACGGTGCCGCCGTCCATGACGAAGTGCGTATCGGCAACAGTCATGGCGAATCGGAAGTTCTGCTCCACAAGGACGATGGTCAGCCCGCGCTCCTTGAGCGCGGCGATGGCCCGGCCGATCTGCTGCACGATGACCGGGGCGAGGCCTTCGGTCGGCTCGTCGAGCAGAATCAACGGCGCTCCGGTACGCAGGATGCGGCCGATGGCCAGCATTTGCTGTTCGCCGCCCGAGAGGTTGCCGCCGCCGCTGGACCAGCGTGCGCGCAGGTTCGGAAACAGCTCGGTGATCTCCTCCAGCGTCATCGACGAATCGCCCACCCTTGGCGGCAGCAGCAGGTTCTCGCGCACCGACAGGCTGCGGAAGATCGCCCGCTCTTCGGGGCAGTAGCCGATGCCCAACCGCGGGATACGGTGGTCGGCCATGCCGATGGTTTCGATGCCGTGGATGCGGATCGAGCCGGTACGGCGCGGCAGCATGCCCATGATGCTGCGCAAGGTGGTGGTCTTGCCGGCCCCGTTGCGGCCGACGATGGTCACCACCTTGCCGCGCTCGGCACTGAGCGATACGCCCTGGAGCACGTGGCTTTCGCCGTACCAGGCATTGAGGTCGTCAATCTGCAAGGGTGCATTCATGCTGCCACCTCGCTGCCCATGTAGGCCGCAACGACCTGCGGGTTCGCCGACACCTCCTCATAGGTGCCTTCGGCGAGTACTGCCCCGGCTTGCAGCACGGTGATGATGTCCGACAGCGAGGCGACCACCGAAAGGTTGTGCTCCACCATGAGGATGGTCCGCTCGCGCGCCAGCTCGCGGATCAGCACGCAGATGCGCTCGATGTCCTCGCGCCCCAGGCCGGCCATCGGCTCATCGAGCAGCAACAGACGCGGCTGCAGCGCCAGGGTCATGGCGAACTCCAACGCCCGCTTACGGCCGTAGGGCAGCTCGGCGGCACGTACATCGGCCCAGTCCTGCAGCTCCACTGCCCTGAGCAGTGCCATGGCGCGTTCGTTGAGCGCATCGAGCACCTTTCCGCTGCGCCAGAACTGGTACGTCGTCCCGGCGGCCCGCTGCAAGGGCACACGCACGTTTTGCAGCGCGGTCAGCCCCAGGAACACCGCCGAGATCTGAAACGAGCGCACCACGCCGGTGGCAGCGATCTGCTCGGGCTTCAGACGAGTGGCCGATTGGCCGAAGAAGGTAATTTCCCCGGCGTCCGGCTCGAGAAACCGCGTCAGCAGATTGAAAACCGTGGTCTTGCCGGCACCGTTGGGGCCGATCAGGGCATGCACGGTCCCGGCCTTCACCGACAGATCGACATTGTCCACGGCGGTGAAGCCGCCAAAGCGTTTGACCAGCCCACGGGCCGAGACGGCGAGTTCGGTCATATCGGCACCCCCTGTCATGACTTGGCCATCATGCCGCCATCCACCGTAAGGATGTGGCCGTTGATGAAGTTGGCGGCGGCGGAGCACAGAAAGACCACCACCGGCCCCAGTTCGTCCGGCTCGCCCCAGCGCGCCAGCGGCACGGCCTCGGCCAGGCGGCTGCGGAAATCCGGGTCGTCCTGGAGTGCACGGGTGAAATCAGTGCGAAAGAACCCCGGCGCCAGTGCATTGCAGGTGACCCCATGCGGACCGAACTCCACCGCCAGCGTGCGGGTGAGTGCCGCGAGTGCTCCCTTGGCCGCCGAGTAGGCCGCGATGTTGGCGATCGAGGCCTGCGCGGCCACCGAGGACATCATGATCACCCGGCCGAAGCCGCCCGCCTGCATACCCGGCGCGAACGCCTGGGTGAGGTGGACGGCGCCGCTCAAGTGAACGGCCAGAACGCGCTCCCAGGCCTCGGGGGGAAAGTCGTTGAACGGGCAGCGGTGCTGCACGCCGGCGTTGTTGACCAGGATGTCCGGTGACCAGCCCCCAGCCGCCAGGGTGTCGGCCAGGGCGAGCACGGCCGCGCGGTCGGTCACATCCACCTGCGCGGAGCGCACGGCAAGGCCTGCGGCCGTGAATGCGGCGGCGGTGGCGTCAACCTCGGGGGCGATGTCGGCGAGGACCACGCGGGCACCGGCACTGGCCAGCGCATGGGCGATGGATCGTCCCAGTCCGCGCCCGGCGCCGGTAACGAGCGCGGTCCGTCCGGGCAGACCGAAATGGTCTGTCAGGTAGTTGGTGTGCACTGTCGTCTCCAATCATATTTTGCTTTTTTCTCACATTACGCTAAATTTGCTCAGAACGACAATATGCGAATAATTAGAATTCACGGATTGCTTGAGGAGACACCCGCATGGCTTTGCACACCCCGGGACTGGCCGATGGCCGGACGTATGCCCCTTTGGACTCCCGCTATCTGGATGTCGATGCGCTGCCCTGGAAGCCCACTCAGGTTGAGGGCATCGACATCAAGATCCTTGTCCAGGACAAGGAGGCCGGTCTGCTCACGGCCTTGTTCCGTTGGCAGCCGGGCACCCGCCTGCCGCTGCATGAGCATGTGGAGATCGAGCAGACCTACGTGCTCGAAGGGTCCATCGTGGACGAGGAGGGCGAATGCCGCGCCGGCCAGTTCGTCTGGCGGCCCAAGGGCAACCGCCATGTGGCGACCTCGCCCGGCGGGGCGCTCGTGCTGTGCTTCTTCCTCAAACCCAATGTTTTCCTCGAAGAGTTCACCGGCCAGAAGCTCGAGTGACCGACCACCGGATGCCGTCGGCATCCTTTGCTGCAAATAAAACGACCAGGAGATTGGACATGACTCGCAGAACCCCTTTATGGCTGGCCTGTGCGGCGGCAATGGGCCTGAGCGCCACCGCCGGCGCCCAGGTTTCGGACGATGTGGTGAAGATCGGCATTCTCAACGACCAGTCCGGCATGATGGCCGATCTGTCGGGGCGCGATGCCGTGGTTGCGGTGGAAATGGCCATCGAGGATTTCGGCGGTACCGTGCTGGGCAAGCCGGTGGAGGTGATCTCCGCCGACCACCAGAACAAAGTCGACATCGGCCTTGGCATCGCGCGTAAATGGTATGAGCAGGAGCAGGTGGACCTGATCCTCGATGTGCCCAATTCGGCCATCGCCCTGGCGGTACAGGACCTCACCCGGCAGATGGACCGCATCGCCATCTTCGCCAGTGCCGGCTCGTCCGATCTCACCGGCAAGTCCTGCTCGCCCAATGGCATCCATTGGACCTACGACACCTATGCCCTGGCCAGTGGCGTGGCCTCCGGTGTCATCGACGACGGTGGCAAGAGCTGGTTCTTCCTGACCTCCGACTATGCCTTCGGCCACGCGCTGGAGCGTGACGCGGTGGCTGTGGTCGAGGCTCGCGGCGGCGAGGTCAAGGGCACGGTCCGCCACCCGATCACCAATTCGGATTTCTCCTCGTTCCTGCTCCAGGCCCAAGCCTCCGGTGCGCAGGTGATCGGTTTGTCCAACGGCAGCGCGGACACCGTCAACAGCATCAAACAGGCGCGCGAGTTCGGTATCACCGAGGCCGGCCAGCGCCTTGCGGCCCTGTTGTTCTTCATCACCGATGTCGACAGCATCGGTCTGGAGGCGGCGCAGGGCGTGAATCTGGTCGAGGCATTCTATTGGGACCAGAACGACGAAACCCGTCAGTGGAGTGCCCGCTTCGAGGAGCGTACGGGGCGCAAGCCCACCATGCTGCACGCCAGTGACTACGGCGCCACGCTGCATTATCTCAATGCCATTCAGGCCGCCGGCACCGATGCGGCCGGCCCGGTGATGGCGCAGATGAAGGCCACGCCGATCAATGACGTGATGACCACCGACGGGTATATCCGCGAGGACGGGCGGGTGATGCGTGATATGTACCTGTTCGAGGTGAAGAAGCCCGAGGAGTCGACCCAGCGCTGGGACTACTACCACACGGTGCGCACTATCGATGCGGAAAGCGCCTTCCGTCCGGTCGAGCAAAGTGAATGCAGCCTGCTCAAGAAGGGCGGCTGACCATGGACGGCACACGCCTGCTCAGCGGCAGGCGTGCCTTGGTCACGGGGGCGGCCAACCCTCGTGGCATCGGGTATGCCATTGCCCACCAGCTGGCCGCCGCGGGGTCGGCCGTCGTGTCGTTGGATGTCGCCGTGCCCGAGCCCGGTCAGACGCGAACCTGGCCCGTACTGTTGTGCGATGTGGCCGATGCCGCGCGCTGTCGCAGCGCTGTGAACGAGGCGGCGGCGCAGATGGGCGGGTTGGACCTGGTCGTCAATAATGCGGGTATCGTCGGTGCGGCACCGCTGGAGGATCTCACCGAGGCCGATTTCCGCCGCATGCTGGATGTCAACCTGATGGGGGCCATACACATCACTCAAGCCGCACTGGCGCACCTGCGGGCGCCATCGGCCATCGTCAATGTGGCCTCCATGGCCGCCTACCGCGGCGGTGGCCTGCTGGGCGGCGCACACTATGCGACCTCGAAGGGGGGCTTGATCAGCTTTACCCGCGCCTGTGCCCGTGAGCTCGGGCCGCGTGGTATTCGCGTCAATGCCGTGGCCCCGGGCATCATCGATACGGATGTCACGATCGGCAAGTTCGGCGAGCACTGGGAGCAGCAGCTGAAAGCCTCTGTGCCGCTGGGGCGGTTCGGCGCACCTGGGGAGGTCGCCAGTGTGGTGGTTTTTCTCGCAAGCACGCTGGCCGGGTATGTCAATGGCGCCGTAGTGGATGTCAACGGCGGCATCTACATGCATTGACGCGGACATCGTTTGGATCAAACCGGGCAGGAGAACCGGACTATGAGCAGTCTGGACAAGATGTTGGGGATTCTCGATTTGTTCGGGGAGGAGCGCCACCAGATCACGGCCGACGAGGTGGCGACGTTACTGTCGGTGTCGCAGGCCACGGCGTACCGCTACCTGAAGTCCCTGGCCACCGCCGGCCTGGTGGCGGCGGACGCCGGGGTGTTTTTTCTCGGCCCGCGAGTCATCGAGCTCGATCGCCTGGTGCGCTTGGCCGATCCGTTGGTGATGGCCTCGCGTCCGGTCATGGAGTCGATTGCCGAGCGTTTGGCGGTCAACACCATGCTGTGCCGCTACTACGGCGACAAAGTCATGTGCGCGGACCAGATCTGGCCGGATGCCAGCATCCGCTCCAGCTACCAGCGCGGCCGCCCCATGCCCATGTTTCGCGGCGCCACGGCAAAGTCGATTCTGGCGCACCTGTCGCCCTACCAGTTGCGCAACATCATGTTGCACCACGCTGCGGAGATCGCCGAGGCCGGTCTGGGCCGCGATTGGAGCGAGTTCAACGGCAACATCCGGGCGCTGCGCCGGCAGAAGGTATTGGTCAGCCATGGTGAGATCGACCCCGGCCTGGTGGGTATCGGTGCACCCTTGTTCGATTCCGAGGACCGCATCGTCGGCAGCCTCATCTTCATCGTGTCCGAGCCGCGGATGAACGAGATGGGCGAGGAGCGGCTCAAGCAGGAGATCGCCGCCGCTGCCGATGCCGTCAACGGCGCGATGCGTCAGAAAGCCGAACGCGGCGCGGCTTGAGGACGCCCAGCGTTACGCGTGGTTGTGCGACCGGCAGGGGTTGCTGTCGATCCATCGCTGGTAGCCCGGGTCGCTGATGGCGAGCAACCGTTCGAGCCAACGCGGATACGCGCCGCGGCAATCGGCGAGGTGGGCCGGTGGCCGGAGCACGGCGGTGGGGTCCAGACGCAATGCCCGCAGGATGTATCGGCGCGCGGCCGGGCCGCTGTCACCCGCGCGCACCAGGACATGCGCGGCCGCAAGATGCGCCACGGCCAGCGCCCGGTGGCGCAGCCGCCAGGGCGCGGGCTGCCCCTGATTGGCCCGCATCGCCAAGTGGTCGGCGATCACCCGTATGTGCGCGGCCGCCACGACTGCTGCGGCATCCGCCGCTGAAACCTCAGCGGTCGCCGACCGATAGACGGCACTGCCGGGTGCGTGCACCAGCCGGCCTTCCAGCGACAAGCGCAGGAGAAGGTCATAGCCACCCAGATGCGTAAAGCCGCTGCGCCACCCGCCGCTGGCGCGTGCACTTGGGACGCGGAACACCGCGCCCGGTTCGCACCCGTGCGCCTCGATCATGCGCACCATGTCCGCTGCGGTGGCGCTCGTCGGCAGCACGGCGGTGACGGACGGCTCGCGTAGCGCATCCAGGGCGCGGGCCGGCCACTGTGGAGTGAGTGTCTCGCCCTCGTTCAGGACCATGGCGAACGGCGTGTCGACCGCCGCCAGTCCGCGGTTGATCGCGTCGGCCACATCACCGCCGGGCGCCTGGTCGATCCGCGCAAGCCACGGTGTATAAGCCGCCGCGAGCGCTATGAAATGCACACCGGCCGGGGAGTCCTCACAGGTCACGATCACCCGTGTCGGAGGCGGGACGGCGTCGGCCAGTGCGTTCAGCGTGGTCAGCAAGGCCTCGGGTCGGGTACAGGGCGATACGATGACCGTGAGCTGGGCCGCCTCGCTGCCCGGGACCGGTCGTTTTACCCGTAGCGGCGACCAGGGCAGCGGGGCGATGTAAGGCGAGGGCAGCCATGCCGCCGCCGGCGATTCGGGTAGGGGGGCGAGGTACACCTCGCGCAGGAAGTCGGATCGCGGTGCGGGCCAGCCGCACGTGGCGACCGCCTGATGGAAGGCGCGGGCGGATGCCGGATACCCGGCCAGAAACGATGCCAGCACCCGTGCGCCGTCCGCGGCATCGCCCGCGGCCATGGTCATCAACGGTACATCGGGATGGTGTTGCCCGATGAATGCCGCTGCTCCCGCCGCCCGCGAGAGCAACACCGGCGTGCCGCTGGTGAGCGCCTCCACCGCCACATAATTGAAGCTGTCCGCCCGTGAAGGGATGATCACGACATTGTCCGGCCGGAATGCACGGCGGCGCAGCTCGTCGTCATCCAGTGCGCCGTGGTAGTGCACGGCAACGCCCAGTTGCCGGGCGCGTTCCAGCAGTGTCTGCGACCACGTGGGCGTCACCGGACCGCCACCGTCCGGGCCGGAGACATGGGCCGAGGCATAACTGCCCGGCGGCAGCCGGGCGAGGATCTCGACGAACACATCCGGCCCCTTGTTGCCATCCAGGCGGCCGACGAACCACAGCTCGGGGGCGTCCGCCAAGGCCGTGATCGGTTTGACCGACGGTGGGTCCAGGGCATCGTGCATGTCGATGACGCTGATCGGGTGCTCGGTGCGGCCGGTGTTCTCCGCCCGGTGCAGGTCGGAAATGGTGTAGACCGCATCGGCCGCGGCCAGGCCATCGTTCTCCATGGTCGTGATGGCGGCCGTTACAGCCGCCAATGCTGCGCGATCGTAGCCGTTGGCGATGCCCACCGATTGCCAGCCCAACAGGGCCAGCACGACCCGCTCGGCCGATACCCCGAACAGTCTCATGGCCGCCCGCAGCACGCCGCCGAGGGGTATGTAGGAGGGCACTTCCACCGTATCGAAATGACGCCCGGCCACCGACGCGGCCACCTTCAGCGCGTGCTCCTGGTAGTGGCGCGGCAGCCCCTTCATCTGGCGGATACGCTCGAACGGGGCGGTCTGAAGATCCTGGCGCAAAGCGACCGGATGGGCGTTCGGCGGCAGGTCGCCTTGCCGTTGGCGGGCCAGATCCGGGCCGCGGGACAGATAGGTGAAATCCGCCCACCGATTGCGCTCGATCAGCTTGCGGTAGAACGTCTGCCCGCCGCCGATGACGCTGAACATGTCGAAGTCCACCACCAGCACCTGGTGGCGGTGTTCAGCCCCGCCGTCGACCGATGACGCAACGCCGACGGTCATGTCCATGATGGCTACGTCTCTCATCCAGCGCTGCTCACAGTCCGTCATCGCCGGGACTCTACCGCAGCGCTTTATCAGTGTCGTGCCAATGTGGACAGATTCACCTTTGCTTGTACTCTGTATACAGAACACGAACAGGATTGCCGCTATGTTCTCAGGCCTGACCCGTCTGCAACCGGCCCCCGATCTGGTCGACCGCGTCTTTCGTGCCCTGCTCGATGCCATCAGCGACGGCACGCTGCGCCCGGGCGAGCGCATGACACAGGAGGAGATCGCCGAGCAATTGGCCGTATCGCGTCAGCCGGTGCTGCAGGCCTTGCGGCTGCTGAAGAAAGACGGCTTTGTCGTCGATGCCCCCGGCCGCGGCGTGCGTGTGGCACCGCTGGATGCCGACTGGATCGGTAAGGTCTATCAAGTGCGCGGTGCGCTGGATGCGCTGGCGGCACGGCTGGCTGCGAACAATCGTACTCAGATCGATCCGGCGCTGTTGGCCGCCGGGCGCGATGCGGCGCGTGATGGCGACATCAAGGCCTTGATCGACGCCGACATGGCGTTTCACAACGCGATCTACGCCGCGTCGCAAAACCCGCTGATCGAGCAGAGCGCCCATTTGCATTGGCGCCACTTGCGCCGCGTGATGGGCGAGGTACTGCAGAGTGCCGGCCAGCGTCGCGCGTTGTGGGATGAGCACGAGGCGATCGCCCGCGCCATCGCCGCCGGCGATGAGGAGACGGCCGCGCGCTACTGCGTCGACCACGTGACCAATGCCAGCGAGCGCGTGGCGCTGCGCCTCGACGCGATGAAAGCCGCCGCCCGGCTGTGAATCCCGGCGCAACACCGTGCCATCGAGGAGTTTGAGACGATGAAACTCGATTTCCAGCAACGCGCGCAGTTCGAGCGCGACGGTTATCTGTTCTTCCCCGGCTTGTTCTCACCGGCGGAGGTGAGTGCGCTCACCGCCGAAGTCCCCGCGCTATACGCCCGTCGCGAGGCCTACAACGTGCGTGAGAAGGGCTCGGATGCGGTGCGCACGAATTTCGCCGCCCACTTGTACAGCGAACCGTTTGCCCGTCTGGCCCGTCACCCGCGCATGGTCGAGCCGGTGCAGGACCTGCTCGGCGAGCCGCTGTACATGCATCAGTTCAAGATCAACGGCAAACAGGCGTTCGCCGGCGATGTATGGCAGTGGCACCAGGACTTCGGCACCTGGACCAACGACGACCTCATGCCCGAGCCGCGGGCGATGAACGTGGCGATCTTCCTCGACGAGGTCAGCGAGTTCAACGGGCCGCTGATGTTCATCCCCGGCAGCCACCGCAAAGGCGTGCTGGAGGCCAGTCACGACCTCACCACCACCAGTTATCCGTTGTGGACGCTGGATAATGCGCTGATCCGCGAGTTGGTCGAGCGTGCCGGCGGGCGGCAAGGCGGCATCGTCTCGCCCAAGGGGCCGGCGGGGTCGATGATCCTCTTCCACGGTTGTCTGGTGCACGCCTCCGGCAGCAACCTCTCGCCCTTCGATCGGGTCAGCGTCTACCTGAGCCTGTGCGCGGTGAGCAACCATATCCAACGGTTCAAGCGGCCGGAATACATTGCCCACCGGGATTTCACCCCCATCGACTGCCTGCCCGACGACTGCCTTCTGGCCGACTACCCCGTCGAACTGCCGTGGCGCGACGGTATGCCGGCCAGCGCGCTGGAAACGTCGCTCGAGCGCATCGCGCCCGCGGCGGTGACCCAATGAGCCTGTTCGCCAAGCTTCAGCAGCGTCAGGCCGCCGGCCGGCCGGTGCGCCTGGGCCTGATCGGCGCGGGCAAGTTCGGCTCGATGTACCTGGCCCAGGTGCCGCGCACGCCCGGGGTGCATCTGGTGGGCATCGCCGATCTGTCGCCCGAGGGCGCCCGGCGCAACCTTGCCCGGGTGGGCTGGGCGGCGGCCCGGACCGGCGCGGCGTCGCTGGACGAGGCCCTCGGACACGGGACCACGCACATCGGCGAGGACTGGCAGACCCTGGTCCGTCACCCGGCTATCGATGTCATCGTCGAGTGCACCGGCAACCCGATCGCCGCGGTCGAGCATTGCCTGGAGGCCTTCGCCAACGGCAAGCATGTGGTCAATGTCACCGTCGAGGCCGATGCGTTCTGCGGCCCCTTGCTGGCCCGCAAGGCCGATGCCGCGGGCGTGGTCTATTCCCTGGCCTTCGGCGATCAGCCGGCCTTGATCTGCGATCTGGTCGACTGGGCGCGCACCTGCGGCTTTCCGGTCGTGGCCGCCGGGCGCGGGCACAAATGGCTGTCGCATTTCTGCGAGTCCACGCCCGAGACGGTCTGGGGCTACTACGGGCTGACCCCGGAGCAGGCCGATCGCGGCGGGCTCAACCCGAAAATGTTCAACAGTTTTCTGGATGGCTCCAAACCGTCCATCGAATCCACGGCGGTGGCCAACGCCACCGGGCTGTCGGTGCCCTCGGACGGCTTGCGCTATCCGCCCGCCAGCGTGGCGGACATCCCCTACGTCACACGGCCGATCAGCGACGGCGGTGTGCTCGAGCGCAAAGGTATGGTGGAGGTCATCTCGTCGCTTGAGGCCGACGGCCGGCCGATTCCCTACGACATCCGCATGGGCGTCTGGGTGACCGTGGAGGCCGAGACCGACTACATCAAGCACTGCTTCGAGGAATACAACGCCCACACCGACCCCAGCGGGCGGTACTTCACCTTGTACAAGCGCTGGCACCTCATCGGGCTGGAGGTGGGCGTGTCCGTCGCCAGTGTCGCCCTGCGCGGCGAGGCCACCGGCGTCGCCGAGGGCTGGAATGCCGATGTGGTGGCCACCGCCAAGCGCGATCTGCAACCGGGGGAGACACTGGACGGGGAGGGCGGATACACCGTCTGGGGCAAGCTGTTGCCGGCGGCCACCTCGCTGCGTATGGGCGGTTTGCCACTGGGGCTGGCCCACGGGGTCAAACTCATCCGGCCGGTCGCCAAAGGCCAGAGCCTGTGCTGGGACGACGTGGCCATGGACACCGGCACACCGGCGTACCGTATCCGGCGCGAGATGGAGGCGCAGTTCCCCCCGGCCTGACCCATGCCGTGAACGGCTTTGGGGAACACCGCTGTGGCCCAGAGGTCCAGGTGGGTGTCGGACCTGTGCGTCCGTCGCGTTGAAACTGGACAACCGGAACCGGTGCTTGCCCTATGCCGCCAACCTCGAATTCGGCACCCGTAAGAGCCCTATCCTCAGGGCGATCCTGCAGTTGGTGCCGAAACCGAGGCGTAGGCGCCCATCCCGGCCCGATCGCGCGCGGGGGTGCGCTCCTACGGGTGCCACTAGGTAGAACCCAGGCACCTGTAGGAGCCCTGCCCTCAGGGCGATTGCCCGATCGGCGCCACCGTTCGCCGGTCGTCCCGGTGTCCATCGTCGCCGGTCTCATCCTCATCCTGCCGCTCTGGGCGGGTGCCGCTTTCGCCCAAGATGACGGCCAGTCAGTACAGACGATCGAGGCGCCCGCATCCGGTGTGCCTGCGGGCCCGCCGGCCGATGTCGACAAAACCGCCGCGGACATCGTCGAGCGCACCAACGCCTTTCGCCGCGAGCAGGGGCTTGCCGAGGTCACTGTCGATCCGACGCTCACCGCCACCGCGCACGATTTCGCAGCGTTCATGGCCCGGACGAGTCGCTACGGCCATAGCGCCGATGACCGACAGCCCGATGAACGGGTTGCGGCACACGGCTACGCGCATTGCATCGTGTTGGAGAACATCGCCTATCAGTATTCATCCGCAGGCTTCGAGGCCTCGCGTCTTGCGCAGACCACCGTCGAAGGCTGGGTGCAGTCCCCGGGTCATCGCCGCAACATGCTGAACGAGCATGTCGGGGAGATCGGCGCCGCCGTCGCCTACAGCGAAAGCACGGGGCATTACTTCGCCGTTCAATTGTTCGCCCGACCCAGGCGCGAGGCGTTCGAGTTCACGGTGACCAATCGCACCGACGCACAGGTCCGCTATCACGCCGGCGAGCGGCAGGTCACTCTGCCGCCGCGGGCGACCGCCCGTCACGAGCAATGCGTTCCCACGGAGCTGGTCTTCAACCTGCCGCAAGGCCCGCAGCGGACACTGACTCCGAGCGCCGGCGACAGTGTGCAGGTGGTGCGCGACGAGGCGGGTTACGACCTGCAGGTGGGGGGCTAAGGCAGGGCTGGGGTTCAGCGCGGTTGCGGGTCGGGGTACAGCCGGTAGGGGTCGTATTGGCCGGTGAGGGCGATCAGACGCCGGTAGCGGTCATCGTCGCCCTCGCGCGGCAGGGCGTTGAACAGCGCCTCCAGGGCGAACTGCACGTGGTAAGGATGACCGATGGCCAGTGCGCGTTCGGCCAACAGTTCGGTAACGCTCTCGCGGCGTTGCGCGTACTCTGGAAAGATCTCGCACACGTCCTGTCGTGATAACGCCAGGTAATGGTCCAGTGTTCGCCGGCGCTCGAACGCGTCGCGGATGATCGTGTCCGCACGCAGGGCGCTGGCATTCTTCAGCCCATCGAGAATACGAAACCCGGTCAGCGGCTGCTCCAGCACATGGATGTCCGTGCACCGGCACAACCGTATCCACAGGTCCAGATCGGGCAGTTGCGCCATACGCGCGTCGTAGAGGCCAATGGTGTCGTAGAGCGCGCGGCGGATCATCGCCGTCGGGTGGCACAAGGCGTTGCCGACATCGAAGAAATACCGCAGCCATTGGTGGCGGCTGCGGTTCTGTACGAAGAACATCGCGTATGTCCGGCGTGTGGCCTCATCCAGGCGGCGGCCGCGTTCATCGATGAGCAAGGGATAGCCGAACACGGCGCCGACCTGTGGATGGGCGTCCAGGAACGCGACCTGGGCGCCCAGCTTGCCGGGCAGAAACACATCGTCGGAGTTGAGCACGGCGATGTATTCGCCGCGCGCCCGGCGGATGCCGCGGTTCATGGCCACACAGGCCCCGCGATTGACCGCCAGGCGCTCCAAGTGGATGCGCGGGTCGCCCATGGCGGCGACCCGCTCTGCCGTGCCGTCGGTGGACCCATCGTCGGTCACCAGGATTTCGATGTCCGCAAAATCCTGCGCCAGCACGCTGTTCAGGCTATCTGCGATGAACGGCGCATGGTTGTAGCTGGCAATGACGACACTGACGCGGGGCATGGGTCCTCGGGTAGGCTCAGGGGTTTATCGCTCGCTCCAGATGTCCTCGTCGATCTGCCCTTTGAGTTCCGGGTAGGCGGCGGCATGGAAGTGCGGCACTTTGCCAGCCTTTCGCTGCTCAAAGTAGTCTTTGGTCAACTTGGCGACCGTGCCGGAGAGCAGCACGATGGCGATCAGGTTGATGGTGGCCATCATTCCCATCGATGCGTCGGCGGCATTGAATACGGTGGCCACGCTCTCGTAAGCCCCCCAGACGACCATCAGCAGCACGGCGATGCGCAAGCCCAGGATGCCGCCTTTCCGGTCAAGCTTGAGGAACACCATCGCGTTCTCGGCATAGGAGTAGTTGCCGATGATCGAGGTGAAGGCAAAGAAGAAGATCGCGATCGCGATGAAGTACTTGCCTGCCGCCCCGATATGCACCGTGAGTGCATCCTGAGTCAGTTGCGTGCCGGTGATGCCCGAACCGGGCTCAAGCACGCCGGAGAGCAGGATCATCAACGCCGTGGCGGTGCAGATCACCAGCGTGTCGATGAACACGCCCAATGCCTGCACGAAGCCTTGCGACGAGGGGTGGTGGGGGTCGGGGGTGGCAACCGCGGCGATGTTCGGCGCCGAGCCCATACCGGCTTCGTTGGAGAACAAACCACGCTTGATGCCGTTGAGCATGGCCGCGGTGATGCTGCCGGCGACGCCCCCGACGGCTTCCTCCAGGCCGAAGGCGCTCTTGACGATGGTGGCGAGCATGGCCGGCACCTCGCCGATATGGACGATGAGCACGTACACGGCAACCAGCAGATAGGCACCGGCCATGAACGGGACGACGACTTCGGCCACCCGTGCGATCTGACGGATGCCGCCGAAGATCACCACGCCCGTGAGCGCGGCGATACCCACGCCGACCGCGAGTTTGGAGGCGCCGAACGCCCCTTCCATGGCATCGGCGATGGAATTGGCCTGGACGGCGTTGAACACCAGGCCGAAGGAGAGAATCAGGCACAGCGAGAAAATGACGCCGGCCCAGGGCGCTTTCAGGCCTTCCGAGATATAGAACGCCGGGCCACCACGATAACGGCCCTCGCCGTCGCGAATCTTGTACAACTGGGCCAGGGTGCTCTCGGCGTAGGCCGTGGCCATACCGACCAGGGCGACCATCCACATCCAGAAGATCGCCCCCGCGCCACCGAGGTACAGCGCGACGGCCACCCCGGCGAGGTTGCCGGTGCCCACACGTGAGGCCAGACTGATGGTGAGCGCTTGAAAGGGCGAGATGCCGGCCTTGTCGCTCTGGCCGCTGCCGATGACGGCGCGGAACATCTCCGTAAAGTGCAGGAACTGTATCAAGCCCAGGCGTAGCGTGAAGAACACCCCGACGGCCAACAGACCATAGATGAGCACATAGCCCCAGAAGATCGTGTTCAAAAAGTCGATAATCGCATCCATCGTCGTCAGGCACCTTTCTTGTGGACTTTTCGTCCTGGGACGATAACCGAAACACTGCGCCCACCACAGGCACAGAGCCGCATGTCGCCGATACGACTTTGCATAGCGACAGGCTGTGGGGCGCTTTTTTGTGATAATGCCTACCCGGATACGGGCCGGTATGGCAATGAGGGTTGTGACATGGGTTGTGGCGTCAATATTCGAACCTGGTTCCAGGGTGTCTGGCATGACGGCGACGTGCCGATTCTGCGTGCCGCCGATCACGGCGCCTGGCTGGGCACCATGGTGTTCGATGGGGCGCGCTGGTTCGAGGGCGTGACGCCGGATCTCGACGCCCACTGCGAGCGCGTCAATCACTCCGCGCGGGTCATGGGCATGGAGCCCACCCACAGCGCCGAGGACATGGTCGCCCTGGTGAACGAGGGCCTTGCCCCCTATGCCGACACCGCGGCGGTGTATATCCGCCCGATGTATTGGTCGGTGGAGCCGGGCCCGGGGCTGATCCCGCCCGACCCGGGGCAGACGGCGTTCTGCATCTGCCTGGAAGAGATCCCCATGCCGGCCATGTCCGCCGCGACCACCCTCACCACCACACGCTTCCGCCGCCCGACGCTGGACACCGCCACCGTCAATGCCAAGGCCTCCTGCCTGTACCCCAACAATGCCCGCATGGTCCGCGAAGCCCATGCTAAAGGCTTCGGCAATGCGCTGGTGACCGACCTGCTGGGCAATGTGGCCGAAACGGCAACCTCAAACATCTTCATGGTGCGCGACGGCGAGGTGTTCACGCCGGTGCCCAATGGCACGTTTCTCAACGGCATCACCCGCCAGCGTGTCATCAAGCTGCTGCGCGCCGACGGCGTGACGGTGCACGAGGTCTCGTTGACGCCAGAAGACTTCCGCGGCGCCGACGAGGTGTTCACCTCGGGCAACTACTCCAAGGTGGCGCCGGTAAGCGCCTTCGACGATGTGACCTACGAAACCGGTCCGGTGACGAGACGGGTCCGGGACATCTACTGGGACTGGGCGCACTCGTCTTGATGCCGGACCCTGTGCCATCGGAGGCTGTTCAGGATCTGGTGATCGTCGGTGCCGGCGGCCATGCGATGGAGGTCGCCGCCCTGGTCGATGACATCAATGCCCAAGCCCCTCGATGGCGGCTGCTCGGCCTGTTGGTCGACGCGGGCGCCACGGCACGGTTTCCGGCCACGCGGCCGGTCATCGGCGGCCCGGACTGGTTGTGCGCGCACCCGCACGTGCACGCGGTCATCGCCATCGGCGACCCCGCGTCGCGGCGGGCCGTTGCCCTGCGATTGCAGCACGCCGTTACGGCCGTGCGCTTTGCCACGCTCATCCACCCGCGCGCCTGGGTAGCGAGCGGGGCCGTGATCGGCGAGGGCGCGGTCCTTTTTGCGGGCGCCCTGGTGAACGTCAACGCCCGTATCGGTGCCCATGCCAGCATCAACCTGGGCTGCACGGTCAGCCACGACTGCCTGCTGGGCGATGTCGTCAGCCTCGGCCCCGGTGTGCACCTGGGCGGCGGTGCACAGGTGGACGCGGGTGCCGAACTGGGGGTCGGTTGCAGCGTACGGCCCTTGGCCCGGGTGGGCGAAGGCGCGGTCGTCGGTGCCGGCGGCGTCGTGGTACGCGATATTCCAGCCGGGTGCGTGGCGGTGGGTGTGCCCGCCCGCCCGCTGCGGCAACACGCGGGGGAAAACGGATGAGGGCACCGCCCAGGGCATTCGAGCAGCCGATCCACGTCACCCGGCCGCTGCTGCCGCCGCTGGCGGAGTACACCGAACTGCTCGCATCGGTGTGGGCCTGCGGCTGGCTGACCAACGGCGGGCCGCAGCATGTGGCGCTGGAGCGGGAGCTGGCCGACGCATTGCGCGTGCATCACCTGTCGTTGGTCAACAACGGCACGACCGGCTTGTCCGTCGCCTGCGCCGCGCTGGCGCTCACGGGCGAGGTGGTGACCACGCCGTTTACCTTTCCGGCGACGCCGCATGCCTTGCTCCAGGCCGGGGTGCGGCCGGTGTTCGCCGATATCGACCCGCACAGCTTGTGTCTCGATGCCGCCCATGCCGCATCGCTGGTGACCGGCGACACGAGCGCGATCCTTGGCGTCCATGTGTACGGCAACCCCTGTGACGTGCGGGCCATCGATGCCTTGGCCCGCGCCCGCGGGCTTGCCGTGCTCTACGATGCCGCCCATGCCTTCGGCACCGAGATCGACGGCCATCCGTTGGCGGCCTTCGGCGATGCGACCATGTTGAGCTTCCACGCCACCAAGCTGTTCCACAGCGCCGAGGGCGGTGCATTGGTGGTGCGCGATGCGGCTTTGAAGACGCGCATCGACCTGCTGAAGAACTTCGGCATCCGCGATGCCGATCATGTCGAGGCGGCGGGCATCAACGGCAAGATGAACGAGCTGCAGGCCGCCCTGGGGCGGGTCGTGCTGCGTCATCTGGACGCGGAGCGTCAGCGGCGGGCGATCGTTCGCGCGATCTACCGCGAACGTCTCGATGCCATCGACGGGCTGACCCTGCTGGCGCGGCCGCCCGGTGCCACGGACAGCCTGCAATACATGGTGGTGCGGGTGGACGAGCGCCTCGCCGGTTGTAGCCGCGATGCGCTGCATGAGCGCCTCAAGCGCTTCAATATCCACACGCGCAAGTATTTCTTCCCCTTGTGCAGTGACTACCCGCATTTCCGCCATCTGCCATCGGCGCAGCCGGAGCGGCTGCCCCATGCGTGCCGCGCCGCCGCGGAGGTCATGACCTTGCCGCTATACGGCGCCTTGGACGAGGACGACGTGCACGCGATTTGCGATGCGTTGGTTTACAGCCTGCACCATGACTGATGGATCGATGACCATGACCCGCCCCTGGACCGTCCAGCCGCCCCGGCCCAAGGTGTCGGTGTGTTTCATCACCTACAACCAGGAGCGCTACGTGGCCAAGGCCATCGAGAGCGTCCTGGCCCAGCGGACGGACTTCGCCATCGAGCTGGTCATCGGCGAGGACTGCTCCAGCGACCGCACCGGCGAGATCTGCCGCCAGTACCGCAACCGTCATCCCGATATCATCCGACTGGTCCAGCGCCCGCTCAATGTGGGCGCGGTCGGTAACTATCTGCGCACCTACGCCATGTGCCGCGGAACCTACGTCGCCTTTCTCGAGGGCGACGATTATTGGGTCGACCCCAACAAGTTGCAGACCCAGGTCGATTTCCTCGATGCCCATCCGCAGTTTGCGATCTGCTGTCACGACGTACTCGTGGTGGACGAGAACGGCCAGGGCGAGGACACCTTGCTTGCCGGCACAGCGGAAGACACCACCGTTGAGGAGCTGTGCCGGGGCGACTACATCGCCACCGCCTCGTGTGTGGTCAGAAACCGCTTGCTGGAGCGCTTTCCGGACTGGCTGTATGGCTTGCAGGGTTGCGACTGGGCTTTGGACATCCTCCATGCCGAGCATGGGCGCATCCGCTTCCTGCCCCAGGCCATGGCCGTCTACCGCGTCCACGGCGCCAGTGTGTGGTCCTCGAAGCCTGCAGAGGACAAATACGCCGCCACCTTGGACACCATCGGTTTAATCAATCGTGAAACCGATTACCGCTATGCCCTCTCGTTCCAGGTCTTCGAGCAACGCATCCGTTATCTGTTGAAAGGCCTCGCAGCGGAGCGGGCGCCGGCGGCCACCGTTGCGATGCTCCCGGTCGACCCGGCAACCGTCGAGGCGCCGTGGGCGGCACCGGTCGATCTGGTCATCCTGGACGATGTGTTCCCCCACCCGTTGTCGGCGTTCCGGTTCCAGGAGTTTCACGCGTATCTCGAGGCCATTCCGAGCACCATGGTGTACTCGACCGGTGCCTCCCTCGCGTGGCTGGATCCGACTCGCACCATCGACGAGGTCATCGACGATGGCTGCCGCGAGCACCCGATGCTGCGGGGGCGGGTGCACCGCTTCCGCCCCGAGGTGCGCCTGGATGCCACGCTGGCCTATATGGTGTTCATGGGCAATGCGATCAGCTTTCTCCAGACGGTCGAGCGCGATGGCATCCCGTTCGTCTTCACGCTCTACCCGGGTGGGTATTTCGCGATCAACCTGCCCGAGCGCGACGAGCAAATGCGGCGGGTGTTCGATTCGCCCTGCTTCCGCAAAGTCATCGTCACCCAGCGCATTACCCAGGACTACCTGCTGGAGAAGGGCTTCTGCCGCCCTGAACAGATCGCGCTCATCTACGGTGTCGTGACGCCGCTGGCCAACATCGGCCGCGATATCGCCGGCAAGCGCCATTACGGCATCGACAAGGCGCAACTGGATATCTGCTTCGTCGCCCACAAGTACTCGGCCGACGGGGCGGACAAGGGCTTGGACGTTTTCATGGCCGTGGCCAAAGCGTTGGCGCGGCGTCATGACAATATCGTCTTTCACATCGTCGGCGGGTTTGGCGTGGACGATGTGGACGTCGGCGACTTGGAGGGGCGGGTCCATTTCTACGGTTTGCGCAATCCGGAATGGTTCGCGACCTTTTATCTGGACAAGGACATCATTCTCTCGCCCAACCTGCCGTTCAAACTCGGCGAGGGCTACTTCGACGGCTTTCCCACCGGTTGCTGCACCGACGCGGCCCTGCATGGCGTGGCCATGTTCTGCACTGACATCCTCAAGCTCAACACGGTATTCGAGCCCGATCGCGATATCGTTATCCTGCCCTACAACGTACAGCGGATCGTCGAGACCATCGGCCGCTACATCGACCATCCGGCCGAGTTGAAGGCGATTGCGCAGTGCGGTCAGCAGCGTTGCGTCGAGGTCTACGGCTACGACAGCCAGATCGCACCGCGTATCGACCTGCTGCGCGCGGCGATCGGGCAGGAGCTGGCCGCCGCGGCCCCGCGCAAGGCGGTGGGCTGAGCACCACGCCACTGCGCTGTGTCATGCAACGGCGCCGGGGGTGTCTATGCTGGTAGCCAACGGATCTGGATTCTTCTTCCGGTCCGGCACACGGAGACAGCCGCATGCTCAAGACCACGATCGCCGGCAGCCTGCCCAAACCCCAATGGTTGGCCGAACCGGAGAAACTCTGGGCGCCCTGGCGACTCGAGGGCGACGATCTGGAGCAGGGCAAGCGGGATGCCGCGTATATCTGGCTCAAGACCCAGGAAGATGAAGGCATCGATACCGTCTCCAACGGCGAGCAGTTCCGCGAGCACTTCGTCCACGGTTTCCTCAAGCACATCGAGGGCATCGACTGGACGCTCAAGACGCCGATGGGCATTCGCGACAACCGCTATGTCGTCGATGTGCCGACCGTCACCGGCCCGGTGCGCCGGCCGGCCTCGGTGCACGGCGATGAGGTGGCATTTACCCGCGCCCATACCCGCAACACGCTGAAGTTCACCCTGCCGGGCCCGATGACGATCTGCGACACCATCGCCGATGCCCATTACGGGCGGCGCGCCGATATGGCCATGGCCTTCGCGGATCTGCTCAATGCGGAGGCCCGCGAGCTGGAGGCCCTGGGCGTGGACCTGATCCAGTTCGACGAGCCGGCGTTCAACGTCTTCATGGACGATGTGCAGGACTGGGGGATCGACGCCCTGCACCGGGCCGTCGACGGCCTGCGCTGCAAGACGGCCGTGCACGTGTGCTACGGCTACGGCATCACCCAGAACATCGAATGGAAGAAGACCCTCGGCAGCGAGTGGCGCCAGTATGAGGCGATCTTCCCGGCCATCAACGCCAGCCGCATCGATCAAGTGTCCCTGGAATGCGCCAACTCCAAGGTGCCGCTGTCGCTGCTCGGCCTGCTCAAGGACAAGACGGTCATGGTCGGGGCCATCGATGTGGCCTCCACCGAGATCGAGACGCCCGAGCGGGTGGCCCAGACCATCCGCGACGCCCTGCAATTCGTCGATGCCGAACGCATGTGCCCGTGCACCAACTGCGGCATGGCACCGCTGCCCCGGGCGGTGGCCGAGGGCAAGCTGCGGGCCTTGGCGCA
>CBFGWV010000037.1:0-25490 GCA_965652545.1 uncultured Candidatus Competibacteraceae bacterium | reverse complement strand
CACTCGGTAGCCGGCTGCAAGCCGGCCGTTTGATAGGCCCCGACGTTGCTCCAAGCGGGGCTTGGCTCTCGCAGCGTCGACCGGCCATAGCCGAGCTTCGCTCGGCTACCGAGTGCAACTCGGTGATCCCAGGGGGCGGTTCCAAATGGGTCGAAGCCGTCGCTTCACCCGTGCCGGCATCACTCCACAGTGCAGTCCTCGACTACCCGCCCGGCCAGCCGTGCTGCCAGGGCGCCGACGGCCGCCTGTGCATCGGCAACCGACTGCCGATGGCGGTCGTCGCCGAATTCCTGGTACTCCACCGCCACGACGTGGTGCGTCTCCACCCCGAGGTAGTGCGCGCAGGTGAGGATGTGGGGCACGAGATGGTTGCGGTCTTCGCGCACCCCGCCGGCCTCGAAGCCGAATTCGCCGCTGGAGGCCAGGATGACCAGTGTCTTGCCGCGCATGATCGGCTCCAACGGCCAGTCGCCGCGTGCCAAGTCGAAGGAGAACGTGCGGTTGATGCGGATCACCTGGTCGAACCAGGCCTTGAGCGCGGTGGGCATGCCGTAGTTGTGCATGGGTGTGCCCAGCACGATGACATCGGCCTGGGCCAACTCAGCGATGGCAGCCTCGGAGTACGCCAGCAAGGCAGTCTGCTCGGGGGTGCGTGAGGCCTCGGGGGTGAAGGCGGCGGCGATCCAGTCCTCGCTGATCAGCGGCGGCGGGTTGCGCCCCACGTCCCGATAGAGGAGGCGGGCGTACGGCTCGTGTGCCAGCCACTGTTTGACGAAGCGCAGGGACAAATCGCGCGACAGTGAGCGGGCGCCTCGGGGGCTGGCATCGATGTGCAGGAGCGTGGTCATGGCAGGCTTTCCGTTCTGTGGCTTGGGAATGCCGCTATTGGGGCTCGGACGACGGGGGTGGGACAAAAGGGCGTTGTTCAGAGATGGATGAGTTTTTCTCAACTGTCTGCCCGGCCCAAGGAGTCAACAATTCTGGAGCAGAACTCATTTGTTTCCCGGCGTGCCGGCTGCGACGGTGACGCTTGCCAGCGACGATGCACAGGAGACCCGCATGCAAGAGCATCCGGCATACGATCCGGGAACCCCGGACGGCAACAACCCCACCCAACGGACACCGATCTCGCCCGATGGCCGTCCGCTGCCGGGCGAGCGCTACCGCATTCCGCCGCGTCAGGGGCGGGCGGTGCGGGTGGCCGCGGGGCAGACAGTCAGCGTGATCAACACCCACGGCACCCAGGTGTGCGATTTCTGGGCATTCGCCGCCGCCGACCCGGGTGAGTACCTGTCCATGGCCCATCTGCACACCCATTTGAGCCGCACCACGGTGCGCGTGGGGGATGCGCTGGTGAGCAACCGCCGTCGGCCTTTGCTGACGCTGCTGGAGGACACCTCGCCGGGGGTGCACGATACGTTGATCGCCGCCTGCGACCACTACCGCTATCGTCAGTTGGGTGTCAGCGGCTACCACGACAACTGCACCGACAATCTGCGCATGGCCTTGCTGGCCATCGGCGAGCGCGCGTCGGTGATCCCGCCGCCGTTGAACCTGTGGATGAACACCCCGGCCGATGCCAACGGCGATATCGCCTGGCTGCCGACCGTCGCCCGGGCCGGCGACCGGGTAGTGCTGCGTGCGCACGTCGACTGCATCGTTGTCATGTCGGCCTGCCCGCAGGACATCACACCGATCAACGGCGAGGGCATGCAGCCCACCGAGCTGCACGTGCAGGTGGACGATCATGGCTAAGGACATTCTGGTCAGTTACGGGGTGGACTTCGATGCGGTAGCGGGTTGGCTGGGGTCTTACGGCGGTGAGCGCTCGCCGCGCGACATCTCGCGCGGGATGTTCGCCGGCGAGGTCGGCGTGCCGCGGCTGCTGGACTTGTTCGCCCGCCACGGCATCACCACGAGCTGGTTCATCCCCGGGCATTCGATCGAGACCTTCCCCGAACAGGCGCGCGCGGTGGTGGACGCCGGACACGAGGTCGGCCTGCATGGCTATGCCCACGAGAACCCCCTGGCGCTGACCCGCCAGCAGGAGGCCGATATCCTCGACCGGTGCATCGACCTGGTGGGCGAGCTGACGGGCCGGCGGCCGCAGGGGTACGTCGCGCCCTGGTGGGAGACCAGCCCGCACAGCGTCGAGCTGTTGCTGGAGCGTGGCATCCGCTACGACCACAGCCTGATGGAACATGACTTCCAACCGTACTGGCTGCGCAGCGGCGACAGCTGGACGCCGATCGACCTCGCCCGCCCCGCCGCGGACTGGATGAAGCCCTTGCGACGGGGCACGCCGACCGACCTGGTGGAGATCCCCGCCAACTGGCACCTGGACGATATGACGCCGCTGATGTTCATCCCCGCCATGGCCAACAGCCAGGGCTATGCCAGCGCCCACCAGGTGGAGGAGATCTGGCGCGACCATTTCGACTGGGTATACCGCGAGTACGACTATGCCGTCTTCCCCATGACCATCCACCCGGATGTCTCCGGCCGCCCGCACGCCTTGCTCATGCACGAGCGCCTGATCTCGCATATGCAACGTCATCCGGGTGTGCGCTTCGTGACCATGGGCGAGATCGCGGAGGACTTCCGCGGCCGTTCACCGCGCTGAGCCCACTCGCTGCGTTGGCGTCCTCACCCGTCGCTGAGTGAGGCCGCCTGCGCCGCCAGCCATCGGGCGAAGCGGCGCACCACCGGGCGACGACCGGCACCGGGCGCATGCAGCAGGCGGAAGGCCAGCCCCGGCAGCGCCGGCCCTTGGATGCGCCGGTAGTCGCCGCGGCGAAGGCCGTCGGCCACCAGCACATCGCTGCACAACACCGCGCCGTAGCCGTGCTCCATGGCCTGAATGGCCAGGGTCTCCTCGCTGTACCAACTGATGCGAAAGGTCTCCGCTGCGGCGATACCGGCGGCCTGGAACCAGGCGGCCCAGTCCGGGCCGCCCAGGCTGGGGTTCTTCCAGCGGTAGCCGATCAGCGGTCGGCTGCCCACCGTACTGAGCGTCGGCGTCGGGTCATCCGGGCACAGCGACGCGTGGCACACGGCGATGTAGTGATCGTGCATGAGCACCTGCGAGTCCAGATCGTCACTCCCGTCGCGGCCGTAGCGGATGGCCAGGTCTACCGCGGCGGTGCGCAGGTCCGGCGTCTCCTCGGAGGCGTCGATGTTGATCTGGATATCCGGCTCGTCGACGTGGAAGGCGGCCAGGCGCGGCATCAACCAGCGCTCGGCGAAGGCGCGCGTGGTGGTCAGCGAGATGACCTCGGCACCGCGGCGTTCCTGGATCTCGGCAAAGCCCTCCGCCAGGCGGTCGAAGCCCTCGCGGATGGGCGGGAACAAACGCTGCCCCATCGGCGTGAGCTTCACCGCCCGCGTACTGCGCTCGAACAGCTTGACCCCGAGCAGTTCCTCCAGGTGGCGGATCTGGTGGCTGACGGCCGTGGTGGTGACGTTCAGCTCCTGCGCCGCCAGGGTGAAGCTCTCATGCCGCGCGGCGGCCTCAAAGGTGCGCAAGGCGTTCAGCGGCGGCAGTTTGCGCATGGGTCGACTCGCGCCGCCGGCTCAGTCGGCCGTCAAGCCGGCGGCCCGCGCCAGGACCAGGCCGGCGGCCATCAGGCGGTCGTCGCCACCGGGCAGGCGGTGCAGGGTCAACCCCACCGGCAGCCGGTCGTCCGCCGGCAGCGCCGGCAGGGCCAGACCCGGCAGGCCGAGGAAGCTGCCGATCATGGTCAGGCGCAAGGTCTGGCCGTTGATGGCGGCGAAGGTGTCGGGGGTGACCTCGGCCAGGGCCGGGGCGGTGTGGGCGACACTGGGGACGACCAGGATGGCCTCGCCCAGTTCGGCGCGGATGTCGTCGGCCAGCCGCTCGCGGGCGCGGCGTAAGCGCTGCACCCGCTCGTCGGTCATGGTCTGGCGGGCCAGGTCCAGCCGTTTGACGATGTTCGGGTCGATCAGCCCTCGGGCCGGGCCATCCAGGCGCTGACGATGAACCGCCAGCGCCTCCACCGCACCCAGCCAGCCCTCGTCGGCGATCAGCGCGGCGGTGGCATGCACGGCACGCAGCCGCACCCGCGATACCCGCACGCCCAGTTGCACCCAGGCGTCGACGGTGGCCAACACGCCCTCGCGCACCGCCGGTTGGACACGCTCGTCGTCCAGCAAGGCCTCATCCAGGCACAGGTGCAGGCTGCCGAGGTCAGTGGCCGGTGGCGGCACTGGCGCCAGGCCGCGCAGCACCGCGTCCATGGCTTGAATGTCGGTGACCGTATGCGCCAGCGGGCCGGCGGTGTCGAAGCTCACCGCCAACGGGAAGACCCCGCGCAGGTCGTAGCGATCCAGCGACGGGCGCAAGCCTACCAAGCCGTTGAACGCCGCCGGGATGCGGACGGACCCGGCGGTGTCCGTGCCCATGGCCAGCGGCACGATGCCCTGGCGTACCGCCATGGCCGAGCCCGAGGACGACCCCCCGGGGATGCGCTCGATACCGTCCGCGTCGGTGAACGTCGGCGTGCCGTAATGCGGATTGGTGCCCAGACCCGAGAAGGCGAACTCGCTCAGGTTGGTCTTGCCGATGGGAATCAACCCGGCCGCGGCGGCGTGGGTCACCAGCGGGCAGTCGGCGCTGGCCGGTGGGGCATCCGCCAGTGCCCGGCTGCCGGCTGTGGTCACTGTCCCGGCGATATCGAACACGTCCTTCCAGGCCAGCGGAATGCCGTCCAACGGCCCCAGGGGCGTGCCGCGGCGACGGCGGGCGGTGGCCGCTTCCGCCTGGGCGCGGGCGCTGTCGGCGCACAGGCTGATGAACACCGCGCCGCTGCGCCCGGCCTTCTCCAACGCCTGCTCGATGAGGTCGGTCGGGGTGATATCGCCTTGCCTGAGCAAGGCGGCCAGGTCGTGCAAGCCGGGCGGCACCGTCATCGTCAGGCGACCTTGGCGATGGTATCCGCCGCGGCCCGGCCGACGGGGTCGTGGAGCAGCCGGCAGTCCTGCGGGTGCCACGAGGCCATCAGGCGCGCGCCGGGTGCGGTATCGACCTGGTCCAGGTCGCGCTCCTGCAGTTGCGCGACGATTTCGGTGCCGCCACTCGTTTCAAGGTACAGATTCACCAGTGCCCCCACGAACTCTTCGGTTACCACCGTGCAGGGTACCTCGTTGGCCGCCCAGCCGGTCTGCTGGGTGAGCATGACACGGTCGGCCCGTACCAGGACACTGGTGTCGGTGCCGGCCGCCGGTGATCGTCGGCCCGCGGCGACGGTGAAGCGCCCATCGCGGGTGTCGACGATTGCATTGTCGCCCTCGGTCGCGCGCACCCGGCCGTCGAAGACATTGTTGCCGCCCAGAAAGCGCGCCACGAAGCGCGATGCCGGGGCGCGGAAGATCGTCCGCGGCGAGCCGGCCTGCTCGATGACGCCCTGGTTCATGATCACCACCCGATCGGCCATGGCGAAGGCCTCGGAGTGGCTGTGGGTCACGTACACGAAGGTGATGCCCAACTCCCTTTGCAACTGCTTGAGCAGGCCTTGCATGCGTATCGACATGTGCGCATCCAGCGCCGACAGCGGCTCATCCAGCAACAGGATGGCCGGCTCGGTGACCAAAGCGCGGGCCAGGGCCACGCGCTGTTGCTGCCCGCCGGAGAGTGCCGCCACGTTGCGACCGGCCAGTGCGGCGATCTCCAGCCGCTCCAGCCACTGCCCGGCTCGGCGCCGCCGCTCGGCCGCGCCGATGCCGCGCATGCGCAGGCCGAACTCCACGTTGGCCTGCACGTTCAGGAACGGAAACAGCGCCAGGCTCTGCCACACCAGCGGCGTGTCGCGACGCCACACCGGGCGCTCGTTGATGCGCTCGCCGGCCAGGCGGATCTCGCCCGCGCTGGGTGTCTCAAGGCCGGCGATCATTCGCAGCGTCGTGGTCTTGCCGCAGCCGGACGGCCCCATGATGGCCACGAACTCGCCGCGCTCGATACTCAGGTCGATCGCCGCTACCGCCGTGTGCGGGCCGTAGCGTTTGGTCACCGCGTCGATTTCCACCAATGGCTGGGTCATGGCATCAGGCTCCGTCGGCCGGTTCGGTGGTGCGCGGCAGGAGCGCGAGCACACCGAGGATCAAGGTCATTGAAGTGAGGAAGGTCAGCGTGCCGATGGCATGGATCGTCGGGCTGACCTGTCCTTGCAAGCTGTTGAGGATGCGCACCGGCACGGTTTCGTTGAGCCCGCCCACGAACCAGGCCACGGCGAACTCATCGAACGACACCGCCAGGCTGAGGAAGAACGCCGCCAGCAGCGCCGGGGCCACGAACGGCAGCACGATGCGGGCGAAGCTCACCCAGTCCGTGGCGCCCAGGTTCTGCGCTGCCGGCTCCAGTGCGGCATCCATCTGCGACAGGCGCAGGCGGATCACCGCCATCGCGAACGGCGCGCACAGCACGATATGGCTGACGGCGATGCCGACAACCGTGCCAGCCAGCCCGATGCGCGAGAGGAACGCCAGCATCGCCAGCCCCATGATCACCAGGGGGATGGTGGGCGGTATCAAGGCCACGACCGTCAGCACCTGTTTGCCGCGAAAGCGGAAGCGGTAGTCCGTATACGCGGCGGCAAAGCCGATGAGTGTGGCCAGAGTGGCGGCGCACACGCCGATCACGGCGCTGTTGGCGAAGGCATCCCAGACCTGGGCATCGCCGAGCACGGCGGCGTACCAGTCGGTCGTGAACCCGCCCAAGGGCAGGGACGGGAAGCGCTGGTCGTTGAACGAGAACACGACGCCGGTAAGGATGGGTGCGAACAGAAACGCCAGCAGCAACCCGGTGTAGAGACGCAGCAGCCAGTCGATGAGCGCTTTCATGGTCAAGGCCTCCGGTAGGCATAGGTCAGGGCGGCGACGGCCGTGGCCAGCAGCGTGGCGATCATCAGCACAGCCACCACCGCCGCCTGGGGCCATTGCTGGCCGGCCTTGATGGTGTCGCTGATCAGCGTCGGCAGCGTGGTGTAGCGGCCACCGCCCAGGTACAGCGGCGAGATGAAATCGCCGAAGGCGAAGATGAAGGCGAACAACGCGCCGATCACCAGCCCCGGTCGCGCCGCCGGCAGGATGACGGCAAAGACGGTGCGCAGCGGCCCGCAACGCAGATTCTGCGCGGCCCCGACCAGCCGACGGTCGATCGCACCCAGGGCAATCACCTGCAGGAGGGTGACGATCGACAAGCTCAGCGTCGCGTAGCCGACCAGCACCGCGAACGGTGTGCTCAGCAACTGCCCGGCCGACAGACCGACGCCGGCCAGCAGGGCATTGACCACGCCGTTCTCGGCCAGCAGGACCTGCCAGGAGTACACCCGTACCAGATAGCTGGTGAAGAACGGCACGATCAGTAACGCCATCACCAGCCGCCGCGTGCGTGGGCGCAGTACGAAGGCGATGGCATAGGCCGCCGGGAAGGCGATCACCGTCAGCACCAGCGCCGATGCGCTGGCGAAGCCGATCGAGCGCAGCGCGCTGGACCAGAAGTAATCCGTGCTCAGCATGTCGGCCCAGGCGGCCAGCGAGTGGTCGGGCTGTAAGCGGTAGTTGCGCACCGTCCAGAAGCTGATCGCCGCCAGCAGACCCAGCGGCGCGATGAAAAAGGCCAGTTGCCACGCCGGCATGGGCGTGGCGAAGGCCAGGTGGTAGCCCAGCCGGCGATCCGGCCGGGCGCGAGTGGGGGTGGTCATGGCGGCACCTGTCCTATGCGCTCTTGTAACGCGACCAGAAGTCGTTCCATGTCTCCAGCGACTGGCCGGTGGGTAGCTGGCGCAGTTTGATGCGCCCGGCGCGGATCTCATCCAACGCGTTCGGCCCGTTGAGCACCATGTGCTGGCGCTGCGCCTCGGCCGGATCGTCGGCATTGAGCCGGGCCCAGCCGGATCGCGTCGGCAGCATGGCCGGGTAGGCCTTGAGGGTGGCCGTCCGCACCTGACCCTCGGGTGAGAGCATGTACTGGATGAACTGGCGCGCCAGGTCCTGGCGGCGGCTGCCCTTGCCGATGGACAGCGACTCGGTCCATTGCAGCCCGCCTTGCTCGGGAATGGTCGTGGTCACCCGCGCGCCGTCGCGTTGCAGCACACCGGTGATCCAGTCCCCGATACCCGGTACCGCGCCGACCTCGCGGTTCTTCAGCGCGGAGAGGATGCCGCCGTAGTCGAGGAAGGCACGCACCTGCGGTTTCAGCGACATCTGCACCGCCTGCACCTCGGCCCAGGCCGGATCGCTCAGATCGAACGGCGAGGCGTTGCCGTTGAGCAGGCTGATCGTGCCGAGATTCGGCAGGTGCCAGTCGAAGTGCGCCACGCGGCCGGCCAGCGCCGGCGACCACAGGGCCTGGTAGGAACGGGCCTCGGCGACGCTCAGGGCATCGAGATGATGCGACAGCCCAAGGAAGCCGAAACGCAGAAACACCGCATGCAGCCGCTCATCGAACCAGTGCCCGGGGAAGCGCTGGAACTCAGGCCAGAAATCGTCGAACGGATAGTCGGCCGGGTCCAGCGCCTCGATATAATCGGCCGCGTGCAGCTGCTGCACGTATTCGGCATCGGCCAGGATGACGTCGTAGGTACCCGGCGGCGACTGGGCCATCAAGGCCAGCATCTGGTCCCCGCCGGTGTAGTACTTGGCGCGCACCCGCACCTTGAAGCGCTCTTCGAAGGCACCGACCACCTCCGGTTCGGCATGTCCGAACCAGGACAACATGGTCAGCTCGGTGTCCTTGGCATGAAGTATCGCGGGAAACCCGCCGGCGACCAGCGTGCCGGCGGTCAGCGCCGTGCCTTGCAGAAAGCGCCGCCGGGTCAGGCCCGGTGAGTGTGTGGACGTGTTCATGATGGTTCTCCTTCGCGCCCCGTGTGAGGTCCGGGGCTGGTGGCCTTTGGCGGGGCCAGCATGCGAAGAAGCGGGCAGAGGCGACAAACGAGGGTTTGTCAGCAGTTGTGAAGCGCAGCTTCAGCACACTGCGAAGACGACGCACGTGGATGGTAGGCTTGCCCGCTTGTCGGGCTCAAGCCGCAGCTGTTCAGAGCGTTCTCAATGACCCCTGCCGACCGGACACCCGCACTGCGCCTGCCGGAGTTCATCGCGCTGTTCGCGCTGATGACCTCACTGACCGCCCTGAGCATCGATGCCATGCTGCCGGCGCTGCCGGATATGGGCCGCTCGCTGGGGGCGTCGGACACCACGGTGATGCAACTGGTGATCTCCATGCTGATTTTCGGCATGGTGTTCGGCGAGTTGATTTTCGGCCCCTTGTCGGATGCCGTGGGGCGCAAGAAGGCGATCTACGCCGGGCTCGCGGTGTACAGCGTCGGCACGCTGCTGGCGATGACGGCGACCTCCATCGAGCAGTTGCTCCTCGGGCGCATCATCCAGGGTGTCGGCGTCTCCGGCCCCAAGATCGCCTCGCGGGCGTTGATTCGCGATCAATACGAAGGCGAGGCGATGGCCCGCATCATGTCCTTCGTGATGATGATCTTCATTCTGGTGCCGATGCTGGCTCCGGCCTATGGCCAGGCGGTCATGCTGCTGGCCGGCTGGCGCGCGATCTTCGTCTCGTTCTTGATCCTGGCCGTCGTGGTGGCACTGTGGTTTGGCCTGCGCCAACCGGAAACGCTGCCGCCGGAGCGGCGTATTCCGCTGTCGGTGCACACACTGGCGGTGGCCAGCTGGCGCATCGTGCGCCATGCCAAGGTCATGGCGTATACGGTCACCGCCGGCCTGATCTTCGGCGCCCAGGTCGTCTACTACAGCATGGCGCAGGCGATTTTCCAGGATATCTATGGCACGGGGGAGCGCTTCCCGCTGTACTTCGCCCTGCTGGCCCTGGGCACCGGCCTGGCCTCGCTGACCAACGGCAAGCTGGTCATGCGCATCGGCATGCACCGCCTGGCCATCGCCGCGTTGGCCGGTTTGCTGGGGTTCAGCACCGTGCTCATGGCGGTGGCATTCGCCAGCGGCGGCGTGCCGCCGTTCGCCGTGTTCATGGGGCTGTGCTTCGTGATGTTCTTCTGCGTGGGGATTCTGTTCGGCAACATCAACGCCATGGCCATGCAGTCATTGGGGCGCATCGCGGGGTTGGGGGCCTCGCTGATCGCCTCGATCTCCAGCCTGGTGGCGGTGGCCGAATCGGTGATCGTGGGGCGGTTCTACGACGGGACGATCATTCCGCTGGTGGCAGCCTTCGCCGTATCCGCGGCCGCCGCGTTGGTTCTGGTAGCCCTGGCTCGCCGCAGCCGCGCCGGGCCGGTATGAAAACGCCCGGGCCCGCACTTGTGCGGGCCCGGGCGACAGGTTGCTGACTTATTGGCAGGCGTAGGTGGCTTTGTAGTTGTCACCTTCGGCATCGCGGGTCAGAAGAACCGCATCCTTGTCGTAATTCTCGTCGCAGTAGTCGTTGGCCTTCTCTTCGATCTCCTCGGCATCGGCCGCGTTGCTATAGGCGTAGCTCACGGTGGGTGCGGCCTGCTGGGTCTGCATGATTCCGCTGGTGCCACAGGCGGCGAGGGCGAGTGTCGACGACGCGATAGCGATCATCATCAAAAGTCGGCTCATGGTCCTTCTCCTTAAGGTTGAAAAAAATGCACACAAAGCCTGGTCAGAGGCCGTAGACAAGCGGGAGAAGGGTTTTGTTCTACGTGGGTGTCAGCGCTGGTCGAGCACTTGGCGCAGCTTGGCGGCCAAATCCTGGCGGCGGTAGGGCTTGTTGAGCAGGTGGACGCCCGCATCCAAGCGTCCGTGGTGGACGATGGCGTTTTCCGTATAGCCGGAGGTGAACAGCACCGGCATAGTGCAGCCCAGCGCCTTGGCGGCGTTGGCCAACTGCCGCCCGTCCATCCCCCCGGGCATGATCACATCGGTAAACAACAGGTCGATGCCCTCCATACGGCGCAGCGCCTCCAAGGCCTCGGCACCGCTGGCCGTGCTGATGACGCGATAGCCCAGGCCGGTGAGCAGGGCGGCGACGTGCTCGCGGACCAGGGCATCGTCCTCCACCATGAGGATCGTCTCCGTGCCGCCGGGTGCGGCTTCTGCCGCGGCGCTCGGTTCGGCGTACTCCCCGCTGCCTTCGGCACGGGGTAGGTAGAGCTTCACCGTGGTGCCCTGGCCCACCTCTGAGTACACCTTCACATGGCCCCGGGACTGTTTGATGAAGCCGTAGACCATGCTCAGCCCCAGCCCACTGCCCTTGCCCACCGCCTTGGTGGTGAAGAAGGGATCGAACACACGCGCGAGTACCGCCGAGGTCATGCCGGCGCCGGTGTCGGAGATGGCGATCATCACGTATTGTCCGGGCACGACATCGGCATTGTCGGCCGCGTAGTCCTCGTCCAGGTACGTATCGGCGGTTTCGATGGTCAGGCGCCCGCCATCGGGCATTGCATCCCTGGCGTTGATGCACAGGTTCAGTACGGCATTCTCCAACTGCGGGGCGTCGACCAGTGCCGGCCACTGCCCGCCGTGGCCGATGATGTCCACCTCGATGTGCTCGCCCAGCGTGCGCCGCAGCAGGCCCAGCATGCCTCCGAGCAACTCGTCGATATGCAAGTGCTTGGGCTGCAGCGGCTGACGCCGGCCGAAGGCCAGCAACCGGCTGGTCAGCTCGGCACCGCGCTCGGCGGCGGTGCGGGTCATCTCGGCCAGCTCCAAGAGATCTTCATTGCCCGCCAGGCTGTCGCTGAGCAGATCGGCGTTGCCGAGAATCACCGTCAGCAGGTTGTTGAAGTCGTGCGCAATGCCCCCGGTGAGTTGGCCGACCGCCTCCAGCCGCTGCGACTGGCGCAGCTTCGCCTCCAATTCGCGCTGGTCGGTCACGTCCGTCAGCATGGCGCATATGGCCCGCTTGTCACCCCATTCAATGGGAAAGGCCCGGTTTTCCATCTGGATGATCGTGCCGTCGAGCCGCTGCCCGCTGAGGGTATAAAAGCCGGGGCTACCGTTGCCGGACCAGCGCTCACGGCCGTAGGCGGATATGCGATCACGCTCGTCGGGGGCGAACAGCACGCGGCAATCGGGCAGGGCGAGGATATCGTCCGTGCTGGTGTAGCCGAACAGTCGCGCCAGCTCCCCGTTGGCCAGGATCGGCTTGAAATCGTGGTGGACGAGGATGCCGATCGGTGCCTCGGCGACCAGCATGTTGAGGCGGCGTTGCAGCTCATCGAGACGCGCCCGGTCCCGCAGCGCCGCGGAAACGTCGCGCAGGCCGCCGACGAAGCGCCGCGGCGAGCCGTCCGGGCCGAGGATCAACCGGCCTCGACCTTCACCGTGGATGATCCGCCCATCGCGCGCGCGCAGCCGGAAGCTCTCCGACCAGGTGTCGTTCTCGCCTTTGATCGTCCGGCGCACGCTGTCGGCTACGCGTTGGCGGTCGTCGGGATGAACCAGCGTGTACCAGTCTTCCCCGGACGGCGACGTCGCGGGGGATGAATGGCCGAGCACCGTCTCAAAGCCGCTGCTCCACCACATGGTGTTGGTTGCCAGGTCCCAATCCCAGATGATGTCGACGCTGGCGTGGGCCACGGCCTCGAAGCGCTGCTCGCTCTGCCACAGTGACTCGACCGTGCGTGTATGTTGGATGGCGACGGCGACGAGGTTGGCGGCGCGCGGGATCAGCCGTTGTACGGCGGCATCGGGCGAGCCGGGTTGACGGCTGTACAAGGCGAAGGTGGCGAGCACATCGCCCGCAGGGCTCTTGACCGGCGTCGACCAGCACGCGCGCAGGCCGTGTTCGCGGGCCAGATCGCGGTAGGCCGCGCACAAAGGGTCGGTGGTCACATCGGCCACGATGACGGGCTCGCCCCGGTAGGCGGCAGTGCCGCAGCAACCGCTGGCCGGTTCGATGGCCATGCCTTCGATCATCGCCACATAGGCCGCCGGCAGACTCGGTGCGGTGCCGTGAACGAGGCGTTTGCGCAGTGCATCGACTACCAGCACCGAGGCCATGGTGGTCGGCAGCAAGGCCTCGATGGCAGCTGCGATGCGATCGAGCACTTGTGGCAGCGGCGCCCCGCCGGCGATCAGGCTGAGAACCTCGGCTTCCGACTGGCGCAGCATGTCCTCGCGGCGCTGCTCGGTGACATCCAGCGCCATGACCAGCTCGGCCGCCCGCCCGCGGAAATCGAGCGTGTGCGAGGTGATCTCGACCAGGATGATCCGACCGTCTTTGAGCCGGTGGCGCCACGTGCCCGCATGGTCCAGGCCGTCGGTCACCCGGGCGACATTCGCCAGCAGCGCGTCGATGTCGTCCCGCGGCCGCAAATCCTTGATGGTGAGGGCCAGAAACTCGGCTTTCGAGTAGCCGTACTTGTCGATGGCGGCATCGTTTACCGCCAGCACGCGCAGGGTGTCCAGGTCATACACCCACATCGGCTGCGGGTGCGCCTCGAACATGATCTGGTAGGGCGAGCCGGATTTCTCAAGCATTGCCGAAGCGGTATCGGTCATGGAGGCGCCCGTGAAGCAAGGAGTGAGCGTTCGCTACGGCGAGTTTGTGGTATGGCGGGTCCTGGGTTGATAGTCGACCCAGGACCCGCCTGGCTCCGCTTCCCTCAATGCTTTAGGTATAGAGCGCCGCTACGCCTTTGGCAAACCTGTCCCGTCAACGCAGATAGCGGCTGAGCACGGCGAAGTCATCCTTGCCGTGGCCGTCGGCAAGGGCCGCCTGGAACAGGCGGTCATAGGCCTCGGGCACGTCGTGATGGACGGACGCCTCGCGGCACAGATCGATCAGGTGCCGCAGCGATGCGCTGTGGGTCTCAAGCGTCGCATCGGTGGTGGCGTCCCCGGCCAGCCGTCCGTCGCGGATGCGCTCGATGCAATCCATGACCCAGCCATTGACCAGGGGCAGCAGCGGTTTGACCGACTCCAGGTAGGTGTCCAGCGGGTAGTCCTCCGCCCGGCAGATCGCCGCGCCCTGGAGGGCGGCGAACATCGCCCCCCACATGTGGATCAGCAGCGCACAGTCGAGTGCGGCGGCATGGCCGGCGTCGCCGCCGACGTGGTTGGGTGTGCCGCCGAAGACCTGGAGCAGCGGACGGTAATGCTGGAACACGGTCTGTGCACCGGCATAGAGAATGGAGCAGTGCTCGCTGCCGATGTACGTGGGCGTGTTCATGATGACGCCATCCAGGTACGCGATGCCGTGGCTGTCCGCCCAGGCGGCCAGCTCGCGCGCCTGCCGCGGGGTGCCGGAGGTCAGTTGCAGCAGCAGCTTGCCACGCAGCGCATCGGCGAGCCCGTCGGCCTCCAGCAATGCCCGGCTGGCGATGTAGTCGGTGACGATGAGTACGATGACATCGCCGGTTTGCACCGCCTCAAGCGGGCTGGAGGCCACCGTCGCACCGCTGGCGGCCAGCGGTTCGCACTTGGCGCGGGTGCGGTTCCACACGGTGGTGCGGTAGTCGTTGGCGAGAAAGGTGCCGGCCAGGGCTGTGCCCATGCGGCCCGTGCCGAGTACGGCTATGCGGGGTTTCATTGATGATGCCTCGTTGGTTGTCGGATGCGCTTCGGCGGCCCGTGGCGGATGGGGCGGCGAAGCGAGGGGAAGCATGGCCCGCCGCCGCTGATCGATCGCGCAGGAACGGTCGGGGTCAGCGCACGATCGGATGAAAATCGCCGTACACTCAGCGCTGATGCACAGCTGAGGACACCCCGTGGAACGCCAGAACGAGGCCGCAGCCGCAGACTCGCGCAATGCCCCAGAGGGCTTGAACGCATGCATGGCACTGCGCGTGGAGCGACGCACCACACTGCCGGGGGAGGTCACCCTTGAGGCCTCCGCCGACCACCGGGTGAAAGTCCACATCGGCGATCCGGTGCGCGGTGCCTGCAGCATCCAGCGCTTTGTCTACGAGCCCGGGCATGTGGACATCCTGCCGGCCGGTACCAGCGACTGCTGGCGGGAGGAGGGCTCCAGCACGTCGCTGTTCCTGCGCTTCACCCCCGCCCTGCTGGCTCGCGCCGCGCAGGACATGGGGCTGGACCCTTGCCGGGTCGGGCTCGACCCGCAACACCAGTTCAGGGATGCCCAGATCGAGCACATCGCCCGCGCCCTGGACGCCGAACAGGCCGCCGGCCACCCCAGCGGGCGCTTGTACACCGACAGTCTGGCGCTCGCCTTGGCTGTTCGCCTGCTGGGCCATTACAAGCTTCCGGGCCATCTGCCGCGCGGCCTGTCCGCCGCGCAGCGGCGTCGGGTCACCGACTACATCGAAGCCCACATCGACGACAGCCTGACGCTGGAGACCCTGGCCGCGGTGGCGAACCTCAGCGCCTCGCACCTGAAGACCTTGTTCAAGGCGTCCACCGGTGTGCCAGTGCACGAGTACGTCATCCAGCGGCGAGTGGCGCGGGCCAAGGCATTGCTGATCGCCGGCCATCTGCCGGCCAGCCAGATCGCCCTGGAGGCCGGCTTCGCCCACCAAAGCCACATGGCCCGCTGCATGCGGCGCGTTTTGGGCGTCACGCCCAGTGCGCTGGCTCGGGGCGAGCCGGCGTAGCGCCTTGAGCGCCCCCCGCGCGGTTTCGGCTGGGTCGTGCGCTTGTGTTGGTGGTCCGGTGCCAACCGCCGGATCGCCCTGAGGGCAGGGCTCCTACGGGTGCCCGGGTTCTTAGCTAATGGCACCTGTAGGAGCGCACCTCTGTGCGCGATCCGGTTGGGCCAAGCGCTTACGCTGTGGTATGGCGCCAACCGCCGGATCGCCCGCAATAAGCCACCTCTGCATTCAGACGATCCGGTTGATCTCAACCGCAGTTGAGGTTTTATGGTGACCGCCTGACAGCAACCGCCGGCATTGGAGGCCCGCATGATCGACCTGCCTGACGACTTCCCCCGCAATCAATGGGTCTGCCAGATCTGTGGCTACAACATGGTCGGCGAGATGCCGGATGTCTGCCCATTCTGCGGCGCACGGCACGAGCGCTTTGTGGATTGGGAGGCCTGCGAGGAACGCTTCCGGGTCACGCCCACGCCGGTGACCGATGCGGTGACGCAACTGCTCTCGCGCCCGCGGTTGGGCTTCGAGCATGCCGCCTACCGCATCGAAACGCCCGCCGGCGCGGTGTGGATCGACTGCCCGTCGGCCTTCAACCGCGACCTACCGCCGGTGGCCGACATCCTGTTCACGCACAAGGACTTTCTCGGCGCGTCCAACCAGTACCGCGCGTTATGGGGCAGCCGGGTGCACTTGCACGCCGCCGATGCCGCGCATCCGCTGGTCGCGCGCTTCCCGGTCGATGACCCGTTTCATGGGGACTACGCTCACAACGGTATCGAAGCCTTCCATATCGGCGGGCATACGCCGGGTTTCACCGCCTACGTGTTCGGCGACGTGCTGTTCGCCTGCGACTACGCCTTCCCGCCGGGGCAAGGTATGCGCCTGAACCCATTCGGTCCGCGTGCGGACACCATCGCCAACGGCGCCCGTCTGCTGGCCTTGGTCACTGAGCGTGAACCGTCGGTGGTCTGCGGGTTCAACTATGTGGCGGATGGCGCGGACTGGCGGCGTGACTTCGAGCGGGTGCTGGCGCAGGCGGCCTGAGCGTCGGGTCGAGTCGCCCGGGCCGTCACGTCCGGCGGCGCCGACGCGACACCGTCATTGATCGAGCTTGCGCCGCCGCAGCATGGCCTGGCGGACGACGTGCAGATAGCCGGCGTTGCGCTCACCGGCGCGTGAGTGGCCCAGGCTGCCGGGGCGGATGCGGCGCAGGGTCAGCACCTCGGGCAGCATGAGCAAACGGTGGCCTTGCTCGCGCATGCGCGCCAGCCAGTCGACCACATCGCCGGCGAAACCGGGCGGGTCGATGATGTCGCCGACCTGCCGGGCCACCGACATGCGCAACATGATGGCGTTGCGTGTCCAGCTGTCGGCCACCCGCCCATTGCGGCTGGGCTGCCCGGTGTCGCCGAAAAGCTCGTGGCGGCAGAACACCGCACCCAGCGTCGGGTCGGCGGCCAAGGCGGCCAACTGGCGCTCGGCCTTGCCTGGCAGCCAGAGGTCGTCGGCATCGAGCATACCGATGATGGGGGTGTCGACCTCGCGCATGCCGCGGCTGGTCGCAGCCCCAGGACCGGCGTTGGCCTGACGGATCAGGCGAATCGGTCCGGCTATGGCGTCAACGACATCGGCCGTGGCGTCGGTCGAGCCGTCATCGATCACGATGAGCGCCGTTGGCGGCACGCTCTGCGTGAGCACCGAAATCACGGCCTCTTCGATGGTATCGGCCGCGTTGTAGGCGGGGATTACGACGGTGTAGGCGGGCAGGTTCACCATTGCATGAGCTCGGGGATGTCTTTTGCATCGAAAATACCCGCCGGCATGGTGAAGCCGGGCAGGTCCTTGCGCCGTTTCGCCGCCTTGTGCAGGGCGCGCATGAAATCGCGCTGCACGGTCCGCCGGTCCCGGGTGATGTTGGTGTCATGGCGCCGGTAGAACAGGTTGATGTCATCGACGATGCGAAAGTTGGGCCGCTGCTCGAACAGGCGCAGCAGGAAATCCGCATCCTCGCATTGCTCGAACGAGAGGTCGAAACGGCCGACCCGCTGGATCAGCCCATAGCGGTACAGGCCGGCGCCGAGCTGGACACCGCGCACTTTGAGTACCCGGCCGCTGGGGTCCGGCCCGGTGCCCTGGGCGTTCGGCGTGTCGAAGATCTCGGTCGTCGCATACAGCGCCTCCAGCGCCGGATCGTCCGCGAAATGCCGCAGGTCACGCGCCAGCCGGCCGCTCGGCCACAGGTCGTCGGCATCCAGGAACGTGACGAAATCCGTATCGCCGGTGATGGCCTCGAGTGCATGGTTGCGCGCTACCGCCGGCCCGCCATGGGCGATGCGCAGCAGGCGTACGTGCCCGTGGCGGGCCGCGAACGCCTGCACCACATCGGCGGTGCCGTCCGTCGAGGCGTCGTCGACCACGACGATGTCCAGCGCGGCGGCCTCACGCTGACGCAGCAGCGACATCAACGCCAGCTCGATATACGGCGCGGCGTTGTAGGCGGCCATGATGACGGCGACCTTCATACGGCCTGTCCTTGCAGTAGATTCGCGATGCTTTCGGCGATCTCCACCGGCTCTGTGCCCAGTGCCACCCGGTATACCGGCAACTGACGGACGATCCGCGCCATGACGGCAAAGCCCTCATGCCAGCCCCCGAGAAGCTGGTACAGGCTGGACGGTGCCAGCGCCATCATCGCCTCGCGGGCGGAGGCGCGCTCGATGCGCGTGTGCGGCAGGCCGGCGATTCGCGGCAGCAGAATGGCCGTCATGCGCAGCTGCTGCGCGCGCCGGCCGCGGCCCAACTGCTCGCTGTCGAAGACGTACTTGCCCTGCCAGTTCGGCCCGCTGAACCGCTCATCGCGCGCATCCAGCCCCAAGCGTCGCAGCCCGGCGAGGTCCTGCTTCATCAACCGGGTTACCGGGTGGGTGTGAACGGTATCGGTGCCCAGTTCCGCCAGCACGTAGTCGTCGCCGGCACTGCTCATGCCCGCCAGAATGCACGCGAGTGTGGTGCCCGACTTGCCGGCGCCCCCGGCGCCCAGAACGAATGCACCGCGTCCGTCGATGCCGATCGTGCCGGCGTGAATCAAACGGCGTTGCGTGCCCTGGTGGGCCCAGTGCAGGAAATGCCGCAGGGGGAACCCGTCCTCCCACGGGGGGTAGCGCGTCGCATCGGTCATGAGCTGGACGCCCAGGCCGCGCTGCGGGTCGAAGAACTGCCAGATGTCATGGTCGATGTCGTACAGCCCGTACAGGCCCCGGGCGTGCAAACCGGCCGTCAATGCGCCGATGTCGTACAGCGGTGCCGCCCAGCGCCCGCGCGGGCAACCGGGCAGGGTGGCGGGGGTGCCGACGTACACGCGTACCGTCCTCGCCCCCGCCGCGTACGCCGCATCGTCCACCAGCGCGCGGCTGGCCAGCTGCGCAAGCGCCGGCGTGCAGAAGCGGGCCTCCAGCGTCAGCCCGGGCAGGTGGAAGCGGCGCGCGTGCGCAAGATCGCCACCGCGGGTTTCGACGGCATCCAGCAGCGCGTGTGCATAGTCCGCCGCCCGCTGCGCGTCCACCGGTACGCACGGCGGCTCGACAGGGGGCGTGTGGCCGGGGGCGGAAGGCATTGGCGCGGGCAGTTGCCTCACGCCTCGGCGGGGCGATGCGGCCAGCCGGCTTGCGGCTCCACATCGTGGATCGGGTCGGCCACGATCAGGTCGGCCAAGTCGTCGAACATATCGATCTGCGGTGCGCCCTCGTGCCGTGCCAAGGCCTCGGCGTCCGCGCCGGGCAGAGCGTCTGTGCCGGCCTGGCCGCTGTCGCGCAACAGCTCGAGCTGGACCAGCCTGTCGATGAAGCCGCTCAGCGCGTCAGGCCAGCCGGGCTCGGTCAAAGCGGTGGCCACCGCGGCTGGCGAATAGCCCTGGGTCAGGGCGCTCCACACCCCCGCGCCACGACCGCCGAGGCTGTAGTAGCGGCCGCAGGAGACATCCAGAATCACAAACTCCCCGTCAAAGGCCTCGCAAACGATGTCGCGGTGAGCGATATCGAAACGGTGTGTGTTCAATGATGGCCTCTTCCTGTTTCTGGCATTGTTGTGTTGAATCCGCCGATGGTAGACAAAGTCCTCACCAAGTTCGACCATTGCCGCCACATCGGCAGAGCGTGGTAGATCAGGGGGCTGGCTTGGCTGTCGCACCATCGGCGAACGACGCGGTCTCGACATGGCCGACTGCCTTGCATCTGCAGCTGATCCGCGCGGCCGTGCTCGATGGCGATGCCGCGC
Source organism: uncultured Candidatus Competibacteraceae bacterium (assembly GCA_965652545.1). Lineage (GTDB taxonomy): Bacteria > Pseudomonadota > Gammaproteobacteria > Competibacterales > Competibacteraceae > CBFGWV01. The sequence continues at coordinate 5,694 of CBFGWV010000037.1, read as the reverse complement.
TGGCCGCCTGGGACCAGTGGCGCCAAGCCCAGGACATCGAAACCGCCGACGCCGGTGCTTTCGCCGTCTACCCCAAGCTGTACGCCAACCTGCGCCGCCTGGGTGTCGAGCACCCATGGATGGCGCGTCTGCGCGGGGCGCACAAGTTTGCCTGGAGCACCAACCAGATGGCCCGCCACAGCATGCTGGCCGTGCTGCGGGTGCTGGACGAGGCCGGCATTGCGGTCATGGTGCTCAAGGGCCTGCCCTTGCTGCTGCATTACTACGAGGATTTCGGCCAGCGCCTGATGGGCGACATCGACCTGCTGGTGCACGAGGCGGATCGCGCACGGGCGACCGCAGTGCTGGCCGCCCACGGCTGGTGCGCCGAGCGGCCGGAGCCGCCGCCGGCCTTGGTGCCGTTTCTCCACGCACTGGCCTACACCCACCCGCGCTGGCGCGAGCTGGACCTGCACTGGCGGCCGTACACCGTGGAGTGCCCCAGGGCGGCCGAACAAGCCTTGTGGACGCGCGCCGAGCGCCACGACGTCGCCGGTGTGCCCGTTCTCATGCCCTCGCCGGCCGACCAACTCGTGCTGACTTGCTATCACGCCCGCAAGAGCGACCCGACCGCGGTATGCCGCTGGGTCATCGACGTGCTGATGCTGACCGGCTCCACGACGGCCGCCCCGGACTGGTCCGTGGTGCTGGAGCAGACCCGGGCCTGCGGGTTGCAGATTCCCGTGCGCGAGGCACTGGCGTTCGTCGAGCGCGAGTTCGGGCCGCGGGTGCCGGCGCCAGTGCTGGCTGCGCTTGCAGCCATGCCCGTCTCACGCACAGACACGACCCGCAGCCGCTACCTGATCCGCGGTGTCGAGGCCGTCCACCGCGGCCTCGGCGCGCGCAGCGCCGAGCACTGGTTCCGCTACTCGCGGGTCTGCGGTTTATACGCGCAGCGCCGCGGCCCGGTGTCGTTCCTGCGCTATCTCGCCCAGTTCTACGGGCACCACTGGTCAGTCACCAGCCACTGGGCCTTGCCCGGTGCGGCCGCGCGACGCCTGCACCGTGCGCTGGCCGGCCGATCCGGTCGGCCAGCGCACTGAGCGACATCCGCGCGGTTCAGTCGCGCGGGTGTCGCAAACCGGCACCACGCAGCGCAAGCGCCATCAGCGCCAGCAGCGCACCCAGCAAGACCAGAGCCCAACCGCCTAAGGTCGGGATATCGACCATCGTCCCATCGGCGGGGATGACCGTCGGGTCCTCGCTACCGGGCTGACTGGGGTCGTCGGTCAACACGTCCTCGATATTGCTGCCGCTGACCGTGGCTTGGTTGACGATCTCGGAGGGGTTGCCGCGACGCGGGTCGGGCATGGTCACGAGAAACTCGATGGTCACCGCATTGCCCGGGGCGAGCGCGCCGACAGTGACGCTGACCGAGGTATCACCGGCGGTATTGCCCGTCGTGACGCTGCCCTGGGTGGTGGTGACGCTGCCGGTTTGCAGGTCGGTATTGGGGTCGGGTGTGTCATTGACCACCACATCGGTAAGCGGCACGTTGCCGGTGTTGGTCACGATGATCGTGTAGGCCAGCGTGTCGCCACGGCCGGCGAGCCCATCGCCGTTCTGGTCGGTGTCCACCACGCCGGTCTTGCTGGCCGTCATGACAATCGACGGCGCCTGGATGTCGACGATGTAGTCCTCCACCTCACCATCCGACGCTTCACCGGCCGGGCTGACGGCGCCGTCGGTGGTGCAGCGGAAGCGCGCTGCGGTTTGGCCTTCCAGCGCGCCGGAAGGCACGGTGAAACTCAGCGGGTTGCTGCCGGCAACCAGCGCCGTACCGCCGGGGAACACATCCTCGTCGGTGTCGCCCCAGTCGCCGTCCTGGTTGAGGTCGATCCAGGCCGACAACGTGCAGGCGGTGTTGGCCACCACATCGACAGTGGCCTCATTCCCTGCCACCAGTGCCGTGGTGAAGACCACCCCGTCCTCATCATCGCCGGCGGTCGCACAGGTGCCGAACGTCGAGACACCCACCGTGCCATCGTCACCGTCGGCGCCGGCCGTGGGCTGGCCGTCGAGTTCCGAGTCCACGCAGGCGCCCAGGTAGACGTCGCCGCCCAGCAGGTGTCTGGCACCGTTGTCGGCCAGCGCGGTCGGGTACGGCGCGGGGGCATCGCCGAAGTCCAGTATCTGATCCTGGCCGAAATAGTGGCTGAGGTCGGAGGCGCCGATCTCCCCCAGCGTCGGGTGCTGGGCCAGCACCGTGCCGGTGTTCGCGTACTGGCCGGCGATGGCCGTGCCGTTGCCGGTGCAGGTCATCGACTCCCCACTCGCCAGGGTCGTCCCGGGGCAGGTCACGATCACGCCCTGATCGTCCTCCACCGCGATGTCCGTGAGGGTCTCGGGGTCGTTGTTGGTGATGACATACGTCCAGGCGATGGCGGACCCGACGGCCACCACCGGGCCGGGGGCGACGTCGGCGTCCTGGCCGTTGGTGGCCTTCTCCAGCACCAGGGTGGTGCCGACGTAGTGGCTCGGGTCGGACGCCTCGACCGTACCGCCCAGCGGCAGTTGGGCCGTGGCCGTGCCGACGTTGGCGTACTGCCCGACCACGGCCACGCCGCTGGCGGTGCAGGTGACGGACTCGCCGGAGGCCAGCGTCGTCTGCGGGCAGGTCACGGTCACACCCTGGTCATCGACGACCGCAAGCCCCGTGACCGTCGCCGGCCCCGGGTTGGTGACCGCATAGGTCCAATCGACAGTGGCGCCGACGTCCAGGAGCGGGCCGGGCGGCGTGTCCGCGTCCTCGCCGTTGGTCGCGGTCTCCAGCAGCAGCGCCTGGCCGTAATAGTGGCTGGGGTCCGAGGCGGCGACCTCGTCTTCGGTCGGCAACAGGGCAGTGACCGAGCCGATATTGGCGTACTGCCCCGGCTGCACCGTGCCGCTGCCGGTGCAGGTCATCGACTCGCCAGGGTCCAGGTCAGTCCCGGGGCAGGTCACGACGACCCCTTGATCGTCGGTGACGGCGATCTCGATCAAGGTGTCGGCACTGACATTGGTGACCTCGTACGTCCAGTTGACGGTGCCGCCCACCGGCAGCACCGGCCCGGGCGCGGTGTCGGCGTCGACGCCGTTGGTGCTCTTCTCAAGGGTGATCGCAAGCTCCGCCTGGCCGAAGTAATGGCTGGGGTCGCTGTCGCTGGCGATCGACGAGTCCGGGAGTTCGGCCTCGACCGTACCCACGTTGGCATACTGGCCGACCGTCGCCGTGCCATTGCCCGTGCAGGTCATCGACGTGCCGGCGTCCAGTGTGGTCTGCGGGCAGGTGACGATCACGCCTTGATCGTCCGTCACCGCGATATTGACCAGCGCCCGGCTGCCGGTATTGGTGACCTGGTAGGTCCAGGTCACCGGATCGCCGGCAATGAGGATGGGGCCGGGGGGGACGTCCGCGTTCTGTCCGTTGGTGAATTTTTCGATATCCACATCGACCTGCGCCAGCGCGGTCGATGTGTGCACCACGAACAGGAGCGCTGCGGCGCCCATAGACCCAATGATGTTGGCCATCTCATCCCCCGGTGGATTGTGCCCAATGAATTATGCCGTGCAGCGTAGCGGCTTCAGCCGGAGGTTGCCGCTGGTTTTTCGCAGGCGGCGCAATGTCTCGCTCGGCGACAGCTCAGCCGTTGCCCATCAGGGCGTTGATCCGATTCACAGCCTCGGCGAGGCCATCCTCCGCCTGGATGCGTCGGGCCAGCGCGGCGGCGTTGTCGGCATAGGCGGGGTTGGTCGTCGCCTCCACGATGGTCGCTGCCAGCCGCCTGGCGTTCAGCCGCTTTCGCGGGACGGGCTTTGGACCCACGCCCAGCGTATGGACACGCTGCGCCCAGAACGGCTGGTCGCCCATGAAGGGGCAGACAATCGACGGGCGCCCGGCCCTCAGCCCCATGGCCGTCGTGCCCGCGCCACCGTGGTGGACGACGGCCGCCACACGGGGGAACAGCCAATCGTGCGGCACGGACTCCACCGCCAGCACATGACTGAGCGCCGAGCCCAGCTTGAGCCCACCCCAGCCCGTGGCCACGATGCCGCGCTTACCGGCCTCGGCCAGGGCGGCGACCACCGTCTCGCCCACGCGCTGCGCATGACGCCCGGCCATGCTGCCGAAGCCGACGTACACCGGCGGCTCGCCAGCGGCGAGGAAGGCCTCCAGCGTCGGCGGCGGTTGCCAGCCGGCAGCTTGGTCGGTGAACCAGTAACCGGTGACCTGCGCGTGCACCGGCCAATCGTCTGGGCGTGGTACGACATACCTGCTGAACCCGTGCAGGATGGGAATCGGCGCGCCGCCGGCCGTTTGCAGCGGCAGGGAGGACCGCGGGACGCGGCCGAGGCCGAGCTCGTCGCGGCGAAAGGCGTCGATCAACCCGGCATACGTGCGAAAGCCCAGGGCCACCAGCCGGTACGTAAGGCGGTTGTAGCGGCCGCCAAGCCCAATGTCCGGCAAACCGGCCACCGGGAACGTCGCCGTCGGCGCCAACATCGGTTGCAAGACCGCCATGACCTGCGGGATGCCCAGCCGCTCGGCGATATGCGGCCCGGCCAGGGCTTTGGGGTGATAGATCACCATATCCGGGCGGACCTGCCGGGCGGCCACCCAACTGTCGTCCATCATCTGCCGGTTGATCGGCTTGACCGCGCGCGCCAGCCGTATCCACGTCCTTGCGATGCCGATGGGGCCGGCGACGTCCTCCATCGCCACCCGACCGCTACCCTCGCCCATGAGGTCGAGAATGGCGCCGGTCATCGGCGCAAACCCCAGGCCGTGCGCGTCGATCAGCGGCTGAAACCGCGGCGCGGTGCACAGCGTCACCGCGTACCCCGCGCGCTTGAGGCCGGCACCCAGGGCGACGAAGGGCAGGACATCTCCGAGTGTGCCGATCGTGATGATGAGAAGCGTCATGGTCCGTTCACAGGCGAGAGTCGCGGCCGGTTGAATCGACTCAGGCGCCGATACGCACCTCGGCAGCCGGTGTCAGCGTCACCCGCGGGCCGAAGCTGCTCATGCTGGCCAGCGTCGTGTTGTGATGGGCCGAGATCTGGCTTGCGGTGAGCACGCCGTTATCCACCGTGGAATGCCCGTCCGACACCAACGTCACCGGGTACCCCAACGCCAGCGCCCGGCGCGTGGTCGCATCCACGCAAAAGTCGCTCTGCAAACCGCAGACGATCAGCCGGTCCACACCGCGTGCTTGCAGCAGGGCCTGAAGCTCGGTGCGGTGAAACGAATCCGGCGCCGTCTTGCGCAGCCGGATGTCGTCGTCACGCACGGCCAACCGCTCATCGAGCTGCCAGCCCTCGGTGTCGAACCGCAGCGGCTCGTCGGCCTCTTCATGCTGGATCAGGAACACCGGTGCACCCGCCGCGCGGGCTTTGTCGGCCACGGTGTTGATGCGCGTGATGACGTTAGCGATGTCGAAGGCGGCTTCGTTACCGGTGCACAAGGCGGTTTGGACGTCGATGATGAGCAGGGCGGCGGTCATGGGTGTCTTCCGTGGGGGCAAATGGAGTGGCGTGGCCACTATACCGCCGGCGACACGGTGTGCAGCAGCCACCGACTGCGGCGACGGCAGGTTTTCCGGGTGCCCAGGCGCCACGATCTGCACGCTCCACGGCTAACACGCTCCCAATCGCCGGCCCATAGACTTCCAATTA
>CBFGWV010000036.1:0-25492 GCA_965652545.1 uncultured Candidatus Competibacteraceae bacterium | reverse complement strand
GCGGCCCGCGGTGCAAACCGCGGGCCGCTTTCTTTTGTGAACGAAGGTAACGTTGCGATCATCGGCCGGTTCCCGGTGACCAAATGCCTGTGGCTGGGGTGGCAGCCAGGGTATGCTTGCGGTCACAAAATTCATGTCGAAACAATCACAACGTCGATGAGCCGACCACGGATGTGTACGGTGAGGAGACGGGGGGCTTACCGAATGACCACGAAGCGTTTATGTATCGCGCTGCTGTCCGCCGTTGCTGGGCTCGCCTCGCTTGGCGCGATCGCGCAGGAATTACCTGGCCTGAGCAAGCTCGATGGCATCAGTGAACTGATGTCCATCGTCCAGACGCGAGGCTCGGTGCGGGTGATCGTGGAGTTGAAGGTGCCGGGCTATCAACGGCCGACGCCGTCCATGGACGCCTTGTCCGAGATGCGCCAGCAGGCCAACATCGCCTCCTCGCAGCAGTCGGTGTTGCAGGCGTTGTCAGGTTCTGGAATCTCGGCCGTAACCACGTTCAATCACCTGCCGATGATGGCCATGACCGTCGATCAGGACGCGTTGATGCGTTTGCAGGCCGACCCGAGCGTGGTTCGCGTAGTCGAGGACGGGCTGAACCGGCCGTATCTCCAGGAGAGCATTCCGCACATCGATGCCGATGTGGTCCATGATGCTGGTGTCACTGGGTTGCGCGACAACGGACCGTCGTGGGTGGTCGCGGTGCTCGACACTGGAATTGATAAGGCCCATCCGTTTATTGGGGGGGCTCGTGTTGCGGTTGAGGCTTGTTTTGGCACCACGGACCCGGTGTTCTATGACTCGACAACCATGTGTCCCAGCCCCAATGGCAATGGTGACTCGTTCGGCTTGAACACCGGCGAGGACTGCCCGGCCGAGGTAGACGGTTGCAATCATGGTACGCACGTCGGTGGCATCGCGGCCGGTTCGCAGAGCGGCGGACCGCGTTTCGGTATGGCCAATGGCGGTCGATTGGCATCTGTGCAGGTATTCTCCCGCTTCCCAAACGAGTCCGAATGCGGCGTCGGCGGCGCACCGTGCGCGCTGGCGTTCGACAGTGATGTACTGGCGGCGCTGGAGTGGGTCTACGGCGAACGCGACACCTACCCTTTCGCTTCGGTCAACCTCAGTCTGGGCGGTGGTGCGTTCTCTACGGCGTGCGCCGGGGATTCACGCGCGGCCATTTCGCAGAGTTTGCGCGATGCAGGGATCGCCGTGGTGGCGGCCGCGGGGAATGACGGCTTCAGTACGTTCATCGGTGCCCCGGCCTGCGTGCCCGCCATCATCAGCGTGGGTGATACCAACGATCAAAACGATGCCCTGGCGCCGTGGACCAACCGGGCGGACATCCTGGATCTCTGGGCGCCGGGTCACTTCATAAGCTCGTCGGTGCCCGGGGGGACGTACGCGAACTTCGGCGGCACCTCCATGGCCAGCCCCCATGTCGCCGGCGCCTTCGCCCTGTTGCGCCAGATCGCGCCGGACCGCTCGGTCGACAGCCTTCTCGATGACATCGCCGACACCGGCGTGCCCATCAACGATGGAAACCGCATTCGCCCGCGCCTGGAAATGGACGCCGCCGCCACCCGTACCGCGCAACAGAACGCCCGCATCGGCCAGGTGTCGACCCGTGCCTTGGTGCAAACCGGTGCCGAAATCGCGATCGGCGGCTTCATCATCAGCGGCAACTCGCCCCGCCAAGTGCTGATCCGCGGGCGCGGGCCGAGCATCGGTGGCGGCATACCCGAGGATGACAAGCTGGCGAATCCGCTACTGCGGCTCTACAGCGGTGCGGCACAGCTCGCGGTCAACGACAACTGGGGCAGCGCCCCCAATGCCGGCGCCATTTCCGCCACCGGACTCGCCCCGACCAACGCCAACGAGTCCGCAATACTCGTCACACTCGATCCGGGGCCGTACACCGCGCAATTGCTCGGCGTCAGCAGCGGAACCGGGACCGGCATCGTCGAGGTCTTCGAACGCAACCCCGGCAATCCCAATGAGGGATTCGGTCGCGTCGTCAACCTCTCGACACGTGGCTTCGTCGGCACCGGGGCGGACATCATGATCGGCGGCGTCATCGTCTACGGGGACTCGCCGCGTCTTGTTCTGCTGCGTGGTCGCGGTCCATCCCTGGGCGGTGGCCTCCCTGAACAGGACAAGCTCCAGAACCCGATGCTGCGCCTGTTCAGTGGCTCGACCCTGATCGCGCAGAACACCAATTGGGGGAGTGCCGCCAACGCGGGGGACATCGCTGCCACGGGAATGGCACCCGGCAATGCGAACGAAGCGGCCATACTCATCAGCCTGGCGCCGGGCGCCTATACCGCTCAGGTGTTGGGCGAAGGCGGTACCACCGGCATTGGCATCGTGGAGGCCATCGAAGTCTTGCAGTAGCCGGCGAAGCCAACGATACAGGGTCGGAAAGCGCCACCGAGGTCAGCCCTGCGGGTCGGGTAGGCCTGGATCGGACCGTCGGCCGCAGGGAAGCGGCCGTCGAGCGCACACGGATGTGTCTACAGCGAGTCCGATCCAGGCCTACCCGGCCCGCAGGCGCAGGGCGGGGCCGGAGCCCTAGGGAAGCTGCGCATCCCTCAACCCGCCGGTGGCGTCGGCGGGGCGCCGCGGAACAGCTCGCTGGCCGCGTGACGTAAATACCCGCGCTCATAGAGCCGGGGGCTGATCAACCCGAATACCTCACGCAGTGGAATGCGGCGATTGCGCTGAATGACGCGTCGCTTGCCGAGCATCGCCGGCAAGCCGCGGGCAAAATCCCGATACAACCGCAGCACCGTACCGCCGCTGCCCCCCCAGGTGTGCCGCAGAAGAATCCCGACATGCAGAACGACCGCCAGCGGCGCGACAGCCAGCAGAACCGACCAGTGCAGGTTCTTGGCCATCGTAAACAACGAATTGCGGATACCGTGGTACAGCACGAAATCGTTGAAACCGCCGCCCGAGGACAGTGAGCCCTTGTGAAACGCGATGGCCTCGTCGACAAACGCTGCGCGATAGCCCAGCAGCCGCGCTCGCATGGCAAGGTCCGTATCCTCCGCATAACAGAAGAACGCCGCATCAAACCAATGGCCATGGCTGGCCAGCACATCCTCGAGCAGCCGGCGTGAGAACAACGCACACCCCCCCGTGGGCCCCAAGAGCTTGTCGGCGATCGACTTGCGGTTGGACGCGAGGCCAGAGGCGTACAGCGTGATGCCCAGGGAATCGACCACCCCCCGGTCTGCGAACTTCATCATGCGTCCGGCGACCATATCGATCGGGCGGTCTTTGTCCAAGGCAGCGGCCATCAGGGTAACCATGTCAGGGGTCGCGGTGGCATCGCTGTTGAACAGCAGAACGGCCTCGATGTCCGGATCGGCCAGTAAGCGCTCCAGCGCCAGATTGCTACCCCCGGCAAACCCGACGTTTTCCGGGTTGCACAAGCACTCCACCGTCGGGCCCATCGCGTCGATGCCGCTGCGCAGGCGCTCGCGGTCGGGCGTCGCCGAGCCGTTGTCCAGCACAAGGATTCGCAGGCACACCTCGCGTTGGTCCAGCAGCGAGCGTACACAGGCGAGTGTGTCGTCGGCAGTGTTGTAGTTGACGACACTCACGCCGATCAATGGCTGCCCTCCACGGTCCGCGCGTACGCCTGCTTCAGGGAAAAACTGTCGCCGTGCAGCGTCAGGTCGGGGTGATAATACGGATCGCCCGCAGCGAGAATAGCCTGATGGCGCCTCTGCATGAAGGCGATCTCCTGGGCGAAGCGGGCGATCTTCGCCGGGTTGTCCTCGTACCCCCGCGATTTCGACTCGTGGTGGTAGAGCACGCAATCCGCCGCGTAGATATTGAGATAGCCGGCTTCACGCAGGCGCAGGCAGAAATCCACATCGTTGAAGGCCACCCGCAAACGGCGCTCGTCCAGGCCACCGCAGGCGCGGTACAGCGCCGACTTCACCATCAGGCAGGCGGCGGTCACCGCACTGATGTCGTGGGTCAGATGCGGGCGAGAGAAATACCCGCCGGTCGTGTTGGGCAAATGTTTGTGCGAATGCCCGGCCACACCGCCGAGCCCGATGATGATGCCGGCATGTTGCAGGCTGTCGTCGGGGTAAAGCAGCTTGCAGCCGACGGCGCCGACCTCCGGGCGTTGCGAATGTGCAAGCAGGATCTCCAGCCAATCGTCGTCGATGATGGAAATGTCATTGTTCAATAACAGCAGGTGCTCGCCCCGCGCCAGACCGGCGGCGTGATTGTTGATCTGCGCGTAGTTGAACGGCACGGCGTAGTCGATGAAGCGGATGCGCGCGTCCCTGGCCGAGTACGCGTTGCGCAATGCGGCGATCGCCGGGTCGCTGCTGTGGTTGTCGACGGCGATCAATTCCCAATGCTGGTATGCGGTGGCCTCGAGGATGGAGTCCAGGCACTGGCTCAGCAATGCCGGCTGGTCCCGAAACGGGACGATGATGCTCACCCGTGGCGTTCCGCTGACCCGACGACGCACGCGGTACGTACCCCCGTAGGGGCCGTATTGCACATCACCGGCAATACCCCGCCGTGCCACCGCATCGCCTACCGCGCGCAAACCGGCGGCCCATGCGCCGGATTTCTGATCCAGGCCCAGGGATGTGGAGCCCGGGATCTGTCGCCAGTGGTACAGCACCTTCGGTATGTGATGCACACGCTCGGTCCGCTCCACCAGGCGCAGCAGCAGATCGTGATCCTGGGCGCCGTCGTAACCTGTGCGCAGCCCACCGACCGCGTCGATGAGCGAGCGTCGACACACCGTAAAGTGCGACATGTAGTTCTGGGCCAGCAGCAGATCAGGGCTGTAGGCCGGCTTAAGGTGAGGGTCGTGCAGTCGACCGTTCGTGTCGACTTTGTCCTCATCGCTGTAGAGGATATCGGGATCGTGCCGGTCGATGGCCTCGGCCATGCATTGTAGGGCGTCCGGTGTCAGCAGGTCGTCGTGGTCCATGAACCCGACGAACGCCCCCGAGGCCAGGGCCAGCGCGGCATTGGTCGTCGGTGCGATCCCTTGATTGACGGGCAGCAGCGTCAGTCGGATGCGCGGGTGATCGAGGGCCGCGAGCACGGCGCGGGTATCGGCTCGAGTCGAGCCGTCGTCGGCGATGCACAGCTCCCAATGCGGATAGCTTTGCTGCATGACCGAGTCGATGGCCGCCCGCAGCCATGCCGGCTCGGCGTTGAACACCGGCATCACCAGCGAGATCGACACCTGTGATGCTGTGCTGACCGGCCCGGCATCGGTGTCCTCTGAGCGGTCGGTCGCGGTGGCATCGTCCGCTTGCGGCGCCGCCCCGTCGCCCGCCTGGCGTTTGAAGTGCTGGAACGATTCTGTATGCCGTGTGAGCCAGCTCAAGTGCCGGTGCAGCCACAAGACACCACGGCGTTTGTGGGGGTAAGGAAGCAGCGGGATGCCGTAGTACGCCCGGCACAGCAGGTGCTCCATACCTGCGACCCATTGCCGGGGGATACGCAATCGACGTTGCCGGCTCGTCGTCGGCCGCGGTTCCGGTACCCCGGTCGGTGGTGGGTCGAGTACCAGGCGGTGCTGACGGTTGAGGTCGATCAGCGCTGGTGGCTGCCAGTCGGGTAGTGGCGTGGCGGGCACCGTACTCCAACCCGGTTCGCTCTTGGCGGCACGGAGGATGTCTTCGAGTTCGGCTTGGCGAACGCTGAGCGCCCCTGCCGCGGCCGCTGTCCTGAACAAGGGGGGTGGTGACGGGCCGTCGGGGATTGCCGCCATGTTTGTGCCGGCCTCGGCCAACGCATCGTGCAGGCGCCGCAACGATGCCGCAGGGGCGTCGGTGAATGCGTCGGGATCGACAACCAGTACCCGACACCCGCCGAGATTGGAGAGTGCCGCGGCAGTGTAGTGCTCCCATAGAGCCAGACCGTGCGGCAGGGGGAAGCTGGCTTGTGGCTCGTGTTGCAGGGCTGCGGCCGTTGCCAGGGCGTCGCGCGCTGCCAGGATGGCGCACCACGTCGGCAGCAACGGCTTCCACAACGACAGCAGCAGCGCCATGCGGGTGTCGGCGATTACCCAGGCGGTGTGCTCCCGGTGCTGCGCGATCAGTCGCCGTGCGCGATCCTGGAAGGCATCGACGATCGCTTGCGGCAGCCAGGCGGGATCGAGGTGGGGCACATCCCACCAGGAGCCGCCGAGCGTCTCGAACAACCAGTCATGCAGTGCCGAAACCGCGTCGCTGGCATCCGCGCCGGTTGTTCCGATGCCGCCTGCCATCAGTATCTGGCGAATGAACTCGACACCCGAGCGCGGTGGCCCGGTGACGACGATCAGCATCCGTAAGCCCTTACCGACATTTGTATCCGTGTCATGTCGACTCTTTATGCAGTTGTTCTACCACCGGCCGGTGGTCTGGTTCGCACGATGCTCGATGAGACGGGCCAACACGTCGCGGTTGATTACGCGGGGGTCCAGTGACTGCGCTTGGTCCAGCATCCGGTACATGCTGGCGGCGAACAAGCTCTGCGCTGTTTCATACAGCTCCTGGTCCAGCGCCACATAGGGACGAAGCACCTCGCGGATGGCAGGATCACTGGCGTCGAGCCCGTACTTGCGTTTGCTTTCGTTCACCCGGCGGCCCGCGCTACCTGGCGGTAGGCCGAGGGTGAACGACAGATAGGCGAAGACATCCGCCATGCGGTCGTGGACACCGACGAAATCCAGTGCCCGCAGGTTGCGCTTGGCATGCGCCACGGTGCCCGGGCCCATGGGGCCACGGACCGGCGGGTGCAGGTAGCGTGTCTGGCAGTTGTCGAAGAAGGACAGCTCGGGGTGCTCCATGTCTTCGAGCAGCTGCTCGAGGATGACCGGGTTTGCGATGTCGTTGGCACTGAGCCGGTCGACCAGGCCTTGCACATGCGGGGGCAACGCCTTGTAGGCGTGCTTTTGCGCAGGATCGGCCTGATAGCGGACCCAGGCGATGTGCGAGATGAGCTGCTCGATGGGTTCGCGCATGACGGTCATCACGAATCGCGACTGGAGATCGAGCATGCCGCGCAACACCGGATACGCCATGTGCGCCGAGACATAGAGGTACTCTTCGACCTCGCCGATGTTTCTGTCGGGTCGGCTTAGCCGGTTCTCTGCGTGGGGGAGGCACCGCTGCGCGCCGTACTGTTCGATGAAGAACGCGTTGAGCGCCGAGCCGGCGGCCTTGGGTATGTGTACGTACAGCACCTGCGGCTTATGGTTCATTCGCGACCCGGTTTGCGTGATGCCGACGGCTGCCCGAGCGCGTCGATGACGGTGAAGCCGGCCTATTCTAGGGCCTGACCCGATGGGTTGACACCTGGCGATGTCGACAGCGGTTCGACCGGGCCGCTGGGCAAGAGCGGCGAATTCTGGTACCACAAGCACCCTTCGGCGAGTCTGAACGGGTCCGCCGCGGCGTCAACACACACGATCTGGAGTGTCCGTGATCGCAGTCTGTCTCAGTGCCCAGTTCTGGGAACTCGTCGGGTACATGGTGTATGCGAACCTGCGTGCGGAAGCCGCGCGCACCTATGCCAACTTCCTCTGGTGGGTGCTGGATCCGCTGTTGTACATGGCGGTGATGTATTTGGTCTTTGGCGGTGTCCTTGGGCGGGGCGGCCAGGATTACATCCTCGTCCTGATGACCGGGCTGGTGCCCTGGATGTGGTATCGCAACGGCATATCCAACGCCAGTCGGTCGATTCTCGGCAATCGGGCGTTGATGAACCAGGTCAAGTTGCCCAAGTTTCTGTTTCCGGTCGTGACCTTGCTGACCGACAGCGCCAAGTTCCTGGTGGTGCTGGTGTTGCTCCTGGCCTTGTTGCTCGTGATCGCTGGCTGGCCGCCGGTGACCTGGCTGGGGTTGCCGTTGGTACTGGCGGTCCACTTCGTGTTGATTGCCGGGGCCGCCTGCCTGATGGCGGCCATCGTCCCACTGGTGCCGGATCTGCGTTTTCTCGTCGACAGCCTGCTGCATCTGCAGTTTTTCGGCTCCGGCATCTTTTTCACGCTGGCTGATGTTCCGGAGCGCTATACGGGGTTGTTCTTGATCAACCCCATGGCCTGTGTGCTGGTGGATTACCGCCGCGTCCTGCTCGAAGGCCAGTGGCCGCATCCGGGCACCCTGGGTTGGACTCTGGCGGTGGGGGTTGCGCTGCTGGCGACGGCCCTTTGGATTCTGGCCCGGTTCGATAAGCGCTATCCGCGCTTGCTGCCTTGACCCACGAGGTGACCGCGTTGCGTTTACTGCATTTGAAGAACGCCGGTGTGCGATTCAACATGGGGCGCAAGTTGTTCCGGCCGGCGTCGTTCTGGGTCCTGCCCGATGTCTCGCTGAGCCTGTACCAGGGTGAGACCCTGGGGGTTCTGGGCCGCAATGCCGCGGGCAAGAGCACGCTGCTGAAACTGCTGGCCGGGATCATCGATCCCGACCGGGGCGTGGTGGAACGCACCACCTCGCGCTCAAGCCTGCTGTCGCTGCAAACCGGTTTCATGCCTCACCTGACCGGGCGCGAGAATGCGGTGCTCAGCGGTATCCTCCAGGGTATGCGTAAGGCCGACATGCTCGCGCGGATGGATCAGATCGTTGAGTTTTCCGAGCTTGGAGACTTCATCGACCAGCCGCTGGGGACGTATTCCTCGGGTATGTGCGCGCGCTTGGGCTTCGCGGTTGCCATGCAGGTGGACCCGGACATCCTGATGATCGACGAGGTGCTGGGTGTCGGCGATGAAGACTTCAGGCGCAAGTCGGCCGATGCGATCACCGGCATCATCCGTTCGAACAAGACCGTGGTGCTGGTCTCCCACAACCCTTCGACGATACGCGATCTGTGCGACCGGGCAGTCTGGATCGAAGCCGGCAAGACCCGCATGGAAGGACCGGCCGAAGACGTGATCACCGCCTATCAGGCCGCCTCCAGGCAGCCTCACAAGGCGGTACGCGAAGTCACCTCCCGCTGATTGTGACGTCTTGTTACGTCGTCGCTGGCCGGAACTTGCATATGCGGGCACAATACGCAGCCGGAGGGTAGGGGGTTGGACAGTAACCGCTTCTGACTTGAGAGGACTGCAATGGATTGGACGCCAGATCCGCCTGCCCCGTCGGACCCTGTATACGTGATCATCCCGGCCCGTAACGAAGTCGCCACCGTGGCCGAGATCGTGCGCGCGGTGCAGTCGCAACCCGGTTGGCTGGCCGTCGTGGTGGATGATGCCAGCGACGATGCGACCGGCCGCGAGGCGCAGCAGGCGGGCGCGACGGTTCTTCGTCTGCCCATGTCGCTCGGTGCCTGGGGCGCCATCCAGACCGGTATGCGCTATGTGCACGGCCAAGCGGCCCGTTACGTCGTGACGATGGATGCCGACGGGCAACACGTCGCCAGCGAGATCGAGCGCTTGCTCGGCCCTCTGCGTAGCGGTCAGGCCGAGGTGGTGATCGGCTCCTGTCCGGCTCGGGTCAGCCAAGGGCGCACGTGGGTGTGGCGGTTTTTCCGGACTCTGACCGGCTTGGCTATCGAGGACATTACATCGGGCTTTCGCGCCTACAGTCCGCGGGCGGTCGCCGTGTTGGCGGGGGATTCGGCCACACTGCTGGATTACCAGGACGTCGGTGTGCTGCTGCTGATGCGCCGTTTTGGTCTCGGGATGGTCGAAGTGCCGGTCGATATGCACCCACGCTGCAATGGCATCTCCCGGTTGTTCCATTCGTGGTTGGCCGTGCTGCGCTACATGGTGGCGACCACGGTGATCTGCATTGCCGGCCTCGAGCGCCCCCGGCTGCGCGGCTCCCGCCCCAGGGTTACCGCTTGAGGGCAGTCCCGAAGCGCATTCTCCATTTGGGCAAATACTACCCGCCGGTACCTGGCGGGGTGGAGCGCTTCGTCGCCGATCTGGCCGATGCGCAGGCGCTTGCCGGACACGCAGTCGCCGTACTGGTCCATCGCAAGCGCGCCCAGACACCCCGCGCGCGCGATACCGGTCCGCAGATCGTGGAAGCACCGACCTGGGGCACATTGTGGTATGCGCCGATCAGCCCGGCGTATCCGCTGATTCTGCGCCGTCTGATCCGGCAGTGGCGGCCGGATGTAATCCACGTGCACATGCCCAATACCTCGGCGTTCTGGCTGTTGGCCCTGGTCAGTTCACGGCGGGTGCCCGTGGTGGTGCATTGGCACGCCGACGTGGTCGCTTCGCAGCTCGATTGGCGTTTACGCCTGGCCTATCGCGTCTACCGGCCTCTTGAGCGTGCATTGTTGAAAAGGGCTGCCATCGTGGTGCCCACGTCGCCGCCATACCTGGAATCCAGCGAGGCCTTGAAAGCGGTTCGGGCGAGCTGCCGGCCGGTGCCCCTGGGCTTGAATCCGCTGCGCTTGCCCACGCCAAGCGGGACCGATCCCTGGACCGCAGCCGCGGGTACGCGGATCCTGGCAGTGGGCCGGCTGGCCTACTACAAAGGCTTCGATACGCTGATCCGCGCGTTGGCGCAAACGCCGCAACTCAGTCTTGCACTGATCGGCGAGGGGCCTGAGCGTACTCGTTTGGTCCGGCTTGTCGGGCAGCTGGGCCTGGGCGGCCGGGTGCGTTTATGCGGGGCCCTGGATGACCGGACACTGGCCGCCTGGTTGGCGCAGTGCGATGTGCTGTGCCTGCCATCGGTCGAGCGTACCGAGGCCTTTGGTGTGGTGTTGCTGGAGGCCATGCGCTACGCCAAGCCAGTGGTCGTGACCGACATCCCTGGTTCCGGCGTGCGCTGGGTGGTCGACACGGCGGGGCATGGTCTGGTCGTGCCATTGGCCGACCCGCAGGCGCTGGCACAGGCGCTGATGCGCTTGTCGGGCGATCCTGCCTTGCGTCGTCGTCTGGGTGCTGCCGGCGAACACGCTCTGGTGCGGCGATTTGCGATCGACGCCGTGGCCCGCGAACTGGACGGCGTGTACGATGCGGCTTGCTCCTCGTCCTCCGCTATCTCCTCTGCGGCTTGAGTCGTTACCACTATGTATCAGATCACCACGATGGTAATCGGCGTTTGCGTCGCGCTGGTCATACTCTTACTGGTCCGTCGCAACCATCTGCATGGGGGCTATGGCGTCTGGTGGCTGCTGATCGCCGTCGCCACGGCGTTCGCCGGGATGTTCCCGCGGTTGCTGGATAAGGTGGGAATGTACCTGGGCGTGACCTATCCGCCGATACTGGTCATGGTTCTGGCCGTCGGGTTGATACTGGTAAAGATGCTCACTATGGATCTGGACCGTTCACGGCAGGAGAAGCAGATCCGCCGCATGGCGCAGCGTGTGGCCTTACTGGAGGAAGAGCTGGCGCGGGCTCACACGCGTCTTGGCAGCACCGCCGAGCCCGGTGCAGGTGAGCGTGCGCAGGCCAGCAAGGCGCCGTAGATCACCAGGGCCGGCGCGATGTGCAGGATCAATCGATTGATCGAGGTGCCTGCCTCCACCCACCGATAGGCGTCGGTGAACACGAACAGGACGATCAATTTGGCCAGGCAAAAGGCCACCATCAGCGTGCATCGTCTGATCGCCTGCGAGGCGATGATCCGCGGCAGCTGCCACGCGATCAACGCCGGGAGCAGCCACCACAGCAACCCCCAAGTGTCGGAAATCCACAGGTGCAGGATGAGCGGCGCGAGGATATCGTGCACGCCCAACTCGAAGCGTCCGAGCAGTGGCAGCTCGATGACATTGAGCGTAACCACCAGCATACCCAGAGGTGTTTTGAGGGTGATGCCGTAGCCCAGCGACAGCAGGGCCAGAGCGCCGCCGGCGATGCCGATGCAGGCTATCCGCCAGCGTGTCGGCAACTCGCAGAACACCAGGGCGGCGGCGATGACGGCGGCCCATGTCAACCCCTCGCGTTTGATGAGGACGGCGCACGCGAGCAGCACGACCGCGGCGAGCAGATCCCCAGCACGGCGTTGGGTATGCCAGAGGAACAGGCTGCCCAGCGCCAGACTCACGGCCAGTGCCAAGGGTAGGTCCGCATTGCCCGGAAGCGCCGCATGGGTGATGAGCAAGGGTACGCTGGACACCAGTGCCGCGGTGACGATACCCGTTGTGCCGTCGCACAGACGCCGGGTTTGGGCGAACACACCAATGAGCAAGGCGACGTAGCAGGCTGGCCACCACCAGATCAACTGGGGTGGGTTGAACTCGCCCGCGGCGATGGCGCTCCAGGTCACGGCGGCCGGAACCACAGACGGGTAGGACCACCAGGGCATGGGGTAGTCCGTGATCTGCGCCCCGTGGGTCAACCAGAATCGCGGCTCCACGAAGTGCACCAGACGCTGCTCCACCCACCAGATTTTGGCCTTCATGGCCCAGACCAGCCAGCTGTCCCAGGGGTAGAACGGATAGCGCGGTGCTTCGTGCCAGATGATGGCCAGACGCCACGCGATCATGGCCGATGCAATCATGATGAGCAGCCGCCTGGCCGTTCCCCATTCGGCCACTGGCACCCCTGTCGGTGCGAGGCGGGGCCGGGTGAGCAGGGCGGTCACGGCGATCACCGCCATGACCGCCAGAACGCCCAGTTGCATAGTGACCCAAGGCCCGTTCGGGCTGAACATGAGCGCGACGTAGACGGCAACCATGGCCGGCGCCAGGCCATAAGCCACGGCAGAGGCCGCATCGAACCCGCCGCGGCGCCACAGCGAGGCCAGCAACAGCCAAGGAATCAACAATGCCGCGACGGTCATCGGAACGCCCATAAGCGCAGTTGTGGCGTATCCATGACCAGGTCGGCGGTGGCCAGCCAGCGCGGCGTCTTGCCGGCAACCAGTTCCCCGTCGGGATTGAGCTCGAGAATGTAGAACGGAACGCCCAGGGCCAGAAGTCGCCGCACATGCCGGCGGCTGCCTGCCATGACGCGGTGCTCCGCCAGGCCGAAGCGGGTACGTGCTTCCCAGAACTCTCCGGCGCCCCCTTGGGGCCGGATGAGGACAATGCGGGCCGGGGTTGCCGGCAGCAACGGCTCGAGTGCGCTCAGCCGGCTGTTCAAGATGGTTTCTCCGGCCCTCTCGGGTACCAGCGGTGCCGCCGGATAGCCGGTCCGGCTGGTCAAAATGCCCATCCAATGCAGATCCGTAATCAACACCGCGACGAGCCCCAGCGTGATCACCGTCTTGTTCGCGGGACGCCCCAGGCTATCGGTCATCCAGCCGAGGGCGAGGGCCATGATCAGCCACGCCGTGACGGCAATCGGCAGCGGCAGCAGGCCCAGGGCCTTGCTGGTGCTGGCAAGGTGCACCGATGCCGTGTCCCAGGGCGGTTTGACCAGCCAGCTGCCCAGCATCAGGATGGTGGCCTTTAAAACCGGCGGGTTGGATGGCGCCGCGGAAAATTCGCGCAGCGGCATGCCATCGGTCGCACCCTGGGTCACCACCCCCAGCCCCAGGCTGAGCAATTCGGGCTCCAGCAAGGCCGTGAGGTTTATCCGGCCTCCTTTGGCGGGTATTGGGAGCAGGCGCGCCGGGCCTTCGGGTTCGAGCGGCCAGACGATGAGCGACTCGACCCGCACATCGTCTTGCGGCTTGATCGACAGCAAAGCCGCCTGACCGCGGGTCAACGGACGCACCGCCACCCATGCGTTCGGCTCGCCCTCTGGGCGCAGATGCGGCAGCAGGTCGACGCCGAAGCGCAGGCTGGCACCGGGTCCGTAGGCAAAAAAAACGATTGCGGTCGTGCATACCAGCACGACCGACAGCACGGCGCACAGTGCCAGACGCCAGGGGCGGGGAGATCGTCCTTCCAGGGAATCGGCGTCGCGGGAGGTGTCCATCGGGCGCTATCTTAATGGAGGGCGCTGTCGGCGCCTATTGCCTTGAGCAACATGCGATGAGGAGTGCACGAGTGGGAACGTACCGCTTGCCGGGGGCGTTGGCCGATGTGGCCCGGGAGCGTCGCGAGGCGCTGGGGTTAGATTGCGACGACGCTGGGGCGGTGTTGGCGTTCAGCGACCTGGTCTTCCGTGCGGTTGGCCGCGAGCCGGCCTGGTGGCAAGCATGGCTGGCTGACGGCGGGCCGCAGCGCCCGCACGAGCGGGCGGCGCTGGGGCAGGCACTGGAGGCGATGCTTGCGGGGGCGAGCGACGAGGCGACGTTGATGAGCGTCCTGCGGACCTGGCGCCGGCGGCGTTTGTGCATCATCGCCTGGCGGGATCTGGCCGCTCTGGCTCCGCTGGATGAGACGCTGGCGGCCTTGTCCGACATGGCTGACCTGGCGGTAGAGGCGGCTCTGCGTTGGCTGGAGACGCGCATGGCCGAGCGTTTCGGGACCCCTGTGGGCACCGATGGCGTACCCCAGCGCATGGTGGTGCTGGGTATGGGCAAGCTCGGTGGGCGGGAGTTGAATTTCTCCTCGGACATCGATCTGATCTTCGCCTACCCGGAAGCCGGCCAGACTGTCGGCGGTCCGCGCAGCATCGAGAACGCGGAGTTCTTCCGCCGGCTCGGTCAATCGTTGATCAAGGTGCTGGATCAGCTCACCGAGGATGGCTTCGTCTTTCGGGTGGATATGCGTCTTCGCCCCTTCGGTGACGCCGGGGCGCTGGTCGCTCACTTCGCCATGCTGGAGGACTATTACCAGCGCCATGGGCGTGAGTGGGAGCGCTACGCCTGGATCAAGGCCCGCGTCATCGCCGGCGATGACGCGGCCGGTGAGCAGTTGCTGGCGCGGCTCAAGCCCTTCGTTTACCGGCGTTACCTGGATTTCGGCGCCATCGAATCGCTGCGCGAGATGAAAGCCCTGATTGCGCGCGAAGTCGAGCGCAAGGGCATGGCGGACAATATCAAGCTCGGCCCTGGCGGCATCCGCGAGATCGAGTTCATCGCCCAGGCGTTCCAGCTCATCTACGGTGGCCGCGACCTGGCCTTGTGCGAGCGTAGCCTGCTCATCGTGCTCGAACAGTTGCGCAGCGGTGGGCGGCTGCCGGACTTCGCGGTCGAGGGGCTGAAATCCGCCTATGCGTTTCTGCGCTGCGCGGAGAACCGTATTCAGGCATTCGCCGATCAGCAAACCCATGCCTTACCCACGGACGAGGCTGGTCGCCTGCGCCTTGCCGGGTCCATGGGCTTCGACGGCTGGCCGGCCTTCGCTGAGACGCTGGGACGACACCGACGCCTGGTTGCCGGTCAGTTCGACCAGATTTTCGCCGCACCCCAGACCGATGAGGCCGCAACCGATGGCGTTGTGGATTTCGGCACGGTCTGGCAGTCGCAAACCGATGATGTGCAGGTCACCGACTATCTGACTGCCCAGGGGTTTGCCGATGCGGACGCGGCACTGCGTCGCCTGGTCGATCTGCGCGAACGTGTGGGGCAACGCAAGCTGGGTCAGCACGGGCAGCGGCGGCTGGATCAACTCATGCCGTTGCTGCTGGGGGCGGTGGCCGCGGTGGAGACGCCGGATACCACTCTGGAGCGGGTCGTCGGGCTGCTTGAAACCATCGCCCAGCGTTCGGCCTATCTGGCCCTTCTGGTCGAGAATCCCATGGCCTTGTCGCAGTTGGTCAAACTGTGCACGGCCAGCCCATGGATAGCCGCCTATCTTGGGCGTTATCCGCTGCTATTGGACGATCTGCTCGATCCGACGACCTTGTACACACCCCGCGACCGCGCCCGCCTGGAGCGCGAACTGGCCCGCGCGCTGACCCGGGTGCCCGAAGGCGATGTCGAGCAGACCATGGACACCTTGCGCCATTTCAAGCACACCCAGGTGCTGAAGGTCGCGGCGGCCGATGTGAGCGATGCGTTGCCGCTGATGATCGTCAGCGATCACCTCACCGACATCGCCGAGGTGCTCGTGGGCAAGGCGCTGGCCCTGGCTTGGGCTGACTTGACCGCCCGTTTCGGCCGCCCGCACTGTGTAGATGCCGGGACTACCCGCGAGGCGGCGTTTGCGGTGATCGCCTATGGCAAGTTCGGCGGGTTCGAGATGGGCTACGGGTCGGACCTGGACCTGGTGTTCCTGCACGATAGCCGTGGGGACGATCAGACCACCGATGGCGGGAAGGCGCTGGATAACGACCAGTTCTTCGCCCGGCTGGGCCAGCGGATCATTCACTACCTGACGGCGCGCACTGCCGCCGGTGAGCTGTACGAGGTGGACACACGCCTGCGCCCAAGCGGCCGGTCCGGGCTGTTGGTGTCCAACCTGGATGCGTTTGCGACCTATCAACGCAATGAGGCCTGGACCTGGGAGCACCAGGCCCTGGTGCGCGCACGACCGGTTGCCGGCTCGGACCGGCTGGCCGTTGCATTCAATGACCTGCGCCGGGAAATCCTTACCCGCGAACGCGATGCGGCAGCCTTGCGAGAGGATGTGCGTCAGATGCGCGAGCGCATGCGAACCGAGCTGTCACAAGGCGGTCGCGGCCGCTTCGATATCAAGCAGGATCGGGGTGGGATGGCCGATATCGAGTTCATCACCCAATACTTGGTGTTGGCCAATGCCTGCGCGGAACCGATCCTCACCCGCTTCACCGACAATGTGCGGCAATTGGCCGGTCTGGAGGCGGTCGGACTGCTGGGCTCGTGGGAGGCCGGGGTACTGCGCGACGCTTACCGGGCCATGCGCCGGCAGGGGCATTTGTTCACCTTGCAAGGCCAGCCGGCGGTGATTGCCGATGGCGAGTTCCAGCTCCTGCGCGATCAAGTGGTGCGAATCTGGGAGGACACCATCGGTTCGGCGGCCCAGGCGTAGCGTGCGCATACCGAAACGCCCGCAACTGTGGTGCAATACGCATCTTTGGCACCGCAGTCGAGGGGCGTTTGGTGCCTTGCGTTCATTTTGCAGGAGAATCGCAGCATGTCGATGGCGGATCGTGACGGCGTGATCTGGCTGGATGGGGAGATGGTCCCCTGGCGTGAGGCCAAGACCCATGTCCTGACCCATACCCTGCATTACGGCATGGGGGTGTTCGAGGGCATCCGTGCCTACGAGACGGTGCACGGCACCGCGATCTTCCGCCTCAAAGAGCATATCGACCGGCTGTTCCGCTCCGCCCATATCCTGAACATGCGCCTGCCCTACGACCGCGACACGTTGGCTTCGGTCTGCCGGGCCGCAGTGCGGGAAAACGGACTGCGCAGTGCGTATATCCGCCCGATGGCGTTCCTTGGGGCCGAGGGCATGGGCTTGCGCGCCGACAACCTCAGCGTGCATGTGATGGTGGCCGCGTGGGAATGGGGCGCCTATCTGGGCAAGGAAGGCATGGAGCGGGGGATTCGCATCAAGACCTCGTCCTACACCCGCCACCATGTGAACATCACCATGTGCAAGGCGAAGGCCAACGGGAACTACATGAACTCGATGCTGGCCCTGCAGGAGGCCCTGCGCGATGGCTACGACGAGGCCATGTTGCTGGACAACGAGGGTTACGTCGCCGAAGGCAGTGGCGAGAACATCTTCATCGTCCGTGACGGTGTCATCTATACCCCGGACCTGACCTCCGCGCTGGAGGGCATCACCCGTGATGCGGTCGTGCAGCTGGCGGAGGAAGAGCTCGGCCTGAAGGTGCGCGAGAAGCGTATCACCCGTGACGAGGTCTACATCGCCGACGAGGCCTTCTTCACCGGAACCGCGGCCGAGGTGACGCCGATCCGCGAGGTGGACGGACGGATGATCGGCCAGGGTCGGCGTGGGCCGGTCACCGAGCGCCTCCAGCGCTTGTTCTTCGATCAGGTCGAGGGGCGGCGCGACGCACACCCCGAGTGGCTGACGCTGGTCTGATCAACCCATCGAATTGAACGAGGACGAGGCCATGGCCGACGCCAACGCACTCATTGAGCCAAACACCGAGAACCGCTACGAGGTTACCCAGGCGGACCTGCCTTTGTCCTGCCCCATGCCCGGTATGAAATTGTGGAACTCGCATCCCAAGGTCTATCTGCCGGTCGAGGCCAAGGGCTCGGCCAAGTGCCCTTACTGTGGCGCGGTCTTTGTGCTGAAAGATCCGGCAGCTGCCTGACGAAGGGGCGTGTTGCCGCGGAAGTCCCATCTTCCGCAAACGACAGAACTCTATGCATCGACACCTATCCTCGTCACCGCTATTCGAGTCGGACAGCGCCTCGGACGATCACACGGTGAGGGAGACCGCCTCCGCTATGGTCATCTGGCGGTTCAGCGACGGCAAGCCGGGGCATGACAACCAATCGCTCGGGTTGGTCAATGCCCTTGGCAGTCTGCGGTCGGTGACAGTGTTCGATGTGCCGGCACCACCGGCACGCACTGCATTGTTGGCCTGGCTCAGCGGTCGCTGGCCGCAGACGCCGGGACCGCCGCCGGTTCTGCTTGTCGGTGCCGGCCACGGGACGCACTTGGCATTGCTGGCGGCTCGCCGCTGTACCGGCGCCCGTGCGGTGGTGCTGATGCGCCCGACATTGCCCCTGTCGTGGTTCGATCTGTGCGTCATTCCCGCCCATGATCACCCACCCGAGCGCAGCAATGTGCTGGTGACCCGCGGTGTGCTCAACCGCATTCGTCCGGGGACGCCCGACCCCCATTGCGGGCTGGTGCTGGTGGGGGGCCCGTCGCGCCATTTCGTCTGGGATGAGACATTGCTGCTGCGCCAGATCGACACCGTCGTCGGCGCCGATCGCAACGTGAACTGGACGGTCGCGACCTCGCGTCGCACACCCGCGGCCTTCGAGCGCCGCCTCCAACGCCAAGCGTCCTCGCAGATGGCGGTGGTGCCCGCCTCGAGTACGGATCGGGACTGGTTGCCGCGCGCCTTGGCCAGCAGCGGACGGGTATGGGTCACCATGGACAGTGTGTCCATGGTCTACGAGGCATTGACGGCCGGTGTCGCCGTCGGGCTTCTGGAGCTCGGACGCACGCAGTCGTCGCGGCTGTCCGGCGGATTGGAGCAGTTGTGCAACGACGGCTGGGTCGTGACGTTTTCCGATTGGCGGGCGGGTACACCGCTCGGTCGGCCTGGTCGGGCGTTCGACGAGGCCGCGCGCTGCGCCCGCTGGGTGGTCGATGCATGGGCCCTTTGACCGTATGCCAAGTGCTGCCGGCGCTGGACGGGGGGGGTGTCGAGCGCGGTACCGTCGAGATCGCCCACGCGTTGGTGCAGGCTGGCCATCGGGCCTTGGTCGTGTCCGCCGGTGGGCATCAAGAAGCGAGCCTCGCTGCCGCCGGTGGTGAGCACTATCGCTTGGCGATCGGGCGCAAGTCGCTTGCCACGTTGGCCCTGGTCGGGTCACTACGGCGCTTTCTTATCGAACAGCGTGTGGATATCGTGCATGCGCGTTCGCGCTTGCCGGCGTGGATTGCCCGCTTGGCCATACGCAGCCTGCCGATGGCTCGGCGGCCGCGTTGGGTGACCACCGTGCACGGACTGTATTCAGTGTCACGCTACTCTGCGGTAATGGCCTCCGGTGAACGGGTGATCGCCGTATCGAACACGGTACGTGACTATATTCGTGCCAATTATCCGGCGACGCCGGAGACGCATATTCGGGTGATCCCCCGTGGTGTGGACCCGGCGGTTTACCATCGCGGATACACGCCCGATGCGCACTGGCTCGCGGCGTGGCGACAGCAATTCCCGCAGCTTGCCGGACAACTCGTGTTGCTGCTGCCCGGGCGGTTGACCCGTCTCAAGGGACACGAGGCGTTCATTGAGCTCGTCCACCGTCTGCGAAAGGCCGGTCGGCCGGTTCACGGGCTGATCGTCGGTGGCGAGGACCCGCGCCGACAGGCCTACGCCCGGCAATTGGCCGAGCAGGTGCGGGCGTTGGGGCTGGAAAGGGCGATCACGTTCACCGGGCATCGGGACGACTTGCGCCAGATCATGAGCCGCAGCGACCTGGTGCTTAGCCTCTCCAGTAAACCGGAGGCCTTCGGCCGTACGGTGCTGGAGGCGCTGGCTCTTGGGCGGCCGGTCGTCGGCTGGGATCATGGCGGCGTCGGCGAAGTCTTGGGCGATCTGTACCCGCAGGGGCGTGTGCCGTTGGCCGACATCAACGGCCTGATGCAGCGGGTGACGAATTGCCTGGGGCAAATACCCGAAGGCGATGTCGATGAGCGCTACACGCTGGCGGCCATGGGGGCGGCGACGCTGGCGGTATATGCGCAGACGGTAGACCTTGATGAGCGATGCGGAGCCGGTGTGTGACTTATGGGGGGCAGTTTGTGATTTCAGGCCGTATCCAAACGGTGTACGAGCGTATTGAGACGGCGTTCTGGCAGTGGGGTTGGTTGCTGCCGGCTGCACTGCCCTTCACTCAGGTGGGTGGGAGGGCATTGTTCAACGTCATCGCCTACCTCTATTTATTATGGGCCTTGCTGGTCGTGCCATCGGCACGGGTTCGCCCGCCGCTCGGCTATGTCGTGGCATGGCTGTGTTTCGTGGCTGTAGTCTTTCTGGGCAGCCCCCAGGGTCCCGACGTATTCGACAGTGTCAAATCCGCGGCCTCGCTGACAGGTTTCACGGCAGCTGCGTTGTTCACCTACGCTGCCTTGATGCGCGAGCCGGGCAACCTGCGTCGACTGGAATGGGCCTGGGGCATCGGCGGCTTCGCCACCCTGGCAGGGCTCTGGCTGACCGCCGTC
Source organism: uncultured Candidatus Competibacteraceae bacterium (assembly GCA_965652545.1). Classification (GTDB taxonomy): domain Bacteria; phylum Pseudomonadota; class Gammaproteobacteria; order Competibacterales; family Competibacteraceae; genus CBFGWV01. The sequence continues at coordinate 4,897 of CBFGWV010000036.1, read as the reverse complement.
CCGCTGATGCTCGGTCCGGACTTCCAGCCGCAGCAGGACCTGCGCGAGAACAACCTTCCCCTGCTGCTGCCGTTCATGGCCCTCTTCCTGCGCCGTCGGGGGGGCGGCTGGTGGACGGTTGGTTTTCCGGTGACGGTGACCCTATCGTTGGCCTACGTGATCATCGCCCAGGGCCGTGCGGCCCTGCTGGGCTATCTCATCGCGCTGGCGGGTTTGTGGCTCGCCCGTCATCCGTTACGCATCTGGCGGGCGCTGGTCAGTTGCATCGTCATGATGATCGCCGCCACCGTGATTCTAGTCGTGGTGTTCTCCATCCGGGGGCCGGGCGTGGATGGCTGGGAGTATCCGATCGACGGTTTCAGCAGCGGTCGAACCTTATTATGGCGTCAGGCGCTGGAGCACCCGCCGGAGAATCCCTGGATCGGTGTGGGAATCGGAAATCTCGAGCACAACGACACCGTACTGACGATGCGTTGGGGCAATGGGGCCTTGCGGGTCCAGCATCTGCACAACTTCCTGCTCGATGCCTGGTATGAAACAGGCCTGCTCGGGCTGGGCGCCCTGCTGGTGATCCTGGCCTGGCCGATCGGGATGATCGCCCGACGATGGTGGACGCTGGAACTGCGGGTACGGCGACGAGCGCTGATCTGGCTCGCCCCGGCGGTTCCGGTGGTGGCCGCCGCCCTGCTCAGCTTCTCCTATACCTCGCGGCAGTTTGCGCTCTATCTGTTCATCATGATCGGCGTGGGCTTGTATCTGGCGGTGCAGGGAAATCGCCTTGAGACATCGCTGGCCGATCGTCAGCGCCCGGACGACAGGATGCCGCTGTAAAGCGCCAAGTACTGATCCAGTACGGCTGCTTCCGAAAACCGGGCCGCCAGCGTGCGCTGCCCGCCGGCCGTCAGTGCCGCGCGTAGCGCATCGTCCGCGAGCAGGTGTTCGATGCCGGCGCGTAGGGCATCAGGGTCGGCCACGGGTGTAATCCAGGCGCTCTCACCATGCTGCGTGAACTCAGCGGGGCCTTCGCTGGCCGTGCTGAGAACGGGCGTGCCGTGACTCCAAGCCTCCAGGACGACATTGCCCAGGGCCTCGTGCCTGGATGGGCAGATGAACAGGTCGGCAGCCTGGTAGTAGATGCCCGTGTCTTCCTTCCAGCCGCACCAGATCAGGTTGTCGGTCAGGTTCAGGGCCCGCGCCTCAGCACCCAGGCTCAGCGCCAGCGGGCCATCGCCGACCACGGCGATCCGCCAGGGGCGGCCGGCGATCGTTTCGGGCAGGGCGGCGGCTGCCTGAAGCAGGTCGGTATAGCCCTTGACCGGATGCAGGCGCCCGACAGCCAGGAGCAACCAGGCCTCATCGGGGACACCCAGCGCGGCGCGCAATGCGGCCCGTTCGGCTGCCGGCCGTGCCGCCTCGGGCAGTACGAAGTTGCCGATGTGATGTACGCGCTGCCGCGGCAGCCCGTTGCGGACCAGGTAATCGCACAAGCCTGCCGTGATGCCTATCCAGGCGTCGGCATGACGAAAGCCACCGACCTTGTAGTAACCACCCAAGCGTGCCACATGCACCGCCTTGCTACGCCCGGGTACATGGGTGAGCCGCGTCGCCCGCCCCATGTAGGTTTGAACGATGGCCGGCTCGATCTGGCGGATCAGGCGGCGTATGCGCCACATGCCCGGTACGTCGATAACGCTGCGCATCGGGCTGTGGTAGGTTGGCACATCGTCAGCCAAGTGCGTTTCGATCAGACTCCCGGCGCAAGTGACCGCTGTGGTCGGGTGCCCGCGGGCATGCAACGCATTGACCAGCCGGGTGAAGAACAACTCGGCACCGCCCAACGCGTAGCCACCGACGATGTGCAAAGTATTGATGCGATCATCCACGGAAACGGTCATCCAGTGGCCTTGGCTGACCGCCTACTATAAACCACCCGCGGTGGGGCTCGCCGCGACGTGAAACCTGTGGAGTCCCTCATGAACCGACTGTCGGTTTTTGTGACCACCTACAACAACGCGCGGACCTTGGACGGATGTCTCGCATCGGTGCGTTGGGCAGACGAAATCGTGGTGGTGGACTCGCACAGCACGGATGACACCGTATCGATTGCCGAGCGCTACGGTGCCCGCATCATCGCGCATGATTTCATGGGTTACGGGAGGCAGAAGCAGTACGCCCTGGAGCAGACGAGTCACCCCTGGGTCCTGCTGCTGGATGCCGATGAGGTTCTGTCAGAGCCGTTGCAGCAGGAAATCCGTACGCTGCTGGCCGGCGAGCCGTTGGCGAGGGGGTACATGATGCGGCGCCAGGAGCAACTGTTCTGGCGCATGTACCATCGCGGCGTCCGGATGAACTACTTCCTGCGCCTCTTTCGCCGTGACAGTGGACACATCGATGACATGCCGATCCATGCCGCGCCCCGGGTGTCGGGCGCTGTGGCCAAGCTGCGGCATGTGTTCTTTCATTTCGGTGAGACCGATATCCATACCAAGGTCGAGAAGATCAATGCCTACTCCTCCGGCTTGGTCGCACACAAGCGTCGCAAGCGGCGAATGTCCGCACTGATCATGCTCGTCTATCCGCCGTTCTTTTTCGTTCGCAGCTACCTGTTCAAGCGCAACTTCCTCAACGGCTGGGCCGGGTTCATCAACTCGGCGGTGGCGGCGTTCTATGTCTTCCTGAAGTACGCCAAACTCTATGAAGCGCTGCAACTGGAGCGTAACGGTACAGACTTGCTGCCCGATGGCGCCCCACCGCTGCCGGCGCGGTTCAACGAGGCTCCGCAGAGGGTGCTGGGGGAAGAATCCCCCGTCGCTTCAGATGTTCGAGCACGGCAAACGGGCTGATCAGTGCCATGCAGCTGTGATGAACGCAGTGCTTGCGATAACAATTGATGCACGGCAACTGTGCCTGCAACGCTGTCACCACTTCGCCGATGGGTTTTACCCGACGCGGGTCGGTCGGTCCGCAGATCACCACCATGGGCTTGCCGGCGGCTGAGGCAACATGAGCGGTGCCGGTATCGTTGGCGACGATGAGGCAGGCGTCGTTGGCCAGCGCGATGATGTCGGTGATTTGTGTCTGGCCACTCAGATCCACCACCCGATCGCCGGCTTGGGCGGCAATCTCCGAGCACACATCGCGCTCGTCGGGCCCACCGATCACGGCAACGGCTGGAACCCCAGCGTCCAACAGCGCCTTGGCCAATTGCGCGAAGCGCGAAGTGCCCCAGCGTTTCAACTCACCGGCCTTGTTGCTGCCGGGGAGCACCAGCGCGTAGCCAACGTCCGGCAAGCCCGCTGCCGACTTCAAGGCATTCGCTCGCGCGGTCGTCGATGTATCCCAGGAGAGCACCGGCCGGTCGGTTGTGGTCGGGATGCCGGCCTTATTGAGCAGCGCGCGGCAGCGCGTGAGCGTGTGGGTGCCGCGAGGGAACGCCGGGGCGACGATGGTGTATGGCCAGCCTGGATTGATACCCAGCCGATGCCGGCCTCCGCCGCCGCTCAATGTCAGCAGCGCCAACAGCAACCGGCTTCGGTCATTGGATTGCAGGTCGACGATCAGGTCGTAGCGTGACTGTCGCATCTGGCGTACCCACCGCATCATATTGCCCAGCGGGCGGGCGCGGCGTCGGATATCCAGGGCGATGACCCGGCGAAAACGCCCGTCATCGCGGAACAGGTGCTCGAACGACGGTAGCGTGTTCAGGTCGATTGCCGCATGGGGGAACGCTTGATGCAGGTCCTCCATCAACGCGGTGGCGATCAGGACATCGCCCAATGCGCTCCACTTGATGACCAGAATCCGCTGAATACCGGGGTCATGACTGAGATCGGGAAGTGAGGCATTCATGGTATCAATAGAGCCTCGCCTGGCCCGGGGGGCGGGTCTTGAAGCGGCGGTGTACCCATAGATACTGTTCGGGTGCACGCAAGACGCAGGATTCTACCCACTGGTTGACTCGGGTGGCGTCTGCCAAGTCGTCCCCACTGGGAAAATCGCTCCATGGCGGCTCGACGACAATTTCGTATCCGCGGTTGCCGGGTAGGCGGATCGGCCAGTACGGCAGCACGATGGCCCGACCCGCCGCGGCCATCCGGCCCGTGGCTGTGATGGTCAGTGCCGGTACACCGAAGAACGGGGCGAACACGGCATCGGTTCCACCGTAGTTCTGATCCGGCGCATACCATACCGCCTCCCCCCGGCGCAGTGCCCGCAACACACCCCGGACATCGTCCCGTGCGATCGGTACGCGCCGCGACCGCTTCAATCGGCAGTCCATCATCAGCGCCTCGAACAACGCATTTTTGTGCTGCCGGTACATCCCGTGGAACGGAGAGTGCGCGGTCAGCGCCCTGGCACCCAGTTCAAGGCATGTGGAGTGACCGGTCAGGAGAATGATGCCCTTGCCGCTGGCACGCGCCGCGTGCAGGTGCTCGAGCCCCGAAATGTGGATGCGGGGCCCGATCCGTTCATCGGGCGCCCACCACGCCGTCGCCGTTTCGAACAGGCCCATGGCGGCCGCGCTTAGATGATCGCGCGCGAGGGCGCGGCGCGCGGGCGCACTGAGATGGGGAAAGCAGAGGTCAATATTGATCTGGGCGATCTGTCGGCGTCGGGCGCGCAGCAGCCAGGTCAAACGACCCAGCCCTGTGGCCAATCGCCGTTGCAAACCCAACGGCAGTCGCGCGGCGACGACCATGAGACCGACCAACAGCCAGACCGGCCAATAGCGCGGCGCCAGAAATTCACGGTAATTAAACGTGCTCATTGAATAGAATCAGGCTCTTGCAATCGCTGCATTGTACGCGGACAAAATTATTTCAAAAAACTCTGTGACAGACGGTTGACACCCACTCAGAAGTGCATAGAATGCGCACCTCGCCTGGCATGAACGACA
>CBFGWV010000035.1:0-25524 GCA_965652545.1 uncultured Candidatus Competibacteraceae bacterium | reverse complement strand
GGATCAGTTGCTGCGCTGCTATCCGCAGTTCCCGGACTTTCTTGCGCATAAACGCACATTCGACTCGTCCGAACGGTTCACCAGTGACTGGTATCGGCACCACGTCGGCATGTTCGACCAAGTCCGCCACCAGCCGCGACCTTCCGTGGCGTAGTAGGCGACGACGCGCCTCCCGACCCTCGCCTTGGGCAGCCACCGCTGTGAGCCTGCGGCCGAGCCGGTAAGTCGTGGGCCGACCGTCGGCAGCATGGATGCTGCCGTCGAGCGTACACGGACGTATTCACAGCGCGTCGGAACACGACTTACCGGCTCGGCCGCAGGCGGGTTCGGGCGCCTGACGCCCACCGACGGCGCCATGCGAGGAATGTGGGTCACACCCATTTGCGACTACCGCCCCGGCACATTCGCGGGTTTGCGGATCCGCTCGTATATTAGACAAACATGAATTAGCAAAACCTCACGGACTCCCTCTTATTCAGAGACCGGGCATCACGCGCGTCATGTGAGTGCACCGTGATCAAGTCGTGAAACGCGCAAATCACGGGCCAATCACGCCGTGCTTGTAGCCTCAGCCCCATTGAAATCCAGGCCCTGCCATTACACCGCCTACTCATACCCGCAAATAACGCCGTTATTGCAGTGAGGAACGGAAAATCGGCATGAGCCAAACACGACGAGGCCATTGGCCAAGCCTGCAATACAGCCATGAGGACGACATGATGTCGGCAATGAAGTGTTTGATGGAGAGTCTCAAAGACGGTGGCATCCACCCCGTCAGTGCGTTGGCCGGCAGCGTGGGCGATTTGTACCGCCTACCGCTCGATCAGCAAAACGAGATGAAAGGATTGTTGATCGCCGATGCGTTCAAACGCCACTTCAGAGACAACGCATTTTATCGCCAACACTGCCTGGACAGAGGTGTGCGCGCGGAGGACATCAATGGCTTTGAGGATATCAACAGGATTCCGCTGATTCATATCCAGAAATTCAAATCCGCATCCAGCCACGAATTGCTGTCCAGGCCGTTGAGCAGCATTGAGCACGAAATGCGCAGCACCGGAACCAGCGGCGTGCCGAGCATCGCGCGGCGTTGCCGGCAGACGGTGGATTACGGGGTGCTCGCCGTGTTCGCCCTGTTCCGCGAGTTCTTCCAAATTTCCAAGGGCGCCGGCTTATACCTGTGCCCGTCCACGGAGGAAATCCCTGAAATGGGCTTGATCAAGGCCTTGAATATGCTTGCCGGGCTACTGGACACGCGCCAGTTCATGGTCAAGCAGGAAACCATGGTTCCCGAACGGGCGGTGGCCCAATTGCATCAATGGCAAGACCACTTCACCCGTCACCTGATCGGCCCGCCGTTCCTGATCCATCGCCTGATCAGCTACCTCAAGGCGACCGACACCCGCCTCAAGCTGGACCGCGACACCTTGGTCATCACCCTCGGCGGGTGGAAGCGCTTCACCGGACAGATGATCTCCCGCCGCCAGTTCAACGAGGAATGCGCCGAGTACCTGGGCATCGCCCCCGGCCGTGTCCGCGATGTCTACGCCCTGGTGGAGTCCAACATCCTCGCCATCGAGGACGAGCATCAGGTCAAACATGTGGCGCCCTACGGGTACTACTCGGTGCGCGACCCCAACGACCTCAGCAAGGAAGTGCCGGTGGGCGAGCAAGGCCAGTTGGCCATCTTCGACCCGCTGTCCCTGGCCACCCCGGGGATGATCCTCACCGAGGACATCGTCCGCCTGCTGCCGATGGACAGCCCCTCCGGGCGCACCGGCCAGCTGGTGCAGTACATCATGCGCGTGCCCGCGGCCAAGGAGTTCGGCTGCTGCGCGGTCACCCTGGAACGGACCATGGACCAGGCGTCGCAGACCGTCTGCCCGGTGATCTAGGGCCGCCGTCATGTTCAACGAAACCATCGTCGAGAACTTCACCAACCCCTGCTTCCAGGGCGAGATCGAGAGCGCCGCGGTGCAGTTGCGCATCGGCAACCCGGTCTGCGGCGACCGCATGGTGATCACGCTGGCGACCGATGCCGGGCTGGTGCGCCAGGCCCGCTTCCAGGCCTGGGGCTGCGCCACGTCGATCGCCACCGCCAATGTGTTCTGCCGCTATATCAGCGGCCGCCCGCTGGCGCAGGTGCAGGCCGTCGAGCCGCGCGAGATCGACGGGCTGCTCGGTGAGCTGGACCCGGCCCAGCGTCATTGCCGGGACATGCTGCACGACTTGTTCGGCCAGTTGGCCGCGGTGCAGGACGACTGACCGTAACGGAGTACGCACCTCATGGATCTGTCAGGTTATTTCGACTACAACGCCACCACACCCTTGTCGCAGCGGGTGCGGGACGAGATGTCCCAGGCCATGGCCTCGTTCGCCAACCCCTCCAGCAAGAGCCGCGACGCCATCGAGCTGAAAGCGCGGATCGGCGAGGTACGGCGGTGGGTCCTGGACCTCCTCCAGGCCAGTGCGGGCGAGGTGTATTTCACCTCCGGCGGCACCGAGGCCAACAACCTCGCCATCAAGGGCATCCTCGGCCGCCACCTGTCCCGCGGCGGGCACATCGTCAGCTCCGCCATCGAGCACCCGTCCGTGCTGGAGACGATACGCCACCTGTGCGCGGACTTCGGCTTCACCCATACCCTGGTGCGGCCCGACAGCCTGGGCGTCGTTCGCACGGCCGATGTGGCCCGCGCGATCACCGCCGACACCCGCCTGATCAGCCTGATGATGGCCAACAACGAAACCGGCGCCATCCAGCCGGTGGCCGAGGTCGGGCGGCTGGCCGCCGGGCACGGCATCCCCTTTTGTATTGACGGGGTGCAGGCGGTCGGCAAGCTGGCCATCGACCTCGATGCCATCCCCTGTACCACGCTGTCGTTCTCGGCCCATAAGTTCTACGGCCCCAAAGGGGTCGGCGGCCTGTGGGTGCGCGACGCCGCCCTGCTGAACCCGCTGCTGCACGGTGGCGGACAAGAGAGCGGCCTGCGCGGCGGCACCGAAAACGTCCTCGGCATCCTCGGCCTGGGGGCGGCGGTGCGCGATGCGCTCGAGCAACGCATCCGCTGGCACCAATCGCAGCAATGGCTGAAGACGCGGTTGCTTGCGCGTCTGCGCGAGCGGGCGGTGGCGTTCCAGATCAACGGCCCCCGCGATGAGGCCTCACAAAGCCCCAACACCGTGAACCTGTCCTTTGACGGGGTGCGCGGCGAGGCCTTGGCGGCCCTGCTGGAGCACCGTCACGGGATCGCCGTATCGATCGGCTCGGCGTGCAGCAATAACAAGCAGACCCGCCGCTCCCATGTGCTCACGGCCATGGGCTTGCCGGATGCGCGTATCGATGGCGCCGTGCGCATCAGTCTCGGGCGGTACACCCGCGAGCAGGACGTCAATCGGCTGGCCGACGCGCTCGGCGAGGCCGTCACCCAATTGCACGCCCTCGCCGGCGGCATACCTACCGAGGCCGCCTGATGAACGTGCACAACCACCTACCTCTACACATGCCCGAGGTGCTGGCCCGGCACAGCGCCAGCACACCGCATAAAAGCGCCTACGTTTTCCTGCCACGCGGTGCGGGGCCGGGGCTCACGCTCAGTTACCAGGACCTGGAGCGGCGCAGCGCGCGGCTGGCCGCCGCGCTGGCTTCCGCCGCGGGTCCCGGCGAGCCGGTGCTGCTGATCTTTCCGCCGGGCCTGGATTTCATCGTGGCGTTCTTCGCCGTGCTCAAGGCCGGCGCCATCGCGGTGCCCCTGCATTTCGCCCACCAAAGTCACCATCAGCGCCGCCTGAGCGCGGTGTTGGCCGACTGCGGCAGCCGTCTGGTGCTGACCAACGCCACGATGCTGGAGCATGTGCACTGCGCGGTCTGTCCGCCATCCGCCGCCGGCGGTATCGAGGTCTGGGACATCGACCAGGTGACCGTCGATGCGACGGCCACGCGGCCGTCGATCCGGCCGGACGATCTGGCCGTCATCCAGTACACCTCGGGCTCTACCGGAACGCCCAAAGGGGTTATGGTCAGCCACGCCAACCTGATGGCCAACGAGGCGGCGATGCAGCGCATGTGCGGCCTCGGCAGCGATGCCGTCTGTGGCGGCTGGCTGCCGCACTACCACGACATGGGCCTGGTCGGAAACCTCCTGCACCCGCTGTTCGTGGGCGGCACCTACGTGTTCATGCCCCCGCTGGCGTTCGTGCAGCGACCCTCGCGCTGGCTGCGGATGATCAGCGACTTCGGCATCGAGAGCTCCGCGGCACCCAACTTCGCCTACGACTTGTGCAGCGAGCGCTGCCGTGACGACGAACTGGACGGCGTCGACCTCAGCCGCTGGCACATCGCCCTCAACGGGGCCGAACCGGTGCGGGCACACAGCTTGCGCCGCTTCGCCGAGCGCTTCGCCCGCTACGGCTTCGAGGCGGAGAGCTTCCGCCCCTGCTACGGCATGGCCGAGACCACGTTGCTGTTGAGCGGTCAGCAGACCCGTGCCAAACCCCAGCTGCTGGCGGCGGACAAGCAGACCTTGGAGCAGCAGCGGCAGTTGCGCGACGCCGAACCCGGTCCGGCCCGCACCCTACTCGTGGGCTGCGGCGAGGTGGCCGCGGAGCATGAGGTACTCATCGTCGACCCGGAAACGGGGCGCGAGGCCGAAGCCGGCGACATCGGCGAAATCTGGGCGCGCGGCCCCTCGGTGGCGCGAGGGTACTGGCGCAACCCGGCAGCCAGCGAGGCGGTGTTCGGCGCCCGCACCGCCGATGGCCGTGGCCCATACCTGCGCACCGGCGATCTGGGTGTCCTGCATCACGGCCGCGTGTATGTCACCGGGCGGCTCAAGGACATCATCATCGTGCGCGGACGCACCTTGCACCCGCAGGATATCGAACACACCGTCAACACCGCCTCGCCGCAACTGGGCCTGAACACCGCGGCGGTGTTCGCCACCGACGACGGCCATCGCGAAACGGTGGTGGCCGTGCAGGAGATGCCCAGGCACTGGGACGGCGAGCTCGGCGCGCTGCGTCGTGCCATCGTCGAGGCGGTGGCGCGCGACCATGACATCACGCTCGCGGATGTCCGCTTCATCCCCCGCAACGCCCTGCCCCGCACCACCAGCGGCAAGCTCCAGCGCGCTTACTGCAGGTTTCTGTACCTGCACGGGCAACTGACACCGTACATCCAGGAGACCGTGACCGATGCACGCTGAAACCATGGACGCACAGGCCGTGCACGCTTTCTTGTTGGACGAGATCCGCCGCGCCCTGCACCCGGACGACGCACCGCCGGACGGCGACACCTCGTTCAGCGCCATGGGGCTGGACTCCATGACCCAGGTGACCTTGATCGGCCGGCTGGAGGAGTACCTCGGGCTCGAACTCGACCCCACCCTGGCTTACGACTACCCCACCATCAACGCGCTGGCCGGGAAGCTCGAAGCGCTTCTGGCGCAAGGATGAACGCCATGGCCATCATCGACTGCCTGATCATCGGCGGCGGCCAGTCGGGCCTGACCGCCGGGCTGCTCCTCAAGCGCCGCGGGCTGGACTACTGCATCGTCGACCGCGCTGCGCGGCTGGGCGATGCCTGGTTGAACCGACCCGACAACCTGACGCTGTTCACCTCGCGCCGGTTCTGCGGCCTGCCAGGTCTGGCATTTCCCGGCGACCCCGACGGTTACCCGGGCAAGGACGAGGTCGCGGCGTATCTACAAGCCTATGCCATCGTCCACGACTTGAGCGTGAAGCTCGGGCAGCACGTGGTGGCCCTCGACAAGGACGGCGACCTGTTCCGTGTGCGCTTCGACGACGGCCGCAGTCTGCGAGCGCGCACCGTCATCAACGCCACCGGCTCCAACCAGCGCACCGTCGTCCCCCACCATGCGCAAGCCCTGGCCAGCGAAGTAACGCAGCTGACCGCGGCAGACTATGGATCGGCGGACGCGTTGCCGGCCGGACCGGTCCTGGTGGTCGGCGACGGCGCCTCCGGCCGGCAGATCGCCGCGGAGCTGGCCGGCTCGCGTCCGGTGGCCCTTGCGCGCGGGTCACGGCGCAACCTCGTACCCAATCGCGTCCTGGGCAAGGACATCTTCTGGTGGCTGGACAAGCTCGGCATCCTCTACGCCGGGCCGGACACGCTGGTGGGCCGCGCGCTCAAACGGCGCAACCCGGTGCCCTGCGGCGACCTCAACGACCGTGCCCTGGCAAACATGGGCGTAGCCCTGCTGCCACGGGTCGTCGGCTGCAAGGGCCGCAGCGTGCTGCTTCAGAGCGGTGCACGGCGGGACGTCGGCTGCGTGATCTGGGCCCTGGGCTACCGCGACGTCACCGGCTGGCTGCGTCTGCCGCATTGCATCGACGGCAACGGCTTCATCGCCAGAAACGGCCTGACACCCGAGCCAGGCCTGTTCATGGTCGGCAAGCGTTGGCTCTCCTGCCGGGCATCGGAGCTGCTGCCCGGTGCCGAGCGGGATGCCCGCGCCGCCGTGCAGCAGGTGACCGCCTACCTGGACGGACAACGGGTCCGCGACCGTAGTCCGCACCTCGCCACCAGCGCCTGTGGATGAACGCCACCATGCACGTCGAACACTGGACGGCGGCCATCCTCCGCTACCGCAGCGCCGGCTTGGTGCTGACCCTGGCCTGCACGCTGCTGCTGGCCTTGGGCCTGAAGGACCTGCACGTGGAGGGCGAGTACCGGATTTTCTTCAGCCGCGCGAATCCGCAGTTGCAGGCCTTCGAGACCATGCAGGCGACCTACGCCAAGTCGGACAACGCCTTGATCATCGTCACCCCGAGCACGGGCGATGTCTTCAATGAACGCATTCTCGATCTGGTGCACGCGCTCACCGACCAGGCCTGGCGGCTGCCGTTCGCCAGTCGGGTGGATGCCATCACCAACTTCCAGCACATGGCCGTGGACGGCGACGACATTGCCGTCGAAGACCTCTACGACCCCGACGGCGGCACGGCGGCGGTGGCGCGGGTCGAGGCCATCGCGCTGTCGGAGCCGTTTCTGCTGGGCAAGCTGGTCGATGCGGCCGGCAGCGTGACCGCCATCAATGTCACCTTCGACCTGCCGGGGCGGGACAAGCGCTCGGAGAGTCGGCAGGCGACGCAGGCGGTGGGCACGATGCTCGAGCGCTTCCGCCAGGACTACGCGGATGTGGACTTCCGCCTCAGCGGTATCGTGCCCATCAGCAACGCCTTCGCCGACGAGGCCGAGCGCGATGCCAAGACGCTGACACCGCTGATGTACGTCGTCCTGCTCGCGCTGATGATCATGCTGTTTCGCAGCGTCGCCCTCACCGGCGCGGTGCTGCTGTTGATCGCCCTGAGCACCGCAGGCGCCCTGGGGGCGGCCGGCTGGCTGGGGTATTCGATCAACACCGTCACGCTCAACGCGCCGACCATCATCATGACCCTGGCGGTCGCCGATGCCATCCACCTGATCAGCACAGCCTTACGCGAGCATGCGAAAGGACGTGCCGCGGCCGAGGCGATACACCTCAGCGTGCAGAGCAACGCCAAGGCCGTAGTCATCACCAGCCTGACCACCGCGGCGGGTTTTCTGACCCTGATGGCGTCCGACTCACCGCCCATCCAGGCTCTGGGCGTCATCGTGGCCATCGGCGTCACCCTGGCGCTGTTGCTGAGCCTGTTCCTGCTGCCCGCCTGCATGCGCCGCATACGTCTGCCGGCAAACGGCCGCCACATCGGCACCCTGCCCGTGGCACGTTACGTGGACGCCTTGTACAACCATCACAACCGGCTGCTCGTCGTCGCGCTGGCCATCATGCTGGTGTTGTCCGGCTTTGCCGTCCTGAACACCACCAACGACGACCCGTTGAAGTACTTCCAGGACGATCTGGTCATCCGCCAGGACACCGACTACCTGGCCGAGCGGCTGGCCGGCGCGGTGTTCGTGGACTTCTCGCTGGATACCGGGCGCGAAAACGGCATCACCGACCCGGACGTCCTGGCGGTGCTGGAGGCCTTCAAACAATGGTTGCTCAGCCAGCCGGAGGTCGATCACGTGGTGGTCGTGTCGGACATCCTCAAGCGGCTGAATCAGAACATGCACGGCGACGTTGCGTCCTGGTATCGCCTCCCGGACTCACGCGAGCTGGCCGCTCAGTACCTGCTGCTGTACGAGTTGTCGCTGCCGCCGGGCCTTGAACTGACCACCTTCGTCAGCCCGGACAAGTCCGCCACCCGGGTGATCGTCACCTGCCGCAACATCGGCAGCCACGCGTTGCTGGACCTGGAGCGGCGCGCCCGCCAATGGCTGGCGCTGCACAGCGGCGGGGCAGCTATCGCCGCCGCCAGCCCGCGCCTGATGTTCGCCCATATCGGCGATCGCAACATCAAGAGCCTGTTCGGCGGCTTGCTGGCGGCCCTGGTGATGATTTCGCTGCTGATGGCCGTGGCCTTGAAATCGGTCCGCCTCGGTCTGCTCAGCCTGTTGCCGAACATCCTGCCGATTATCGCCGGGCTGGGCGTCTGGGGCCTGCTGGTGGGCGAGATCAACCTGGTGGTGTCCATCGTCGCCGGTGTGGCCATGGGCATCATCGTCGACGACACGGTGCACGTCCTCAGTCATGTCCAGAGCGAGCTGAAGGCGGGGCTGGACATCCGCGCCGCCGTCACCCGGGCACTCGAGCACGTTGGCGGCGCCGTCATCGCCACCACCGTCCTGCTGGCGGTGGGCTTCAGTGTCCTGGCGTTTTCACAGTTCAACGTCAACGCCCAAATGGGACTGCTGACCACCTTGGTCATCACCCTGGCCTTGATCGTCGACCTGGTGTTCCTGCCGGCGTTGCTGTTTTTCCTGGCCGCGGGGCGGATCCGTTGGCTCCGCTTTGCGTGATCGCTTTTTCAAAACATCGGTATGTATGGAGTTGCGCATGAACCCATGGATTACACGGATGATCGTCGTGCTCTGGCTGGCCCCGCTGACTGCCGTGGCCGACGAGCAAGGCCTGGCGGTGTCCACTGAGGCCGACCGCCGAGACACCGGCTGGGGCAGCACGGAGGTGACGGTGCTCATGACCCTGATCGACCGGGATGGGCGCAAGAGTGACCGCCATATGCGGCTGCGCACGCTGGAGGTCGACGGCGACGGCGACCGCAGCCTGGTCGTTTTCGACCAACCCAAGGACGTGGAAGGCACCGCGGTGCTCACCTGGTCGCACGCGCTGGACGCCGATGACCAGTGGATCTACCTGCCCGCGCTCAAGCGGGTCAAGCGCATCGCCGCCAGCACCAAGTCGCGGCCGTTCATGAGCAGCGAGTTCGCTTTCGAGGACCTCGCCTCCCAGGAGGTGGACAAGTACCACCACAGCCTGCTGCGGACGGAGGCCTGCGGCACGCTGGAGTGCTTTGTGGTCGAGCGCGAGCCACGCTACGAGCACTCGGGCTATTCCAGACTCACCGTGTGGATCGACACGACGGACTACCGTACGTGGAAGATCGACTACACCGACCTGCACGGTCAGCCGCTCAAGACGCTGGTGTTCAGCGACTACGAGCAGTACGAGGGAACGTACTGGCGCGCCGCCCGGCTCACCATGGAGAACCTGCAAAACGGCAAGGTCACCGTGATGGAGCGCAGCGGCTTTCGCTTCGGTTTGGATCTGAGCGCGCGCGACTTCGACCAGGCCACGCTCAAACGGACGCGCTGAGCCATGGCTTGCCGACCGATCGCGGCGATTGCCGCCGCTCTTGCGCTGGCCGGTGCGCAAGCGGCGGGCGCGGGGGACTGGTCCGGTTCGTTGACCGGCCAATGGCGGTACTTCCCCCAGGCGCCGCTGGGCGATACCCAGTTCAGCGGCAGCGACATCGCGCTAGTCCTGGACGCCGAGTACGCCCATGTGTGGGACGACGGGCGCCAGGTCTTCGTCTTCAACCCCCAACTGCGGCTGGATCGGGAAGACGCCGAGCGCAGCCGCGGGGACATCGCGGAGCTGTCCTGGACCCGCGCCGCCGACGACTGGGAGTCGCGCATCGGCATTCGCAAGGTGTTCTGGGGGGTGACGGAGTTCGCCCATCTGGTAGACATCGTCAACCAGTCGGACCTCGCCCAGGACCTGGACGGCGAGGACAAGCTCGGCCAGTTCATGGCCAACCTCGCCTGGATCGGCGACTGGGGCACGCTGGATGTGTTCGTGCTGCCGGGTTTTCGCGAACGGGTGTTTCCCGGCCGCGAGGGCCGCCTGCATGGTGGCGTACCGGTGGCCACCGACAAGGCCGAGTTCGAGTCCGCCGCCGGTGACAAACGCACCGACCTGGCCGTGCGCTGGTTCAGGACACAGGGCAACTGGGACATGGCGCTGTCGCACTTTTACGGCACCAGCCGCGAACCGGCGCTTCGCCCCAGCCTGGACGACAGCGGCCGCCCGGTGTTGGTCCCGTTCTACCCTGTCATCCACCAGACCGGCCTGGAGCTGCTGTACACCACCGATGAATGGCTGTGGAAGCTTGAGGCGATACGCCGCGCCGGCGGGGACGAGACCTACCTCGCCGCCACCGGTGGGTTCGAGTACACGGTCGTGGGGGTTCTGGGCAGCGATGCGGACCTGGGGCTGATCGGCGAGATCGTTTACGACGACCGCGGGGACCGCGCCACCACGGCGTTGGAGAACGATCTTGTCCTGGGGGCGCGGCTCAATTTGAACGACCACCAGAGCACTTCGGCCCTGGTGGGCATGGCCATCGATCTGGACGGGAGCGGATCGTTTCTCACACTGGAGGCCTCGCGCCGGCTGGGGGACGATTTCAAACTCAACCTGGAGGCGCGCGTCGCCACCGGTATCGCACGCGGGGACCAGGCGTATTCGCTGCGTAACGAGGACGTCGTCACGCTTGAGCTGGCCTGGTTCTTCTAAAGGCGGAGCGGAGCTCAGGGTCCCGAGGGTCTGCGAGGTGAGCTGCGGGGACTGCGCCCAACCCCCGCCTTGCGTGTCGGGCAGGTCGTGGGCCGACTCGCGGTAGACACGTCCGTGTGCGCTCGATGGCCGCATCCATGCGGCCAACGGTCGGCCCACGACCTGCCCGACACGCAAGGCTCACTTCGGTGGCTGGTGCGCACTATGCAAGGCGTGCGGGTCGCTCCCGACAGGAGCGCGATTTATCGCCCCTGGCTTACCGCGGTCAGTATGCCGCGCAAGATCGCGACCGGTGACGGTGGGCAGCCGGGGACTTGCACGTTCACCGGCAGCACGCGGCTCACGGCTCCGCAGCTGGCGTAGCTGTCGCCGAATACGCCGCCGTTGCAGCCGCATCCGCCCACCGCGACGACTCGTTTCGGGTCCGGCGTGGCCTCGTAGGTGCGGCGCAAGGCGGTTTCCATGTGCTTGCTGATCGGCCCGGTCACCAGCAGCAGGTCGGCATGGCGCGGGCTGGCGACGAATCGGATGCCCAGCCCCTCCAGGTTGTAGTACGGGTTCTCCAGGGCGTGGATTTCCAACTCGCATCCATTGCAGGACCCGGCATCCACCTGGCGAATGCACAGGGCCCGGCCCATGATCTTCAGAATCTGCGCCTGCACGTCGTCCCGCAGACGCAAAATCTCATCGGGCGCGGGCGGCGGTTCGGAGATCGTGCCGACCCTGGCGATCTGCTTGAGGATTCGCAGCATGGTGTCTGACTCCGATCAGAGGTCCTGACCGCTGTAGGACAGGTTGAACGACTTGTTGATCAGCGGAAAGTCGGGAACGATGTTGCCGATCACCGCATGCTCCAGCACCGGCCAGTTCTGCCAGGACGGGTCGTGCGGATGGCAGCGGCGAATGGTGCCGCCCGCCCCCGCCTCCAGGGCCACCAGCACCGGGCCACGCCAGCCCTCGACCCACCCTACGCCAAAGCCTTCGTCCGGCAGAATCGGCACCGGCCGGTCGATGGCACCGGCGGGCATGCGCTCCAGGAGGGCACGGCACAGGCGCAGGGATTCCACCACCTCATCGAAGCGCACCTCGACGCGGGCGGCCACATCGCCATCGCGCTGGCAGGCCATGCGTACACCCAGCGCATCGTACGGCACGGTGGGAAAGTCGCAGCGCAGGTCCCGGCACTGGCTGCTGGCCCGGCCAGCCAGACCCACCATACCCAAGCGGCTGGCCAGGGCCGGTTCCACGGTGCCGGTGCCGAGGAAGCGATCTTGCATCCCGGGGTGATTGTCATAGATATCCCGCAGGCGGCCGACCTCCACCTCCAGTGGTGCGATCTGCGCCAACAGTGCAAGCCGGGCAGGCTCGTCCAGGTCCGTCACGACACCGCCGGGGGCGATCGCGTCCATCAGATAGCGCGCGCCGAAGGCCTGCTGATTGGCACGTAGCAAGTCCTCCTTGAGTCGGGAGAATTGGGCCAGGCCGAAGGCGACACCAGCATCGTTGGCCAGGGCACCCAGGTCCCCCAGGTGATTGGCGATGCGCTCGCGCTCCAGGTACAGCGCGCGCAACCACAAGGCGCGCGGCGGCGGCGTGAGCCCGCAGATGCCCTCTACCGCCATGCAATACGCCCAGGCATAGGCCACGGCGGAGTCCCCGGACACCCGCGCAGCCAGCCGTTGCCCCTGCAACAGGGGTAGGGTTTCGAAGCGCTTCTCGATGCCCTTGTGGACATAGCCCAGATGCGCCTCCAGGCGCAGCAGCTTCTCGCCCACTACGGAGAAGCGGAAATGCCCCGGCTCGATGATGCCCGCGTGCACCGGCCCCACGGGAATCTCGTGCACGCCCTCGCCGCTGACCCGCACGAAGCGGTAGTCATCCTGTTGCCCCGGCCAGCGCAACGAGTCGTCGGCATCGCGGCGCAACGGGTGGAAATCAGCCGGCCAGGCGCCATGACGCAGCCACGGCCGCTGGTCCTCCTCGCGGGCGCGCACACCTGTCAGATCGAACAACGCCCGCTGCATGCGCGCGGCCGCCGGTGCGAAGGCCGACAACCCCGCATAGACCGGCGCCTCCCCGGTCAGGGGCAGCTCCAGGATCAGCAGCCCATGGGCATCCTGCAAGGCGGCGCGCAGCAGGAACCCGCCGTTCCGGTCGCGCTCGTCCGTGGCCCACAAGGCCTGCAACACACCGCCGGCTTCGATGACGGCACCGCACACCGGCAACCACTGCGCGGTGGTGATTCGCGTCCGCCGCACCGGCATGGCACCCACCAGGACGTTCAGGGTCAGCCTAGCCATGGCGCGCTTACCCGATCAACCGCGCGGCCGCGCGGTACCAGTCGGCCAGATACGGCGGCATGTAGACGCCCAACATCAGCACCAGCAATAAATGCGCAAACACCGGCAGCAGCGCCGGCGAATGGGGCAGTTGGCGGGCGGTGGTCTCTCCGAACACCATGGCCTGCACACGCGAGAATATGGCGGCGAAAGCCACACCCAGGGCCAACAGCAGGATGGGCGTGGCCCAGGGCTGTTGCTGCATGGCCGTGGTAAGGATGAGGAACTCGCTGGCGAACACGCCAAACGGCGGCACACCGAGAATGGCCAGCGAGCCGAGCATCAGCCCCCAGCCCACTGTCGGGCTGACAGTGAGCAGACCGCGGATGTCGTCCATGACTTGCGTACCGGTCTTTTGCACCGCATGCCCCACGGCGAAGAAGATGGCCGACTTGGTCAGCGAGTGCACGGTCATGTGCAGCAAGGCCGCGAACGTGGCCACCGGCCCGCCCATGCCGAAGGCGAAGGTGACGATGCCCATGTGCTCGATGGACGAGTACGCGAACATGCGCTTGATGTCTTTCTGCCGCCAGAGAAAGAACGCCGCCAACACGACCGACAGCAGGCCGAAGCCCATCATCAGGCGACCGGCCATATCGTTGCCCAGGGCGCCGTCGACCAACACCTTGCAACGCACGACGGCGTACAAGGCCACATTCAACAGCAGCCCCGAGAGCACGGCCGATACCGGCGTGGGGCCTTCGGCGTGGGCGTCGGGCAGCCAGTTGTGCAGCGGCGCCAAGCCCACCTTGGTGCCATAACCCACCAGCAGGAACACGAACGCCAGGGACAGTACGGTCGGCTCCAGATCACCCTTGACCGCATTCAGATGCGTCCACAGCAAGCCGTTGCCGCTGTCGGCACCCAGCAGTTTCTCTGCCGCGAAGAACAGAAGGATGGTGCCGAACAACGCCTGGGCGATGCCCACACCGCAGAGGATGAAGTACTTCCACGCCGCTTCCAGGCTGGCCGGTGTCCGATACAACGACACCAGCAGCACCGTGGTCAGCGTGGCCGCCTCCATGGCCACCCAGAGGATGCCCAGGTTGTTGGTGAGCAAGGCCAGCAGCATGGTGAACATGAATAACTGGTACATGCTGTGATAAAGCCGCAGGCGGCGCCGGCTCAGTCGTCCATGGCGCTCCTCGATACGCATGTAAGGGCGTGAGAACAACGCGGTGGTCAGGCCGACGAATGCCGTCAACGCCACCAGAAAAACATTGAACGGGTCGATGAAGAACTGCTCGTCCCACACCAGCATGGGGCCGCTGGCCACCACGCGCGCGGTCAGCGCGGCACTGGCGATGAAGGTGGCCAGGCTCATCAGCACATTGGCCTCGGGCGCCCAGCGGCGCTCGCCGATCAAAGCCAGGAGCAGCGCGCCGGCCAGCGGTGTGCCCAACAGGATGAGCAGTTCCATGTCAGTCTTCCTTGAGCGATTCCAGATGGTGCAGATCGAGGCTGTCGAACTGCTCGCGAATCTGGAAAAAGAACACACCGAGGATCAACACCCCCACCAGGACATCCAGCGCCACCCCCACCTCCACCATCATCGGCATGCCGTGGGTGGCGCTAGTCGCGGCGAAGAACAAGCCGTTCTCCATGGCCAGGAAGCCGACCACCTGGGTCACCGCCTTGCGCCGCGTGATCATCATCAGGAACGAGAGCATGACCACCGCCATGGCGATCCCCAGCGTGCTGCGGGTCACTGAGCTGGCCAGCTCGGTGATCGGCTGGGCCAGGCCGAAGGAGAAGACGACCAGCAACAGCCCCGCCAGCATAGTGGTGGGGATGTTGAGCATGACCTCACGATCCCATTGCACATCCAGTCGGTGGATCAGCCGGTGCAGAATCAGCGGAAGCACCAGCACCTTGAGGATGAAGGTCAAGCCGGCGGAGAAGTACAAATGCCCTGCACCGCTGCTCCAGGCCATCACGGTGGTGGACAAGGTCAGCACCGCGCCCTGGATCGCGAACAGATTGATCAGCGAACGGATCCGCCGCTGGGACAGCATGGCGAAAGACAGCAACAGCAGAATGGCCGCGCACAGGTTGGTGATCTGTGCGGAAAACGATACCGTCGTCATGGCCTCAGCTCCCCAACAGAAGGTGCACCAGCATGCCCAGCACCGCCAGCATGAACGCGGTGGCCAGGAACTCGGGGGCACGAAAAATACGCAGCTTGGCGCTCACGGTTTCAATGAGGGCCAAGCCCAACCCCGCGGCCAGCAGCTTGACCGCGACCACCGGCAGGGCCAGGACGAGGCCGGCGGGACTGTCGGCCACCCCCCAGGGAAGGAACAGGGCAAAGCCGATACAGGCGTAATTGAACAGGCGTAGCGCCGCGGTCCATTCGATCAGGGCCAGATGACGCGCCGAGTACTCCAGCACCATGGCTTCGTGGATCATGGTCAGCTCCAGGTGGGTGGCCGGGTTGTCCACCGGGATGCGTGCGTTCTCCGCCAGCAACACCATCAGAAAGGCGATCGCCGCGAAGGCCAGACTGGGGTGGATCGCCAGCTCCTGCTGCACCAATGTATCCATGATGGTGGGCAGTGCCGTGCTGTGGGAGATCAGCGAGGCGACGAAGAACACCATCAGCAGCGCCGGCTCGGCCAGGAAACCCACCAGCATCTCGCGCCGTGCGCCCAGCGAACCGAACGAGGTGCCAACGTCCATGGCCGCCAGCGCGCTGAACACCCGCGCCACGGCGAACAACCCCACCAGGGCGATCGTATCGGCCACCCCGGCCAGCGGCATGGTCGTCGCCAGCGTGGGAATGATGGCCGCGGCCAGGCACATGGCGGCGAACTGGATGTACGGTGAAGCCCTGAACAAGGACGAGGCGCTGTGTGCGATGACCGCATCCTTGTGGAACAACTTGTGCAACAGGCGGTAGGGCTGCAGCAGTCCGGCGCCGCGGCGGTTCTGCAAACGCGCGCGGCACTGGTTGACCCAGCCCAGCAGCAGCGGTGCCGCCGCGATGGCGAAAGCGATCTCCAGCACCTGAAAGAACCACGCGGAGGCGTTCATAGGACGAACACCAGCAAGGCCAGCAACGTGAGGAAGCTGTAGAGCAGGTAAATGGCGATACGCCCTTGCTGGATCACCCCGATGAGCCGCGCCGCACGCTGCACCGCCCAGCCCAGCGGCAGGTACAGCCAGAACCAGGTTCGGTCATCCACCTGCACACGGTAGTGCGGCGCGGCATCGAACGGCGACGGCAACTCCCGCTCGATGCGGAAGAACGGCCGGAAGATCTGGCGGATAGGCTGGCCGAAGCCCTCCGCGGTGTCTTGCATGCGCGGGGTCTGCAAGGCATGACCGCAGTCCCAGGGCGGCGCGCGCCGCACCCGCCCGTGGTAGACCCGGCGTACGAACAACACTGTCAGTACCACCAGCACCGCCATCACCAGCAGGAATGCCACGGGCCCGTAAGCCGCCCGCTCCACTCCCAGCGGCGCCACCAGCCACGGACTGTGCATGGCGCCGCTGAGGCTCGTTCCCACCAGGCTTTGGGTAACCGCATCCAGCCGGCCGATCACCTGCGTGGGGATCAACCCCAACAGCACACAGCCGGCAGCCAGCCACACCAACCCCACCCGTTCCAACAGGCCGCAATCGTGGGCGTCCGCCAGGCTCGCCTCGCGCGGCTGGCCGAGGAAGATCACCCCGTAGAACTTCACCATCACGTAACCGGCCAGCGCCGCGGTCAGGGCCAGCACCGCCGCCCCGATCGGTACCAGCATGTTGAGAAATCCCCGCGGCAGCTCCGGCGTGAACAAAAAGGCCTGCAACAGCAGCCATTCAGACACGAAACCGTTGAGCGGCGGCAGACCGGCGATGGCCAGCGTGCCCACCAGGGCCAGCCAGGCCACCCAGGGCATGCGATGAATCAACCCGCCCAGTCGTCCGAGACTGCGGTGGCGGGTGGCATGCAGCACCGACCCGGTGGCCAGGAACAGCAGGCTCTTGAAGAAGGCGTGGTTGAGGCAGTGATACAAAGCCGCGACCAGCGCCAGCGCGGCGAGTACGGGCATCCCCAGAGCGTGGAACAGAATGGCCAGCCCCAGGCCGACGAAGATAACGCCGATGTTCTCGATGGAGGAGTACGCCAGCAGGCGCTTCATGTCCGTCTGCACGGCGGCAAAGACGATACCCGAGAACGCCGTGACCAGGCCCAGCAGCAAGGCAACAGCGCCCCACCACCACAGCCGCTCGTCCAGCAGGTCGAAGCTGATGCGCAGCATGCCGTAGACGGCGGTTTTGAGCATGACGCCGCTCATCAGCGCCGACACCGGCGATGGCGCCGCCGGATGGGCCTCGGGCAGCCACACATGCAACGGCATCAAGCCGGCCTTGGCGCCAAACCCCACCAGGGCCAGCAGAAAGGCCGTGCTGGCCCACCCCGGGGTGAGCTGCGCACCGCGCATGGCCTCGAAGGTGAACTGCCAACTGCCGCCTTGCAGCACGCCGAAACACAACAAGATGGCGATGGCACCCAGGTGGGCGATCAATAGATAAAGGAAGCCCGCGGCGCGGATCTCGGCGATCCGGTGCTGGGTGGTGACCAGAAAGAACGATGACAAGGCCATCGTCTCCCAGGCGAGCATGAACAAGTAGGCGTCATCGGCCAGCACCACCAGTGCCATGCTGGCCAGGAACACATGGTATTGCAGACAGAGCAAACCGGGCGCCGCGCCCTCGCCGGCACGGAAATAGCCGGCCGCAAACAGCGAAACACCCACCGACGCGGCGCCGATCAGTAGCAGGAAAAAGGCCGACAGCGCATCCAGACGCACATGAAACGGCAGATCCGGAAGCCCCAGGGGCAGCACCTGTGTCTGCACCGGCAGGCCCATGGCCAACACGGCCACCAGCGCAAGCACCGCGCCGACCGCAGCCCCCAGTGGAAACAGCACCCGACGGATAAGCCCAAGACTGCGCGGCCGGATAAGACCGGCCAGCCCAATGCCACCCCAGACGACGATCAGCGCCAGGGTGAGGGGCAAGGAGGTGATCGACTCGATCATGAATGCCAGGGGCATCACCTTGACTTATGATAATGCGATTATCATCATATTAGCCTTCAATGTAAATGACGGACACCAGCCCATGGCACTGGAAAACCGCACGGCGCGATTGACGGTGTTGATCGATCCGGAGAAGAAAACCGTATTCGAGCGGCTATGCGCGGAAGAGGACACAACGCCGTCCCAGATGGTGCGCACGCTGATCCGCGGCTACATCGAGCAACGCCTCGGCCGCCCCTGGACACCAGGGGAGACCTTGGAGACGCTGGGTAAAGGGAGCAAATGAACGGCCGATGGCCGGGTGCCTACAAGGCCACCCAATTGTCGCGATACCCCTTGCCGCGAGCAGCGACTTGGGCACTGTGATGGATGACACTGGAAACCAGGCAGGGCGGCAGCCGGCCCAGCGCGGTGGGCTTGAGGGTCGGTTTGGGCGGCTCGCCGTCGTCGTCCCCGCGCTGCGCCGCGTCGGTCTGCGGGGTGAGGATCTCAATGCGGTCGATGGCCACTTCCGCACCCGGATCGAACCAGGCCGGCATCCCAGAGTGCACCACAAGCACGACATACGGGCCATCGCCGAGAGTGAGCGAGTGTTCGTGGATGTAGCCGCCGTCTTCGCTCTGGCCTTTGACGTAGCCGTGCTTCTCCAGCGTATTGCTCAGCTCCGCCGCCCCCACGACGTGCCCCTGATGACGCAGCACCGCCATGGCCTCCGTCTCCTCTGGGGTCAGGGCGAAGGCCGGTTGTCTCATCTGCACCAGGGGCTGGGTGACCGCGTAGTCGTCCAGGTGCACTTGCCATGCGGCCAGCGCGTCGGATGACAAGGTCACCGGATGGGTCAGTTGCAGGCGTTCGTCGGCACCGGGCACGATCTGCACATCGTCCAGATCGATGAGGGTGCGGCTTTCGGTGGGACGGCACTGTCCCAGAACGTTGCCGTCAGCATCCAGGCGCGTCCATATCAACCCCTGGCCGAGCACGCACAACAGCGGGTGATCGATGAACAGCCGCTGCCAACGCGCCTGTGTCCAGGTGCGCCCGGTCATCAGCGCGCGGGCGAGGTCGGCGAGCTGCTGTTTGGCCAGGGGCTTGAGGTTTTTCTTCAGGGTCTTGAGCTGGCTCTCGATCAGCGAATAGCGCTCGGGGTCGTCACCGTCCGCCAGCTTTGGCAGGCTGGCCGCGAGTTTGCCGGCCGGTGTCAGTACCTTGACCGACAGGTCGGGGAGGATTTTCGCCACGTAGCGCCGGGCACCGGTATCGAGCACCAGTCCTTCCGTCGTGAGGCCAAAATCGGGCACCAACTCGCGCAGGTAGGTCTGCGCATCCACGCCCTCCTGCTCGGCCCGGGCGGCCAGCGCCTCGCGCGCGGCCTCGAGAATGGACGGGGAGAACTTGCGCGATTCGAGGATCGCCTTGGCCTGGGCAGGCCCGAAGCTGCCGGCGAGCGAGCACATCAGGTGCAGGGCGGCCTGGGCCTTCTGCTTGCGGCCCTTGGACCAGGTCTTTACCGCGCGGGCCAGGTCGGTCACCACACGGTCATCACCGTACGCCGTCACCAGCAAGGCGAGCCACTGCACCTTTTCCGCCCCAGCCTGGGCGATCCAGGTGCCGACGGCCGCCTCGGCCAGTGAGCGGCGCGCGGCTTCCGGAATCAGCGCCAACACTTGGCGCACCACACGCGGCACGGCCGTATCGGTGGCCAGGCTGGTCTGCCACAGCAACCAGCGTCCCAACGGCTCGCCCAGGCGCTGCAAGGCGCCGGCGAACGCATCGTTCCAGAGCACCGTCACCGCCGCCGGAATGCGCGCCGGCGCGGCCAGGGTCTGGAAGTCCTCCAATGCCTTGCCGCCGAAAGGGTCCAGCGCCGACACATCGCGACCGGCCGCCTCCATGCGATCGAGCGCTAAACCGCGGATGTATTCGGGAACGGCCTCGTCGCTGACCCGCGCCGGCAACTCGGCGGCGGCGGCCGGGTCGATGCTGACCGCCAGCGCCTGGAGAACGATCTGGCGCACCGCCTTATGGGTGCTGGTCATCAAGCCGGCCTCGTGGAGGGCGGCCAGCGAGCGCTGCGCGAGCATGGCGACCATCGCCCGCATCAAAGGTTTGGAGCGTGAGGTCTCCAAGGTCTGGCGCACCGCGTCGGCACAGGCGATGAGCGTGGCGTCGTCGAGCTGATGGACGATGCGCGCCAGAACGCGGTCGTCCGCCTGGGTCCACCCTTCGGGGTTGGCCTGCAAACCCCGGCGCAGGTGCACCGGGTCGACGTCCGGCCGGCTCGAGTCGAACCACCCGCTCTTGAGGCTGGCAGCCACCAGGGCCGGCACGTGGCGTTGCAGTCGGACCGAGCCCGCGGCGAGCGCTTCGAGCACCGCCGCGGGGTTGGAGGTCTGGCGCATCTGGGTCGCGACGCGCTCCGGGTCGCTGCGGTCGATGGCATCGAGCAGCGCCAACCCGCCGGGCAACGTACGGCCGTCGATGGCACCGATCAGGCAATACACGAAGCGGGTGCGATCGGCATCGGCGGTCAGCTTGGGCCACACACGAGCCCAGCGCTCGGCGCTGTCGCCCCGGTTCGCCCAAGGCGAGAAGGTTGCCGCGAGGAAAACCTGCGGGTGCGCCTCGCTGGCGCGGTAAGCGGCTTCCAGGTGTTCGGGATGCTCCTGGCCGAGTGCCACGTAACGCGTGGCGGCGGCGTGCTTGAGCAGCGTTCCGCCTTGCACCAGCAGCCGGTCGAGAATGGCCGGGTCCTCGACCGGCTTGAGAAAGCCGCTGGGCAGACTGCTCGCCTCGCCAAGGTGCTCGATGGCCAAATCCGCCAGGGTCTGTGCCCCTTCATGCTGCCCCACCAGTGCGATGATGTCGCCGCGTGAACGCTCCTGCGCCAGCTCCGGCAGGATACCGCGCAGCCAGGCCAAGCTTTCGGGACCGGTATCGCGTGCGGCGCCGATCGTCCCGGTAAGGCGGAACTGCGCCTGCATCGCCGCCAGCCAACCCTGCGGGTTGCGCTCGGCGACCGTCTCGGACAGGACCAGATGTCGGGCGGACTCCGCTGTCAGGCGCTCGATCATGGCGGCGAAGCCCGCCGGGTGCCCCGCCAGGGCATCGAGCAATTGTCCCCGGCAGCTCAGGATCTCCCGCAAGCTTGCCTCGCACGGCTGGGCAAGCAACTGGCGGACAGCCTCCAGATCGTGCACGAAACCCTCGGCCAGGCGGGGAATGTGCGCGTCGTGGAAAGTGCGGAAGGCGTCGCTGGTGTTGCTGTAGCGGAAGGTCTCGAAGCGGTGATACGGCCCTGCACCGAGGTTGTAGTACGCCTGCATCCACCACTGCGGGCCGGCGGCGTAGCGACGGCCGAACGCCAGCATTTCGCTGACGAAGAACACCTCGTTCCAGCGCGCCAGAGAGACGAAGCCGATCCACTGACGGTCATCGAACAAGGCCAGCGCCTTCTTCAGCCGATCGGCCGGATGGCGTTCCGGCTCCGGTGCCGGCTCGGCGGCCAGGCGATCGACCGTAGCCCGTATATCGGCCAATACCCCGCGCATCCAGGTTGCCTCGTCCAGGGGCAGGGAGAGATCGGCGAAATTGCGCGAGAACAAGCTCCACAGTCGCTGGGCGTGCGCCACAGGCATGAGCAGCACACGCAGCCGTTCGCGGCAGGCCCCCCACTGCTCGGCCGGCCACTGGCCATAGACGTAATTGAGCAGGTTGAGCTGCCAGTCGGCTCCCATCCAGGCCGGCGGCTCCACCGGATTCCTGTAGCGCTCACCTGGCGAACGCATGGCCTGATACAACCCGTTGGCCTCGCTCTGGGGCAATGGCGCCCAACGCCCGTGGCGGACGATCCACGCGCCGCTGGCCGCCGGCAGCGGCTCGCCGTGGAGCCAATAGCGGCGCACCGCTTGGGCGTGCTCGCCGCCCCCGCCGGTGACCTCGGCATAAGCGGTCATCAGCGTCGAGAGGAAGGCTTCATGGTTCGGAATGGGAGAATCGAACAGCGGCATGGGACAACAACCCTGCAACAGCGAACATTAACCGGGAGGGTAACCGAGGCCTGAGGCGTCGTGGCTTGCGTTTTTGTCAAGCGCCGTCACCGGTCATCCATTCATGACCGCATCGCCGGGATGCTCTATCCTCCATGCACACTGAATCTGGAGGCGTCGATATGGACACCGACCGACTACAACGTCTGCACGCCCAGGGCGAGCAATTGCTGTCGCTGCAACAGCCACTGGCCGTGCACGCCCAGCTTCAGCGCTGGGCCAGCGACGTAGCCAGCTTCCTGCGCGATACGGCGGTCAGCCAACCCGGTCTGGTGCAGGAATGGGAGGTCGCCCTGGATGTGGACAGTGCCGGTTCCGAGGACGACACAGTCAACTGGTGGCGTTTTCGCCAGCGCGTACGGCACGGGCTGAACTGGCTGGCCGCCCTGCCCGAACGGTTGGAGGGCCACTTGCCGCCGCGCCGCGCCGCCACCGTCGCGCCGGCAAAAGCCGGCGATACCCTGGTCGATACGGACCGTGTGCTCGCCATGAAGCAGTTGGCACTGGACGGCCGCCCAGAGTTCGCCATGATTGCGCGGTTGTGCGAGGAGCTGAATCTCACCGCCGCGGCCGGCGCGCATCTGGCCCTGCCGCTACTGGCGCGCGCGTTGATCGAGCACCTGACGACCGTGCTGGGCGCCGCAGACCCGGGGCTTCGCCAGTTGGAGTCGCGCCTGCCGCAGCCCGAGGCCCCCCGCGCCCAGTTGCCGGCGGACTTCGTGGGCATTCTCGACGCCGTGCTGGGGCGGTTGATTCAGCAGGGGTGATCATCAGGCCTGAAGACGCAATCCGACCACCCCGATGAGAATCAGCAACAAGAACACCACCCTGGGTATGGACACGGGTTCGCCGAAGGCGACGATACCCGCCACCGCCACGCCCAGGGCACCGATACCCACCCACACGGCATAGGCCAAACTTACCGGCAGGTGCTTGAGCGCCCAGGTCAACAGGGCGAAGCTCACCGCCGCCGCAGTCACACCCAGCACGCTGGGCCACAGGCGAGCGAAACCGTCGGACTGCTTCAAGGCGATGGCCCAGACGATCTCCAGCAGACCGGCCGCGATCAATACCGTCCAGGCCATGGCGGATCAGGCCCCGAAGCCGCCGTCGACGGCGATCGACGCCCCGGTGATGAAGCGCCCGCTGTCGCCGGCCAGATGCGCGACGGTGGCGGCGATATCCTCCGGTTTACCGAAATGCCCCAAGGGTGTCTGGCCGATCTGGTGAGCAGCGCCCGGACCGTCGGCGGGGTTCATGTCGGTGTCCGTCGAGCCAGGCAGGATGAGGTTGGCGGTGATACCGCGCGGCCCCAGGTCCTGCGCCAAACCGCGAGTGAGCCCGCCCAGCGCCGCCTTGGTCATCGCGTATAAGGTCAGCCCCGGCGCACCGGTGCGTTCGGCCAGGCAACTGCCGATGGAGATGACGCGCCCGCCGTGCGCCATATGACCGACCGCCGCCTGGGTAGCCAGGAAGACACCGCGCACGTGGACAGCCAGCATCTCGTCCAGTGCCGCCAGGGACACCTCCTCGATCGGCTCCTGGCCGTAGATCCCGGCATTGTTGACCAGGATGTCCAGACGGCCGAAGGCCTCGACGGTCTGCCTGACGGCGTTGACGACCTCGTCGGCACTCGCCATATCGGCCTGGATGGCCAAACCGCGCCCGCCGCCACCTTCGATGGCAGCCAACACCGCACCCGCCTCGTCAGCCGCACGTCGGTAGGTAAAGGCCACCGTCGCGCCCTGGGCTGACAGCTGGCGCACGGTCGCCGCGCCGATTCCACGGCTACCACCGGTGACCAGGGCGACACGATTTTCAAGGAAGGGCATTGCGTACTCCTTATCTGTACCAAATGGTAAATAAAAAGTACGCGCAACGCCTCTGCCCCGTCAAACATTTTTTACCAATCGGTATTAAAATATCTGCGCACACGGTGCGAGCCGGACACAAGCGGTATGATGTCTGCCCAAATACAGCATCCCGCGAGAGCCGGCGACGTATGGACCCGTCCGACCCCCACCGTAGCCGTGGCCGCCCGCGCGCCTTCGACCGGGCGACAGCGCTGCGCCGCGCTATGGAGATCTTCTGGGAACGGGGCTACGAGGGCACCTCGGTGGGTGAACTGGCCACCGCACTGGGCATACAAAAACCCAGCCTGTACGCGGCTTTCGGCTGCAAGGAAGCCTTGTTCCGCGAAGCCGTGGCGCTCTACAACCAGACCGACGGCCACGCCACGGTGAACGCCCTGACCACGCAGCCGACCGCGCGCCAGGCCGTCGAAGCCATGCTGCGCGACAACGCGCGCGGCTACACCCAACCGGGTAAACCGCCGGGCTGCATGATCGTCCTGGCCGCCAACCTGGGGGCACCGCAGAACGCCAACGTGCGCGACTTCCTCGCCGACTGCCGACAGCAAGCCCACGCCGCCCTGCGCCAGCGCCTGGATCAGGGCATCGCCGACGGCGACCTGCCGGCCGGCGTGGACACCAAGGGCCTGGCCGCGTTTTATGTCACCGTGCTCAACGGCCTGTCCATCGAAGCCCGTGACGGTGCATCGCTCGAGTCAATGAACGCCATCATTGATAAAGCCATGGCCGCCTGGAATCCACTGACCCGCCCATGACGCCGCATCGAGAACCGGAGAACAAAACACGATGGGCGCATTGACCCGATGCGCGGCAAGCCTCGGCCTTCAGGCCGGGGAAGAATAGCGCGGACGCCGCAGGCGTCCTTTGCGTCGATTGCTTGGGCGTCTGCTGCCGCTCGGATCATTGAGGGTGTCCTCGACGTATACGTTACGGCGGCACGTTCTCATTACAACAAATAGCATTAGAATATCATAAAACGGTAATTCATTTGCCTGGTGTCGTTTGTATTTCACATAAACCAAGCATATGATTCGCGCATGCAACGCCTCCAGGCCTTCAAATACGAACTCATGCCCACCGGCGATCAACAGCGTGCCATGCGCCGCTTTGCCGGCTCATGCCGGTTCGTCTTCAACAAGGCACTGGCGTTGCAGAAGGCGCGCTTTGAGGCCGGCGAGAAGAAGCTCGGCTATGCCGGCCTGTGTCAGTTGCTCACGCAATGGCGTAACAGCGCGGACACGCCGTGGCTGGCCGATGCCCCGACCCATCCGCTGCAACAAACGCTCAAGGATCTGGAGCGGGCCTATGCCAACTTCTTTGCCAAGCGGGCAGACTTCCCGCGCTTCAAGAAGAAGGGC